>JAUNOT010000066.1 GCA_030537065.1 Conchiformibius sp.
AGCGGTTTTTTGAGTAAAAATCCGCGTATGCAAGGCAAAAATCCGCGCAAGGTTGGACACCTTGCAAGGATTTTTAACGCGGCAGACGTGGATTTGTGCCAAAAATACCGCCGCATAAGCAAATGGGGACACGCCCTAACCATATTTAACCCAAAGGAACTTTTATGAACTTCCCCCACCGCCCTTTTCCCGCCACCCGTATGCGCCGTATGCGCCGCGACGATTTTTCCCGCCGCCTAATGCGCGAAACCGTTCTCACCCCCGCCGATTTGATTTACCCCGTGTTTGTGTTGGACGGACAAAAACGCGAGCAGGAAATCGCGTCCATGCTCGGTATCAAACGGCAAAGCCTTGACTTGCTGCTGCACACCGCCGAACACGCCCTCAAGCTGGGGATTCCCATGCTGGCGCTGTTTCCTGTAGTCGATGGCAACAAAAGTGCCGATGCCGCCGAAGCCTATAATCCCGAAGGCTTGGTACAAACCACTGTGCGCACCCTGCGCCGCGAGTTTCCCGAATTGGGCATCATGACCGATGTCGCGCTTGACCCCTATACTTTAAGCGGACAAGACGGTTTAACCGATGACACAGGCTATGTGTTAAACGATGAAACCGTAGAAGTGTTGGTCAAACAAGCCCTCAGCCACGCCGAAGCAGGCGCACAAGTCGTCGCCCCGTCTGATATGATGGACGGACGCATAGGCGCAATCCGTCAGGCTTTGGAACAACACGGACACATCCACACCCGCATTATGGCGTATTCCGCCAAATACGCTTCCGCCTTTTACGGACCGTTCCGCGATGCTGTCGGCAGCGCAGGCAATTTGGGCAAGTCCACCAAAGACAGCTATCAAATGGACCCCGCCAACAGCGATGAAGCCTTGCACGAAATCGCCTTGGATATTCAAGAAGGCGCGGATATGGTGATGGTGAAACCCGGTATGCCTTATTTGGATATTGTCCGCCGCGTTAAAGACCAATTCGGCGTACCCACTTTTGCCTATCAGGTGTCGGGCGAATACGCCATGTTGCAGGCAGCCGCGCAAAACGGTTGGTTAGACGGCGACAAAGTGATGTTGGAAAGCCTGTTGGCATTCAAACGCGCCGGCGCAGACGGGATTCTGACCTATTTTGCCCTACGCGCCGCCACTTTATTAAACGGCAAATAATCAAAACAGGCTGCCTGAAAACTTTTCAGGCAGCCTGTTTTTTATTTTGCCGCATCCAAACTGCATAAAATCAATTCAAAACTTAAATCTTTTTCCGCCTGCTTGCTGCGGGTGCTTTCCTGATTGGCCTGTAAAAAACTGATATTGGTAAAATATTTATTGGCGGAAACATCAGGTACGACTTCATGGGCGGGGTCTACGCCGATACGCAGCAGGTGGGTAGTTTGAATCAGTCCGCCGTGCTGATACACACCCGCTTTGGCTTCGCAGGACAAAACCTGACGGTGTTTTTCCAAACTTTCCAACACCAATGCCACCGCCTGTAAAACGGGTTGGGCGGGCTGAATCCATTTGCCCAGATAGGCACGGTGCTGCTCCGCGTCCTGATTCAGCCAGTAATGATAGCTGGGCAGCTCCACCGCCGTGGTGCTGCCGGGAATGGACAGGCGTTGTTTGAACGCGGTCAGCCATTCGTTTTCACGCAAGGACTGCGCCGACTGGCGGTTGGCCGATTGCAGCCCGCTGATGGCCTGATTGAGTTTTTCCACCCGCTCGCGGTCGGGTTCGGCTTGGGCGTTTTGCTGCATACGCTGGCGTTCCAGCTCGTGCAGCAGGTCGCGTTTTAGGTCGGCACGCGAGGCACATTCGGTAATTTCAAACAGGGTGCATACCGCCACATGGTGCAGCCATTTACCTTCTGCCGCCAAGGTTTCCCGAAAACGCTCGTCCAACTGGCGGATACGGACAAAGTTGCGGATACGCTCGGAAAGGGGGTAGTCAAAGTAGAGCATTAAAAATCCTTTGATAAATCAAATGCTGCCTGAATACCGCTTCAGATAATGCTTTCAGGCTGCCTGTATTGTGAATGATGTCGTCGGCAGCCGTCAAACGCTCGCTGTCGCTTGCCTGCGCCGCCATAATGGCACAGACTTCTTTTTTGCTCAATCCGTTGCGCTGCATCACGCGCTCAATACGCAGCTTTTCGCTGCTGTGTATCAGCAACACCCGTGCCACCAAAGGGCGGAAATGGGGGTGTTCGGTCAGGGTGGGCAGCTCCACCATGCCGTAAACGGCATCTCGGTGCTGTGCCTGCTGTTGGCGGATGCCGTCTAAAATAAAGGGGTGCAGCACGGATTCCAGTTGCTGTTTGGCTTCGGCTTGACTGAAAATCAGTTGGCGCATCCGCGGCCGGTTCAGGCAGCCATTTTCGTCCAGCATTTCTTTGCCGAACAGGGTGGCAATCTGTTGCAGGGCAGGATGGTCGGGCGTACTAATCAGCTCGCGGTTAACCGCATCGGCATCAATCACCGGCACGCCAAGCTGCCTGAAATAAAGGGCGGCTTGGCTTTTTCCGCTGCCAATGCCGCCGGTTAGGGCTACCCAAGTTGTCATACTCAAAAGCCTGATTTGGTCAGCCACCAGTTTAAGGCAGCCTGTGCAGGTGCGTGGAACAAAAACACCAGCCAGCCGGATACCGCCAAACAGGGGCCGAATGCCATCGGCTGACCGCGTGAAACCCGTTTAATCAGGGCGGCGGCAATGCCCACCAGCGAAGCGGCCAACACTACAATCGGCAGGGCGGACACGCCCGTCCATGCGCCGACTGCTGCCAGCATTTTAAAGTCGCCGTAGCCCATGCCGTCTTTGCCGGTCAGTAGCTTAAACAGATGGAACATCAGCCACAAGCTCATATAACCGGCCACCGCGCCCCACACCGCCTGCGGCAGGCTGACAAAGCCGGTGTGCAGGTTAAACAGCAGTCCCAGCCATACCAAAGGCAGGGTTAATTGGTCAGGCAGCAACTGCGTGTCGGCATCAATAAAGGTTAAGGCCAGCACAAAAGCCGTCAGCAGGCAGCCCCAAACGGTAATTTCCGTCCAGCCGTACTGCCACGCCACTGCGCCGAACAGCAGCGCGGTCAGCAGTTCCACCAAGGGATAACGGATGCTAATTGGCGTTTGGCAGCTGTGGCAGCGGCCGCGCAGCAGCAGCCAGCTGATAACGGGAATATTCTGCCAAGCCTTAACGGGCGCACCGCAGCTGCCGCAGCGCGAACGCGGCACCAGCAAATTAAACGGGGCTTCTTCCTGTACGCCGAGCAGCTTTTGCGCTTCGGCCGTTTTGTTTTCAGGCAGCCACGCCAATACGGTTTGAATCCGCTCCTGCAAAATCAGCTTGGCTTCGTTCAGCCAGCCGCGTTCCATCATCACCGGCAGGCGGTACACCACCACATTCAGAAAGCTGCCGACCATCAATCCGAGCAGGACGGCAGCGAAAATTGCCATTTCTTCCATTATTAGCTGACCACATTACCCAGATTGAACAGGGGCAGGTACATGGCCACCAGAATGGTACCGATAATTAAACCCAAAACCACCATAATCACCGGCTCCATCAATGAAGACAACATGGCAACGGCATTGTCCACTTCATCTTCATAAAACTCTGCTACCTTGTTTAACATATCGTCCAATGCACCCGATTCTTCACCGATAGAAGCCATTTGCACCACCATATTCGGGAAAATCTGTGCAGCCTGCATACCGGAAGTTAATGAAATACCTTGGTTTACCTTACTGCGGATTTCATTGGTTGCTTCTTCATAAATAATATTGCCCGATGCACCGGCTACCGAATCCAACACTTCCACCAAAGGAACACCCGCTGCAAACAGCGTGGCAGTGGTACGCGCCCAACGCGCAATCGTGGCTTTTTGCACAATATCGCCGAAAATCGGCATTTTTAGCATCCAAGCATCCACTTTCTTCTGAAAAGACGGGGAACGCTGGTGAAACTGTATTAAGCCGACCACTGAGCCGACCAGTGCTAAAATAATTAACCAGCCGTGTTCTACAAACATATCCGATATATTCATCATAAACTGGGTAAGCGGCGGCAGGGGTGCGCCCATGCTGTCATATACCTTTTTAAATTCAGGCAGCACGAACATCATCATCACAATCACCAACACCACGGCCACCACCACAATGGAAATAGGATAAGTCAGCGCACTTTTTACCTTTTTCTTAATGGCTTGGGTTTTTTCCTTATAGGTTGCCAGCTTGTCCAACAGCGTTTCCAATACACCACCGGCCTCACCTGCAGCCACCAGATTGCAGTAAAACTTATCAAATTCCTTCGGATGTTTGGCAAAAGCCTCTGCCAAAGACGTACCCTGCTCCACATCGCCGCGCACACTCAACAGCAATTTTGTCATGGAAGCATTGGAGTGGCCTTTTGCCACAATATCAAATGCCTGCATTAAAGGCAGACCGGCTTTCATCATGGTGGAAAGCTGGCGGGTAAACACGGTAATATCGGCGGAAGTGATTTTTTTATCACGCGCCTTTTTCATTTTGGTGATTTGCAACACCTTTACCTGACGGCGCTGCAACTTCTGGCGGGCTTCTTCCTCGTTACGGGCAATAACCTCGCCACGCACAATGGACTCGGTTTGCAGGTTCCGGCCTTCAAACTGATAGCGGTTACCTTTTTCTTTTTTCTGCGGTTTGAGTGCCGTTGCCTTTTTGGCGGGCACTTTTTTAACGGGTTTTCTGGCAGCCATAATAAGACCTTGTGTTTAAATTAAATTATTCGTTGGTGGTGGCAATCACTTCTTCCAGCGAAGTAATGCCCTGCATCACTTTCAGCAGGCCGGAGCGGCGCAAATCGACCAAACCTTCTTCGTAGGCAATATTGGAAATATCCACTTCCGTACCGTTGTTCATAATCACGGCTTTCATTTTTTCCGTAATCGGCATCACTTCATACAGACCGGCACGGCCTTTATAGCCTTTGCCTTTGCAAACATCGCAACCGACCGGACGGTACATGGTCCATTCTTTTGCCAAATCTTCTTCTTTAAAACCGGCACGGAGCAGGGCAGGCTTGGGTGGACGTTCCATCGGTGCTTTGCAGGCAGGACACAAACGTCGCGCCAAACGCTGCGCCATAATCAGGTTGACCGAGCTGGCGATGTTAAACGGTGCCACGCCCATATTCAGCATCCGCGACAGGGTGGCGGGGGCGTTGTTGGTGTGCAGGGTAGAAAATACCATGTGGCCGGTTTGGGCAGCTTTAATGGCGATGTCGGCCGTACCCAAGTCGCGAATCTCACCAATCATGATGATGTCCGGGTCCTGACGCAGAAACGCTTTTAGTGCGGCTTCAAAGGTTAAGCCCTGCTTGTCGTTGACGTTTACCTGATTGATGCCGGGCAGGTTAATCTCGGCCGGGTCTTCGGCGGTGGAAATATTCACGTCGTCGGTATTGAGAATGTTCAGGCAGGTGTAAAGCGATACGGTTTTACCCGAACCGGTCGGGCCGGTTACCAACACCATGCCGTACGGCCGGTTAATCGCTTCCATAATCAAATCTTTTTGGAAGGGCTCAAAACCAAGTTGGTCAATATTCAGGCTGGCGGCATCGGAGTTCAGAATACGCATCACCACTTTTTCGCCGAACAGACAGGGCATGGTGTTCACACGGAAGTCAATCGCTTTGGTGCCTTTGCCGAATTGCAGCTGGATACGGCCGTCCTGCGGTACGCGTTTTTCGGAAATATCCAGTTTGGCCATCACTTTAATCCGCGATGCCAACTGGCTGCGCAGGTTAAGCGGCGGCTGTACTACTTCACGCAGCACACCGTCCACGCGGAAACGTACCCGCGCCATAAATTCGTAAAACTCAAAATGGATATCCGATGCGCCGGCATTGATGGCATCGGACAGGATTTTTTGAATAAAGCGGGCAACGGGACCGTCTTCTTCTTCCTCGCCGTCCACAATCATGGTTTGTGCCTGCGCTTCCTGCAGGGCGCTGTCCATACCCATTTCTTTCAGCAGGCGGGTATTGCTTTGGCCGAGCCACTCCAAAAAGTTGTTCAGATGGTCGTCGCGCACCAAAATCAAATCTACGGTCAAACCGCTGGAAAACACCAGTTTTTGCAGGCTTTGAATGCGGGTGGGGTCGGACACCGCCATAAACAACTTGCGCCCGCGTTTGAACAGAGGCACGCAACGGTGAGCGGCAATCAAGTCCTCGTCAATCAAGTCGGTCAGAACTTTGCTGCGCGGAAAGCGATTCAAGTCAATCTGCGGGTAGTTGAACATACGCGACAGCAGGTCGGACAGGCCTTCGGGGGTGATGATTTTGTCGTCAAAAAACATTTTCATCACGTCTTTTTTGTTTTCCAAGGCCTGCTGGTATTTTTTGATTTTGTCTTCGGGAACCAGTTTTTGCTGTGTCAGTACCCGCAATAAACCTATGCTCATTGTTGTTTACCTAGTTGCTGTTGTATTCGGAAGGCTGCCTGAAAAGGCGGCGGACGGCGGCATTTCAACCCGTATTGCGTGTCGGTAAAAAACCTTTAAATACGGCAAAACGGTGTAATTATACAAGATTATCAGATATATTGTGGCAAATGTGCGTAAGGGCGGCGGCACGGGCGTTTCAAACGCACAACATTTTGTTTTTAGGGAATGACCGCCGTATTCATGCGTTTGAGGATAAGCGCCGTTTTGCGTTGCAGGCGGGCATCGCGCGGGTGGTCGGCATAATGCAGGGGCGAGGGTACACGTGCGGCCAGACGGGCTGCCTGAACTTTGTCCAAGGCGGCGGCAGGACGGCGGTAGAAATGTTGTGCTGCCGCTTCCGCGCCATAAACGCCGTAGTCCCACTCAATCACATTCAAATACAGTTCGTAAATACGCTGTTTGTCGGCAGCGGCTTCCAGCATGGCGGTAATCAAGGCTTCTTCGCTTTTACGCCAATAGCTGCGTTTGTCGTTTAGAAACAGGTTTTTGGCCAACTGCTGACTGATGGTTGAACCGCCCGCACGCACGCCGCCGTTGCGACTGTTGCGCTTGGCCGCCTGCGTGATGCCTTTCCAGTCAAAGCCGTTGTGTCGGGTAAAAGCGGCATCTTCGGAAGCAATCAGTGCTTTTTTTAACTGCGGCGAAATCTGCCCGTAGGGTACCCAACGGTAGTCGGTTTGCTGCTGCGGACGCTCGGCCGCCACCCGTTCCGTCCGCATCCGCATAAAGGCGGTGTCGGCCGGTGCCAATGCCCGCAGCGATACCACGCTGCCGTACACCCAAACGTTAAACAATACCCAAACCGCTACGGGAAGCAGCAGGAAATATTTGATATACGACATTATTTTTCCCCATGTCGCAGGGCGTGGATAACCGGCGCGGTGTCCGGTTCAAAACCGCGCCACAGGCGGTAGGATTCGGCCGCCTGACACACCAGCATACCCAAGCCGTCTGCGGTACAGGCTGCGCCATGTTCGGCGGCAAAACGCATAAATACGGTGGCATGGTCGTCATAAACCAAATCGTAAGCCAAGGCGCAATGTCGGAAAATCTGTGCCGGAACGGCAGGCAACTGCTGTTTCAGGCTGCCTGAAGTGGCGTTAATCACCACATCAAACGATTGCGCGGGCAATTCGGTAATTTGCAGCGCACGGATGCCGAAGTGTGCGGCCAAACGCAAAGCCTTGTCGTGGCTGCGGTTGCACACCGCCACTTCGGCCGGCTGCCGTGCCAGCAGGGGCAGCACCACCCCACGCGCCGCACCGCCCGCACCCAGCAGCAACACCCGTTTGCCGGATAAATCCATATTCAGATTATCGGCAATATCGCGCATCAAACCGACCCCGTCGGTATTATCGGCACGGATACGGCCTTCAGGCAGCCTGATTAAAGTATTGGCGGCACCGGCGGCACGGGCGCGGTCGGCGGCTTCGTCGGCAAACTGCAAAGCATATTCTTTAAACGGCACGGTTACATTTGCACCCTGCCCGCCGCTGTGGAAAAAAATATGCACCGCCGCCCGAAACGCATCGGCACTGCAATCGGCCAAAATACGGCCGTAATCTATCTTGACCCCTTCCTGTTCGGCAAACAGACGGTGAATTTGCGGCGAACGGCTGTGGGCAACGGGATTGCCGAAAACGGCGTAACGCACATCCATAATAATTTCCTGAATAATCCTGTCGGTTGGTCGGCGGATTGTACCGCCGCAGCCCAGCCGCTTTCAACCGCCGCACAACTGCCTGCCGTTTATGTTACATTGCGCTTTTTTGCCGAGAACCGCCATGCCCGTCCGTTTTATCCGTCCCGACATTCTCACTTCCCAAGCCTATGCCGTCCCCGTGCTGCCTGAAAACTTTATCAAGCTGGACGCGATGGAAGTCCCCTACCGCTTGCCCGAAACGCTGCAAAACGAATTGGCGCAACAGCTTGGCCGTGCCGAAATCAACCGCTACCCCAACCCCGCCGCATCGGGACTGCCTGAAGCCCTGCGGCAGGCGTTTGCCGTTCCCGAAACCGCGCAAATTGCCTTGGGTAACGGCTCGGACGAGCTGATTCAACTGCTGACCATGCTGGTGGCGCGGCCGCAGGCCAAAATGCTGGTGTTGGAACCCAGCTTTGTGATGTACCGCCGCAATGCCGAGTTATTCGGCATGGAATGCATCGGCGTACCGTTAAAAGCCGATTTTTCTTTAGATTTGCCGGCCGTGTTGGCGGCGGTGAAAACCCACCGCCCCGCGCTGATTTTTCTGGCCTATCCCAACAACCCCACCGGCGTGATGTTTGACCGCGCCGAAGTGGAAGCGGTGATTGCTGCCGCCGAAGGTTTGGTGGTGGTGGACGAAGCCTACGGCGCATTTAGCGGCGACAGCTTTTTGGCGCGTGCCGGGCAGCCTGAAAACCTGATTGTCTTGCGTACCTTAAGCAAAATCGGTTTTGCCGGACTGCGCTTGGGCTATGCCGCAGGCAGCCCTGCCGTGATGAACGAGCTGGCGAAAATCACGCCGCCTTATAATATGAATGCCTTAAGCCTGACCGCCGCCCGTTTTGCCCTGCAACATATTGATGTGGTCAATCAAACCGTTGAGCGCTTAAAACAAGAGCGCGGCCGTTTGTATGCCGCGCTGCAAGAGTTGGACGGCGCAACGGCATTTGCCAGTCAGGCCAATTTTATTACCGTGCGCCTGCCCGATGCCGAAGCCGCCTATCAAAAATTATGGGATAACAAGATTCTGGTGAAAAAACTGCACGGCAGCCATCCTTTATTGGATAACTGCCTGCGTTTAACCGTCGGTACACCCGAACAAAACAATCTCGTTATCAACGTTTTAAAATCCATTTAGAAAGAAAAACCATGCGAACCGCCACCGTTTCCCGCCATACCAGCGAAACCCAAATTACCGTTTCCGTCAATCTGGACGGCACGGGCAAAGCCCGTTTTGATACCGGCATTCCCTTTTTTGAACATATGCTTGAGCAAATCGCCCGTCACGGCCTGATTGATTTGGACATTACCTGCAAAGGCGATTTGCATATTGACGACCACCACAGCGTGGAAGACATCGGCATCACTTTGGGGCAAGCCTTGCGCCAAGCGTGGGGCGATAAAAGCGGCATTACCCGTTACGGCCATGCCTACGTGCCTTTGGACGAAGCCTTGAGCCGCGTGGTGCTGGATTTGTCCGGCCGTCCGGGGCTGCACTACCATGTAGACTACACCCGTGCCCGCATCGGCACGTTTGATGTGGATTTGGCGGAAGAGTTTTTTCACGGCTTGGTCAATCACGCCATGATTACCCTGCATATTGACAATCTGCGCGGCAAAAACGCCCACCATCAGGCCGAAACCGTGTTTAAAGCCTTTGGACGTGCGCTGCGGATGGCGGTGCAGCACGACGAGCGCATGGCGGGGCGGATGCCGTCCACCAAAGGCACGCTGACGGCATAAAATTACAGGCTGCCTGAAACCCGTGTAATTTGTTTCATGCCAATTACAACCGTATCCGTTTTTCAGGCAGCCTGAAAACCGACCGTTACCGCCGTTTTTATCTCACAAACACCTTGCTGTTATCGCAAAAAATTGCGTCAAGTCAAATTTTCCTGCCATTTAAAAAGAAATTTGCGCGAATCTTGGGCAGGCTACTGGTAAATTGTGTTAAACCTTGTTAAACTTTGCCCTGCTGTAAGGAAACAAGAATTTTCTTAAACAGGTCAGCGACTTGTAGTTTAATTACAGTTATCAGAACAATATTTCCCCTGTCTTCACCCCCTTAAGGAGCAATAACATGAGCGATTTAAACGCCCTGTTTCAAACAATCAAACAACGCGACCCCAACCAAACCGTGTTTCACCAAGCCGTAGAAGAAGTGTTCGGCAGCCTGCAACCGTTTTTGGCGAAAAATCCGCGCTACAGTCAGGCCGGTTTGTTGGAGCGCATCGTTGAACCCGAGCGCGTGATTATGTTCCGCGTGTCTTGGGTGGACGACCAAGGCAAAGTGCAGGTGAACCGCGGCTACCGTGTGCAAATGAATTCGGCGATTGGTCCGTACAAAGGCGGTTTGCGCTTCCACCCCACCGTGGATTTGGGCGTACTGAAATTTTTGGCTTTTGAACAAGTATTTAAAAACTCTCTGACCACCTTGCCGATGGGCGGCGGCAAAGGCGGTTCCGATTTTGACCCCAAAGGCAAATCAGACGGCGAAGTGATGCGCTTCTGCCAAGCCTTTATGACCGAGCTGTCGCGCCACATCGGTGCGGATTTGGACGTGCCCGCCGGCGACATCGGCGTGGGCGGTCGTGAAATCGGTTTCTTATACGGCCAATACAAACGTGTCCGCAATGAATTTGCTTCCGTGCTGACCGGTAAAGGTTTGCCCTACGGCGGCAGCCTGATTCGCCCCGAAGCCACCGGTTACGGCACGGTGTACTTTGCTGAACACATGCTGAAAACCAAAGGCGAAAGCTTTGAAGGCAAACGCGTTTTGATTTCCGGTTCGGGCAATGTGGCACAATACGCCGCCGAAAAAGCCATTCAACTGGGCGCGAAAGTGCTGACCGTGTCCGATTCGGGCGGCTTCGTACAGTTTGGCGACAACGGCATGACTGAAGCACAACTGGCTGCCTTGATGGAATTGAAAGAAGTGCGCCGCGAGCGGCTGGCGGTTTACGCCAAAGAACAAGGCCTGCAATTCTTTGAAGGCAAACGTCCTTGGGGCGTGGCGTGCGATGTGGCCTTGCCCTGCGCCACTCAAAACGAGTTGGACGAAAACGATGCCAAAACCTTGTTGGGCAACGGCTGTATCTGCGTGGCGGAAGGCGCGAATATGCCTTCTACTTTGGGTGCGGTGGAAGCCTTTGTTAATGCGAAGATTTTGTACGCGCCGGGTAAAGCATCCAATGCAGGTGGTGTTGCCACTTCCGGTTTGGAAATGAGCCAAAACGCTATTCGCCTGTCTTGGACCCGCGAAGAAGTGGACCAACGCTTGGCTGGTATTATGGAAAGCATTCACGAAAACTGTGTGGCCAATGGCAGCGAAAACGGTTTTGTGAACTATGTAAACGG
>JAUNOT010000166.1 GCA_030537065.1 Conchiformibius sp.
AACTTTGTTTTTCCTATTTCCAACAAATATGTGGAACTCATCAACTTGTAAAGTATTGTAATACTTTTGTTTGGGTATGATTTGATATTGGCTGCGTTTTTAGGCAGCCTGGACTTTGTCGCGGCTATAAGCCGTTATGGCACAAATAGCGCGGATACCGTTACCGTAGGCACTCATTCGCCAAATTAGGGAATCTGATTGGGAATGGCAGTCTTTGTTGTTTAAGGCATGGTTGCCGATAAAACACCGTTTGCATATCTTGCAATAATATTTCTGTTTGCGGTTGCCGTTGAAGCCGTTTTTCTTTATATTTAGTCCTTGGCAGCGAGGATATTTCAGAGTTATTGGTATCGTCACACATTTAAATATACTCTGTTCCCGCTGCTTTTTGTTTGCTTATTTTTATCAGCACACTTTTCAGGACATCACCCGTCAGTTGATACGCTTCTTAACGTTGCTGTTGCATAATCTTATAGAATTAAAATGCAATACAGACAGCCTGCAGGATAACACCGAAACAGGCAGTCCCTCAACCCATCTGCACCACTTCAAAGCTGTGCGATACCTGCGCTGCCTTGCCCAGCATAATCGATGCCGAACAATATTTTTCCGCCGACAACTGCACCGCCTGCGCCACCGCCGCCTCGCGCAGATCGCGGCCGATTACCTTAAAATGAATATGAATGGCAGTAAACACCTTCGGCACACTATCGGCGCGCTGCCCTTCCACCGTAGCGATACAGTCCACCACCTGCTGACGCTGCTTTTTCAAAATATCCACCACATCAATACTGGAACAGCCCGCCACGCCCATCAACAGCATTTCCATCGGGCTGGGCGCACGTTTGCCTTCACCGGCGGGCGTACCGTCCATCAGCACGCTGTGACCGCTTTCATTGGTGGCGGCAAAACAGCGTCCGTCCACCCATTGGCTGGTAATTTTCATCATTGTTTCCTTTCGTTTTCGGTTTAAGCAATATAAAACATGGTTTTGGCCAGCAGCACAATCGCAATCATCTGCACCAACACCGCCGCATGGATATAACGCGACCATGCCGCCGTCAGCGTGCCGCGCCGCATTTTGCAGACCGCAATCAAAAAGTGTAGCAGCACACCGCAAGCCAAAGCGATTTTTAAAGCCAACTGTATGCCGAATGCCGATTCCCACGGTGCGCGCAACACGGCGGCATAGCGGTGCGCCAGCAGCAGCCCCGACAAAAATACGCCCGCCACCACAAACGGCATCACCCGCACCGCCCGTGCCGATATGGCCTTTTCCGCCGTCTGCCGCACTTCGCGGGGAACAGTTTTGCTGTGCAATACGCTTAAGATTAAGGCTTCAAAAAACACGCCGCCGACAAAAATCACGGCACAAAATAAATGGATAATATGGGCGATGGGGTAAGCTTGGGTCATTATTCAGATTGTAAATGTAAAATCTTGGCTGGTTCGGTAACAAAAAGTGCTGCCCGATTTTTATACAGGAGCAGTTGCGGCATTTTTTAACGGGTGGGCAATACGCCGTTGGGTAATAACTGCCATACATAGCCCGGATATTTCATTTTACCCGCCGTTTGTCCGGCGGCATCGCCGTAACCCCAAAAATAATCCACCCGCACCGCGCCCTTAATCGCGCTGCCGGTATCTTGTGCCACAATCAGGCGGTTCAGGCCGGCGCGTGTGTCGGGGTGGGTGGTGGCAATATAAATCGGTGCGCCCAAAGTGATGTATTGTCTGTCCACCGCGCCGGAAAAGCCGCCGGTAAGCGGTACGCCTAATGCGCCGATGGGGCCTTCGTCGGGCGCACCGGCAAGCGGACGGAAAAATACATAACTGGGGTTTTGTCCCAATACTTCTGCCAAACGTCCGGGATTGCGTGCCAGCCAAGCTTTAATGCCCTGCATGGAAGTTTGTGCCAAAGGCAGATAGCCGCGTTGCGCCATATATTTGCCGATGGACACATAGGGGTGGTTGTTTTTGTCGGCAAAACCCAAGCGGATATAGCGGCCGTCAGGCGTGCGGATGCGGCCCGAACCTTGGATATGCAGGAAAAACAGTTCTACAGGGTCGTCGGCATAACCCAAAATCGGTGCGCGGC
>JAUNOT010000067.1:0-1389 GCA_030537065.1 Conchiformibius sp.
ACGAAAACTGTGTGGCCAATGGCAGCGAAAACGGTTTTGTGAACTATGTAAACGGTGCAAACATCGCCGGATTTAAGAAAGTGGCAGAAGCCATGCTGGCGCAAGGCGTGGTGTAAGCAGCGTTTGTTAAAGCTTAATTAAACAATCCCCTGTTTCCGATTGGAAACAGGGGATTTGGTTTTTCAGGCTGCCTGAATTTAGGCGGCGTTTAACAAACCTTCGCCCAAATAGCCGCCTGCCTGAAAGCCTGGTAACACAAAGAAATAGCCGCCGCCAAACGGACGGATGTATTCTTCCAGCGGCTCTCTGTCCAGCAGTTTTTGCACAAACACAAAACCGTCGCTTAAATTGGCCTGATAACAGATAAACACCAGTCCCACATCCAGCTGCCCGGCTTTGGACAGGCCGCGCGAGTAATTAAACGGGCGGCGGAACAGCTGATGTTTGCGCATAAAATCGGCATGGCGCGGATTGGCAAGGCGCATATGGCTGTCTTTGGGAATGGTTTTACCGTCAGGGTCTTGCGTGTAGTCGGGGGTGTCGTGTTCGCGCTTCATGCCCAAAGGTGCGCCGCTGTATTTTTCGCGCCCGAAAATGGCTTCCTGCTCGGAAAGCGGCGTTCTGTCCCAAAATTCCACAAAATGGCGAATTAGCCGCACCGCTTGATAGCTGCCGTTTTTTGTCCATTCGGGTTCGTCGCGCGCATTTTCTGCTACGCCCGTCCACAACACCTGTTGGGCAATTTTTTCTTGCGAAACATCTGGATTGGCGGTGCCGTCGCGGAAACCGAACAGATTACGCGCCGCGCTGCCTGCGGCGGTTTTGGGCAGAAAACCGTCTATGCTCCATTTAATTACGGCAAACGGGCTTAAATGCTTGATGATGTCACGCAGGGCATTCAGGCAGGTTTCGGGGCTGAAAGCGCAGATTTGCAGCGACAAATCGCCGTCGCACCAGTCTGCCTGTAATTTGTCGTTGGGAAAATCGGGCATTTCGCTCAAATGTTTGGGTTTGAGTGCCGCCAAGCCGTAACGCGCGTCAAACAGTGATGCGCCCACGCCGACGGTAACGGTCAGCCCGTCTGGTGGAACGGTTTGCCCCAAAATGCCGCTGCCTGCGGGCGGAAATTTGCGGTCGGGGTCGTCCAGTTTGCCGCCTTGGGTGAGAAACTCAATGCGGCGGCTGAGTGTTATCAGCATTTGTTTCAAGGCATTGCGGTCGGCGGCGGTGACGTCAAAGGCGCACATTATGCCGAAAGCCTGATGTGGGGTAACGATGCCGGCCTGATGTTTGCCGTAGCAGGCATAACGCTGCATGGAATGGGCGGCGGCAGGAGGTGAACTTTTCTCCCCTTTTGAACAGGCACTTAAAGCCGTTCCGGCCGCCAAC
>JAUNOT010000067.1:1399-11300 GCA_030537065.1 Conchiformibius sp.
GGTGCAGACATGGGATTACTCCAATCAATTAAACAGGCTGCCTGAAACGCTTTCAGGCAGCCTGCTGTTTTTGTTTAACCCAAACCGAGCAAACCGCGCAGTTTGGCCAGTTCTTCTGCCAAAGCATTCAGCTTGGTTTTCAGAACCTTGCGGTCGTCTTCGCTTAAGCTGTCGTAGCTTTTGAAGCCGTCGCCCTCGCGGTATTTGCCCAAAACGGTTTCAATATCGGCAAACTGCTGTTTCAGTTTCGCGCTGGTGTCGGCTTTGGCACTATCAATATCGTTTTGATAAATTTCAACGATTTTTTTAGAACCGTCCAAATTGGCTTGGAAGTCGCTTAAATCGGCGCGGCTGTAACGGTTTTCCTCGCCGGTAATTTTGTCGGCCGCCACTTCTTCAATCAACTCGGCCGCACCGCCAACCACGGCGGCGGCATTGGCTTCGGAATAGGCCAACTCGCCCACCGCCTGATTCAAGGCTTTCACGTCCGCCAGCAGCTTATCGGCGGTAGCGGCAACCGCTTGGGTGTTTTTTTCCACCCACAGCGCGTATTCAATGCGGTGGAAGCCGCCGAATGCCGGGTCTTTGGCTTTTTGCTTGAAATCGTCTTCGCGCACGTCAATCGCCTCGTCCAGCTCGGAAAACAGCGACGCAATCGGCTCAATGCGTTCGTAAGGCGCACGGGCGGCAGCATACAAGGCTTTGGCCTTGTCCATATCGCCCGCTTTGACCGCCGCGACAAAGGCTTCGGTATCGCGCACCAAAGCGGCGGTTTGCTCTTGGGCATAACGTTTGTAGTCGGCAAAACGGGCTTCGTGAATGGAAGCCGATACACCGCTTGCAGCGGCAGCCGATGCACTTGTTGCACCCGATGCGGCAACGGCGGAAGCCGGAGCAGAAGCAGGCGCGGCCGGTTGGGCGGCGGATTGCTGTTGGCTCGGCTGGCAGGCGGCCAGCAGCAGTAAAACGGGCAGGATACGGACAGACATTATTTTTCCTTTGAGTTTTATAGTTGATGAAAATAAAAACGAGACAAGGCGACAACGCCCGCCGTGTACAGGCAGTACATAAGGGCGTTGGCAACGCCGTATCGTTGCGATTTTAATCAAAAATAACATAATTTAACTTAATTATACGCCAATACGGGACAAATGCAAATGGTTTGCATTTGTCCCGTATCGTTTTCAGGCAGCCTGAATCAGTTTTCCGCCAACACCGCCGCAATCAATTCTTCCGCGCCGTCGTCGGCCAGCTTTTTCGCCACCGCGCGGCCGAGCGCGTCGGCATACGGGGCAGGGGCTTGCGCCGAAGCGGTCAGCGTGTGCGAACCGTCGGGGTGGCCGACCAAGCCGTGCAAGGTCAGCAAACCGTTATCGTCGCCCGTGCAGTAGGCCGCCAACGGCACTTGGCAGCTGCCGCCCAAAGCGCGTGCCAAAGCGCGTTCGGCAGTCACGCAGGTGGCGGTGTGCGCATCATTAAGCGGCAGTAAAACTTCAATCAAATCCGTGCGGTGTGCGGCAATTTCAATGCCCAACGCGCCTTGCCCTGCCGCAGGCAGGCTGTCGGCAGGCGACAACACGGTGCGGATGCGTTCCTGCAAGCCCAAGCGTTCCAAGCCGGCCGCCGCCAAAATAATGGCATCGTATTCGCCTGCGTCCAGCTTTGCCAAACGGGTTTGTACATTGCCGCGCAAGGGGCGGATGGTCAGGCGTGGAAAACGGGCGCGTAACTGCGCTTCGCGGCGCAGGCTGGAAGTGCCGACCACCGCGCCGTCGGGCAGTTCTTCTAAACGCGCATAACGGTTGGAAACCAAGGCATCAAAGGGATTGGCGCGTTTGCCGATGGCCGCCAGCGCAAAACCTTCGGGCAAAACCATCGGCACATCTTTAATGGAATGCACCGCCAAATCAGCGCGGCCGTCTTGCAGGGCGTGTTCCAGCTCTTTAATAAACAGGCCTTTGCCGCCGATTTTGGACAGGGTTTTGTCTAAAATTTGGTCGCCCTGTGTCGTCATCGGCAGAATGCTGACGGCGCAGTCGGGATAAAGGGTTTGCAGTTGTGCTTGAACGTGCCGCGCCTGCCACATGGCAAGCGGGCTTTCGCGGCTGGCAATAATCAGGGATTTCGGGGTCATGGTCAGGCAGCCTAAAAGTTAGTGCGACATAATTTGGCTTAAAAACTGTTTGGCGCGGTCGGTTTGCGGATTTTCAAAAAAGCTTTTCGGGTCGGCATCTTCCAAAATCTGGCCGTGGTCAACAAAAATAATGCGGTCGGCCACTTCTCGGGCAAAACCCATTTCGTGGGTGACGCACATCATGGTCATGCCGCTTTTGGCCAAATCTTTCATTACTTTCAACACTTCGCCCACCATTTCGGGGTCCAGCGCGGAAGTCGGTTCGTCAAACAGCATTACGCGCGGTTCCATGGCCAAGCCGCGTGCAATCGCCACACGCTGCTGCTGGCCGCCGGAAAGTTGGCCGGGCAGCGCGTCTTTTTTGTGTGCCAAACCGACTTTTTCTAACAAGGCCACCGCTTTGGCTTCGGCATCGGCGCGGCTCATGCCCTTCACTTTTATCGGCGACAGGGTAATATTGTCCAGCACGCTTAAATGCGGATACAAATTAAAGTGTTGGAACACAAAACCCACTTCGGTGCGGATTTTGTTCAAATCGGTTTTCGGGTCGGTAATATTAACGCCGTCCACCCAAATTTCGCCTGATTCAATGGTTTCCAGTTGGTTTACCGTGCGAATCAGCGTGGATTTGCCGCTGCCTGAAGGCCCGCATACCACCACCACTTCGCCTTGGCGGATATCCAGATTCACGCCGTTAATCACGTGCAGGTCTTTGAAATGTTTGTGAACGTTTTTAAAGCTCACCATAATTTTATCGGTATCGGTTACGGTCATTGCGTGTTTTCCTGTATCAGATAATTGCTTAATTGCACATAGTTTTGCGGCGGTACTTCTTCGGCGCGCTGTTGCGGGCTGATGCCGGCTGCCTGAAACGCGGCGTCGTCGGCCAAATTTTTTAAATTGTTACGCAGGGTTTTGCGCCGTTGCGCGAAAGCCTGTTTGACCACTTGGGCAAAATGTTCAAAATCCGCCGCCGTGCCGATGCGTCCTGCCTGCGGAATCATGCGTACCACCGCCGAATCCACTTTCGGCGCAGGGATAAACGATTCGGGCGGCACGTCTATCAGCGATTCCATCTCAAAAAAGTATTGCAGCATCACGCCCAAGCGGCCGTAATCGTTGCTGCACGGCTCGGCCACCATACGCTCAACCACTTCTTTTTGCAGCATAAAGTGCATATCCACAATATCGGCGGCATAAGTGCTTAATTTAAAAAGCAAAGGCGTGGAAATATTGTAGGGCAGGTTGCCGACAATTTTCTTTTTACCGGCAATGCTATTGAAATCAAACTGCAAAACATCGCCTGCGTGAATCTGTAATTGCTCGGCAAAGGCTTGTTTTTGCAGATGGACGATAATGTCGCGGTCAATTTCGCAAACGTGCAGGGTGTTCAGCTTGCGGCAAAGCGGCGCGGTAATCGCGCCCAGTCCGGGGCCGATTTCCACCACCACGTCGTCGGGCTGCGGCCGCACGGCGTGGACAATGGCGTTAATAATGCTTTGGTCTTGCAAAAAATTCTGCCCGAAGCGTTTACGGGCGCGGTGGGTGTTCATAGGCAGGTTGGGGAATGAGGGTGCTGAAATCTAAAATGGTTTTTAAGGTGCCAGCCGTTCTTTAAGCCACGCGCCGTTTTCCAAGCGGTAGAGAATGCGGTCGTGCAGGCGGCTGGGGCGGCCTTGCCAAAATTCCACCCGCTCCGGCTGTACCAGATAGCCGCCCCAATGCGGCGGACGCGGCACATGCAGCGGATGCTGTGCGGCAAAACGGGCGGCGCGTGTCAGCAAGACCGATTTGCCGTCAATCACTTGGCTTTGCTCGCTTGCCCATGCACCGATGCGGCTGGTGTAGGGGCGGCTGTCAAAATAGGTATCTGATTCGCTTTCAGGCAGCCGCGTAACGCTGCCGCTGATGCGTACCTGCCGTTCTAGCTCCGGCCAGAAGAAGGTCAGCGCGGCAAACGGATGCGCCGACAGGCCTTGTCCTTTACGGCTTAAATAGTTGGTAAAAAAGACAAAGCCGTTTTCCTGAACTTCTTTCAGCAGCACAATGCGGTTGTCGGGGCGGCCGTCTGCGCCGACGGTGGCCAAATTCATGGCGGTGGCTTCGGGTACGGCGGCACGCACGGCTTCGTCCAGCCAAACGCGGAACTGCTCTAAAGGATGCTCACGGCAGTCGCGGCGCGACAGGCTTTGTTTGCTGTATTCCTGCCGCACGGCGTGTAGGTCAAGCGTGGTCATGGCGCAGGCCGTTGCGGGTCGTCGGGGCGCAGTTGGACGGCCAGTTTGTCCAAAATGCCGTTGATAAATTTGTGGCTGTCGGTGCCGCCGAAGGTTTTGGTGACTTCAATCGCTTCGTTGATAATCACGCGGTAGGGCGTTTCAGGCTGCTCTTTCAGTTCAAACACGGCCATTAGTAACACGCTTTTTTCAATCGGGTTAATGGTTTTTTCGTCGCGGTCGAGCAGGGGACGCAAAAGCTGCATGTATTCGCGGCGGTTGGCGTGCGCACCGAAAAACAGACGGGTAAACAGTTCGCCGTCGGCTTGGCGGAAGTCTTTGCTGGAGCGGATGTGGTTGGCCACTTCGGGGGCGGCGGTGTCGTTTAAGGCTGCCTGATACAGCGCTTGTACGGTAAATTCGCGCGCGCGGCGGCGGGGGGAGGTTTTCATGGTGTGTCCTGTGAAAGGCTGTCGTGCAGGTGTTGTTCGGCCAGCCGGTGTTCGGGGCTGCCTGCAGGGTGCTGGTCGCGGGCTTTGCGGAAGTAGGCGCGGGCGGCTTGGCGGTTGGCGGCGACAACGGTGCCGTTCAGGTAAAACTGCCCCATATGCAGCAGGGACGGGGCGTGGTCGGCTTGGGCGGCGGCTTCGTACCATTTAGCCGCTTCGGCGAGGTTGTCGGCTTCCAGCGATTGCGCCAAGGCGAACATGGCTTCGGTGTCGCCGGCGTGGGCGCGTTGTTCCAACTCCGCCGCAGTGTCGGCATGGGCGCAGACGGCAGCCGTCAGCAACAAGGCCGCCGCCGCGGTGCGCAAGGCATCAGTCCGCATGGTTGTCGGCGGCCAGCGTGTTGAGTAGGTTGGCCAGTTCAACGGCGACAACAGCCGCATCTTCGGCCTTTTCGGTGATGCGGGCGTGTGCCTGTTCGTCGTTTTCGGTGGTAAGAATGGCGTTGGCGATGGGGATGTTGAAGTCCAAACCGACGCGGCTGACACCGGCACCGGATTCGTTGGCAACCAGTTCAAAATGGTAGGTTTCGCCGCGAATAACCGCACCAAGCGCAATCAGGGCATCAAATTGGTCGTTGGCGGCCATGTTTTGCAGCACCAGCGGCACTTCCAGCGCACCAGGGACGGTGGCGACGGTGATGTCGCTGTCGGCCACGCCCAAAGCCAGCAGTTTTTGGCGTGCGGTTTCCAGCATGGCGCTGCCGATTTCGTTGGAGAAGCGGGCTTGGACGATGCCGATTTTCAGGCCTTGTCCGTCGTGGTTGGGGGTAAGGGTGTTCATAGGGGTATCCTTTAAGTCAGATAATGTTTCAGGCTGCCTGAAGTTTAGTCGCGCGGCTGCCAGTCGGCGGCAGCAACAAAATCTTGTGCGGCATCGTCCCATTCCCACGCGCCTTCGCCGCCGCGTGCGGTCAGCTCGGTCAGCTCGGGTTGGGCGGCCAGC
Source organism: Conchiformibius sp. (assembly GCA_030537065.1). Classification (GTDB taxonomy): domain Bacteria; phylum Pseudomonadota; class Gammaproteobacteria; order Burkholderiales; family Neisseriaceae; genus Conchiformibius. The sequence goes on from JAUNOT010000067.1 coordinate 7,201, forward strand.
AGCTCGGACAGGGGCAGGGTGTCAAAGTTTTCGCTTTGTTCGCAAAAGGCATCGCTTTCGCCGCCGCTGAAAAAACGCCAGCCGCTGTCGTGTTCAAAAACGGGGGCTTCGCGGTAGGCAAAGCCGACGGCGGCACCGTCGCGGCTCACTTCGCGGCTGACGACGGCATAGCTGAGGGCGGCGGACAGGGCTTGGGCAAAGGGATTGGGCATGGCTGGGACGGTGTGCAAGAAAAAACGGCGATTATACGCGATTTTTTCGGGGCTGTTGGGCGCGGTCGGCGGCGGTTGGCGCGGCGTATTGAAAAAAACGGTGCGCTTTGCGGCGGTTTGTGGGATAATCCGCGCTTCCGTCTGCTTGCCCAAGCGGACGGTTTTTGGAGTTTGCACGGGTTCAGAATTACCCGCTCGGCAAACTTGTCTGCCGAAAGGCTTTTATTTTTAGGACTTTATTATCATGGCTCTGACCGTAGAACAAAAAGCGCAAATTATTAAAGATTTTCAACGTGCCGAAGGCGACACCGGTTCTTCCGAAGTGCAAATCGCGCTGCTGACCTTCCGCATCAACGACCTGACCCCGCATTTTAAAGCGAACCCGAAAGACGTACACAGCCGCCGCGGCCTGCTGAAAATGGTAAGCCAACGCCGCCGTCTGCTGGCCTACTTGCGCCGTACCGATGCGGAAACTTACCGCAATGTGATTACCCGCTTGGGCTTGCGTAAATAATCTGCCCGATTTCCGTACAGGCTGCCTGAAATGTGTTCAGGCAGCCTTTTTCCAAAGATGATATAAAAGGAAAGTTTGATGACTGCCGTTTACGATTTCACCCTCAACACCGCCAAAGGCGAAGCCAAAAGCCTGAACGATTATCGCGGCAAAGTGCTGCTGCTGGTCAATACCGCCACCCGTTGCGGCCTGACCCCGCAATACGAACAGTTGCAGGCGATGTACGCCAAATACCGCGCACAAGGCTTGGAAATTTTGGATTTTCCCTGCAACCAGTTCCGCGAACAAGCACCCGAAGGCATTGAAGAATACGCCCAAGTTTGCCAAATGAAATTCGGCACCGAGTTCACCATTTTTGACAAGATTGATGTAAACGGCGACAACGCCCATCCGCTTTACGTTTACCTGAAACAGCAGCAGCCTGAAGACCAAGGCAATGCCAAGTTTCAAGATTTGCTGATTCGCTTGGCTTCGCTGGGCGAAAAACGCGAAGGCAGCGACATCAAATGGAACTTTACCAAATTCCTGATTAGCCGCGACGGCGAAGTGGTGGCGCGTTTTGCCCCCAGCGTCACGCCCGAAGAAATGGAAGACGACATCGTCAAACTGTTGGGCTGATTTTTTCAGGCTGCCTGAAAGGGAAAACGAATGCGTTTTCCCTTTTTAACAATTGATTACCGCTATGCTGAACATCGTTTTTCTTGACCGCGACACCCTGCCCACGCGGCCGCTCCAATTTGACTTTCCGCACCGCTACACCGAATACCCGCTTACCTCTGCCGCCGAACTGACGCAGCGTATCCGCGATGCTGACATCGTCATCACCAATAAAGTCGTGTTTGACCGTGCCGCTTTTGCCGCCGCCCCGCGCCTGAAACTGATTGCCTTGGCGGCCACCGGCTACAACAATATTGATTTGACGGCGGCGCGTGAAGCGGGCGTCAGCGTGTGCAATGTGCGCGGCTACGGCAGCGACACCGTGGCGCAGCATGCCTTTATGATGCTGCTGGCACTGATGCGTAATCTGCCTGCCTATCAGCGCGACGTGGCCGCAGGCGTGTGGCAGAATGCCCCGTTTTTCTGCCACTACGGCGCACCGATGCGCGATTTGACCGGCAAAACCTTAACCATTTTCGGACGCGGCAGCATCGGTACCACTTTGGCAGGCTATGCCCAAGCTTTCGGTATGCGCGTATTGTGGGGCGAACACAAACACGCCGAAAGCGTGCGCGAAGGTTATACCGAATTTCAGGCAGCCTTGTCTGCCGCCGATGCCGTGTCGCTGCACTGCCCCTTAAACGAACAAACCCATCACCTGATTGGCGAAGCTGAGCTGAAGCTGATGAAACCCGAGGCCGTGCTGATTAACACCGGACGTGGCGGACTGGCCGATGAAGCGGCGGTGTTGGCCGCGCTCAAATACGGGCAACTGGGCGGTGCAGGTTTTGACGTGCTGGTAGAAGAGCCGCCGCGCAACGGCAGCCCCCTGCTGTCGCGCCTGCCCAACCTGATTGTGACCCCCCATGTGGCTTGGGCCAGCCGCGAAGCCTTGGCGCGGATGACCGCCATGCTGGAAGACAACATCAACCGCTTTGCGGCAGGGCAGCCGCAGAATGTGTTGTAAACTGTCAGACGCTCGGAAAAAAACGCCCCGTCATCGGGCATTGCCGCCGTGGCGGCTATTGAACAAGCCCCGCAAACAAGGTACACTTCCGCCCATTGAATAAAACAATCGCAATGCCAAAACCGTTGCGGCCGAGCCGCCGCAAACCGCTTGCCGCCGCCCCACCGTATTCACCGGACAGGGCGGCAAACCGCTTGGTCGGCGGGCATTGTTTAAGGAAGATTGACTGATATTCCAATCCACAGGGCTTTTGCCCCGAACCAATAAAAGCGGATTTTACCGCCGTAAACGGCGGGGTTTCAAACCGACAAAGGAATTTTGATGAAACCAGCGTTTAATGTAAAGTCGGCACGTCTGGACGCGCTTGCCGTCCAGCTAAACAGCAGCGACCCCGAAGCCGTGCGCGAAACTTTGCAAAACAATATTGAAAAATACATAAAGTTCAAATCTCTACCCTTTATTCTCGACATCAGCCAGATTGAAGATTTCACCCAAGTGCCTTTGGGTGATATGGTGATGCTGTTTGCTTTCCATGAAATCAATATTGTTGCCGTGCGTCACGGTAATCCCGATGCGGCTGCCTTTGCATCGCAATACCGTTTGGGCTTTTCCCCGCCGCCCAAAGCGGAAGACGGTCAGGCAGACGGCACGCAGCCTGAAAACGAGGATGACGGCATTTTGCGTAACGACAACGATGCAGTCAAAACCGTGGAAATGGCCAAATCCGCCGAGTGGGTGGAGGCGGGACAGTCGGACGGAGCGGCAGATGAAAATACTGCAACGGCGCTGCCTGAAGAGGAAACCGTAGCCGAAAACGGCAGAGTGGACTTTATGGCCGCCAAACCGACCATTGTCGTATCGCAGCCGGTGCGTACCGGCCAGCAGATTTACGCCGAACAGGCCGATTTGATTGTATTGGGGTCGGTCAGTCCGGGCGCGGAAGTGATTGCCGACGGCAATATCCATATTTATGCCGCCCTGCGCGGTAAGGCGCTGGCGGGAGCATCCGGCGACGAAAAAGCGCGGATTTTCGTTCATTCCATGCAGGCGGAGCTGGTGTCCATTGCCGGCATCTACCGCGTGTTTGAGCAGAAGCTGCCGCCGCACCTGCATGAAAAACCCGTTAAAATTGAATTGCAAAACGAGCGTTTGGCCATTTCCGCCATTCATGCCGAATAATTTTCAGGCAGCCTGAAAACCGCAGGCGGCCGCATTATTTTTCCGTATTGTTTTAAGGAGCCTTCCAAGTGGCAAAAATTATTGTAGTAACTTCCGGTAAGGGCGGTGTGGGCAAGACCACCACCAGCGCCAGTATTGCAACCGGCCTCGCCCTGCGCGGACACAAAACCTGCGTGATTGACTTTGACGTGGGTTTGCGTAACCTCGACCTGATTATGGGTTGCGAACGCCGCGTGGTGTACGACCTGATTAACGTCATTCAAAAAGAAGCCACGCTCAATCAGGCACTTATTAAAGACAAACACACCGATAATCTGTATATACTGCCCGCTTCGCAAACCCGCGATAAAGAAGCACTGAACAAGGCCGGTGTAGAACGCATTTTGGCCGAGTTGATTCAAAGCCTGCGTTTTGAATACATTATTTGCGATTCGCCTGCCGGTATTGAAACCGGTGCGCTGATGGCGCTGTATTTTGCCGACGAAGCGGTAATCACCACCAATCCGGAAGTATCCAGCGTGCGCGACTCCGACCGTATTTTAGGCATTTTGCAGAGCAAAAGCCGCAAAGC
>JAUNOT010000068.1:0-6066 GCA_030537065.1 Conchiformibius sp.
CAGCACATATCTTCTATTCGTATTCATGACTTGTGATTATAGGGGAATATTAAATGATGGCACGCCCTAGTAAGTAACTTGGACTGGTTATAACTAAAATTAAAGTGTTTATAATATAATGGCAAATTGTTAGATTTCCGCTTTGCTTCAACCCAAGCTGCTTATGAGTTATTGAGATGCAAACCGTTTTCAGGCAGCCTGTCCGCAAACGCGGCAGTTGGGAGCGCGGTTAAAAGCAAAGGTTTGCCAACTGCCGTTTAGGGCATCATAGCAGCGCAAACCCTGCGCTACGGGCAACCCCATCAGCAGCTTGAGTGTGTCGGCGGCCTGTGCCGTGCCGATGATGCCGACCAAGGGCGAAAACACGCCGAAAGCAGCACAGGCCTGTTCCGCCCCCTGTTCGTCGCCGAACAGGCAGGCATAGCAGGGCTGCTGCGGCAAATCGTGGCGGAAAACCGCCAACTGTCCGGCAAAACCGACCGCCGCCCCTGATACCAAAGGCACACGTGCCGCCGCAGCCGCCGCATTCACGGCCTGACGGGTGGCAAAATTGTCGCTGCAATCCAAGACCGCTTGGCAGCGCGGCAGCAGTTCGTTCAGGCTGCCTGCGTCCAAACGGGCGGTGTGGGCTTCCACACGACAGTCGCGGTTACGCTGCCGCAAAAAGTCCGCCATCGCTTGCGCTTTCGGGCGGCCGATATCGGCTTCGGCATAGGCGGTTTGACGTTGCAGATTGGTTTCGTCCACCGTGTCGGGGTCGGCGATAATCAGCGTGCCGACACCGGCGGCGGCCAGATACGGCAGCGCGGCGCAACCCAAGCCGCCGCAACCCACCACCAAAACGGTGGCATCCAGCAGTTTTTGCTGGTGTTCCATATCTATTTCGTTTAACAGTAGGTGGCGGCTATAGCGCAGCAGTTGGCGGTCGTCCATCGGGGACTACTCCCACTCAATCGTGGCAGGCGGTTTACCGCTGACATCATACACCACGCGGTTAATGCCTTTCACTTCATTGATAATGCGGTTGGACACACGCCCCAGCAGGCTGTAAGGCAGTTCCGCCCAATGCGCGGTCATAAAATCGCTGGTTACCACAGCGCGTAAAGCCACCACATAATCATAAGTGCGCCCGTCGCCCATTACGCCCACTGATTTCACGGGCAGAAACACGGCAAACGCCTGACTGGTCAAATCATACCAAGATGTGCCGTTGTCATCGCTGGTGTGGCGCAGCTCTTCAATAAAAATATCATCGGCTTGACGCAATAAATCGGCGTATTCGCGTTTCACTTCGCCCAAAATACGCACGCCCAAACCGGGGCCAGGGAAGGGGTGGCGGTACACCATTTCACGCGGCAAACCCAATGCCACACCCAATTCACGCACTTCGTCTTTAAACAAATCACGCAAGGGCTCAAGCAATTTCAGATTCAGGGTTTCAGGCAGCCCGCCAACATTATGGTGCGATTTAATCGCATGGGCTTTTTGGGTTTTTGCGCCTGCGCTTTCAATTACATCGGGATAAATCGTGCCTTGTGCTAACCACTTGGCGTTTTGCAGCTTGCCCGCTTCGCGCTGGAACACTTCCACAAATTCCGCACCGATGATTTTGCGCTTTTGTTCGGGGTCGGTTACGCCCGCCAGTTTGCCCATAAAGTCGTCAGACGCATCAATATGCACGACTTTGACACCCAAATTGCGGGCGAACATTTCCATTACTTTTTCGCCTTCATTCAGGCGCAGCAAGCCGTGGTCAACAAACACGCAGGTTAGTTGGTCGCCGATGGCGCGGTGAATCAAGGCCGCCGCCACGCTGGAATCCACGCCGCCCGACAAGCCCAACACCACTTCTTCGCTGCCCACTTGCTCGCGGATTTTGGCAACGGCTTCGTCAATATAATTGGGCATGGTCCAAGACGGTTGTGCGCCGCAAATATCCAGCACAAAACGGTTTAGCAAGGCACGGCCTTGTTTGGTGTGGGTCACTTCGGGGTGAAACTGAATGCCGTAAAAATGTTTGGCGGCGTGTTCCATCATGGCGATGGGGCAGGACGGGGTGTGGCCGGTAATGCGGAAACCTTCAGGCAGCTTGGACACTTTGTCGCCGTGGCTCATCCATACGTCCAAGCTGTCGGGGGCGGTATCGTAAATGCCGCGCGTCAGTTCGCCGTCGGCAGTCTGAACTTGTGCATAGCCGAACTCGCGCTGGTTACCGGGCGACACTTCGCCGCCCAAGTGGTGCGCCATAAACTGCATACCGTAGCAGATGCCCAGCACGGGTACGCCCAAATCAAACAGGGCGGTATCGGCCTGATATTCGGAATCGTAAACGGAATTGGGCCCTCCGGAAAGAATAATGCCTTTGGGATTAAAGGCTTTAATCGCATCCAAAGGCATATCGTAGGGGTGTAGCTCGCAGTACACATGCGCCTCGCGCACGCGGCGGGCAATCAGTTGGGTCACTTGCGAACCGAAGTCGAGAATCAGGATTTTATCTTGGATCATAATATCGGGCGCGGCAGGGCGCGGTAAAACGTCAAAACGCGGATTTTAACACAGGCGCGGCGGTTTCAGGCTGCCTGAAACGCACCGCCACAAACGGTATCAGATTAAGGCTTCAAAAAACACGCCACCGACAAAAATCACGGTAAAAAACAGGTGGATAATATGGGCGACGGGATAGGCTTGGGTCATGTTTTGCGTTCCTGCTGGGGAAATTGGATAACTATGGCATTGGCAATACCATTCAACAAATCTTGGATAACTTTGGATTGCTGATGCTCGGGGGAATGGTTTTGTAATTTCAGCACTTGGCTTTTTGCGTTTTGCCAGAGTTGGATTTGCTCTGTATCGGAAAGATAAGCGGCTTCGTTTACCAGAGCAACAAACCAATTATAGGCAGCTTCATGCTTATCGGCTTTAATGTCCAAAGCCAACTGGTATTTTTCCCCTGCCGTTTTCCACAACGCTCTTGCTGTTTCCAAATCGCCGCTTGCTGCTACGGCTCGCGCTTCAGCATTTAAGGCATTCCCCCAATTATAGGCAGCTTCATACTTATCGGCTTTAATATCTAAAGCCTGCTCGTATTTTTCCCCCGCCGTTTTCCACAACGCTCTTGCCGCTTTCAAATCGCCTCTTGCCGCTACAGCTTTTGCTTCATTATCTAAAACACTCCCCCAATTATGGGCAGCTTGATGCGTATCGGATTTAATTTCCAAGACCAGTGCATATTGTTGCCCTGCTTGCTGCCATTGCAGCACAGCCTTATCTATTTCATCTTGTTCACGCAGATAATCCCCATAAAATGATAAAGCAACACCATAATTAAATAAGGCAGTTGCATAATTATTTTGCGCTTTATCGTAGGCATCATCAGCTTTTGGAGCTGCATGAAACAATAATTTCCACACCGCCAAATTGTCCTGCCGCATGGCAATAATCTGCTGCCATGCTTCATCGGAAGGATTGGCTTCTACCTGTTCAAACTTTCGGTAAATCTTATCGTCCTGAATAATGGCGCGGGCTTTTAATCGCGCTTCAAAACCGGCTTGCGGATTGGATAAGATTTCATTTGCAGCTTTTTTAATTTCTTTTCGCGCTGCTTCATCAATATTTGTCGCATCATGTTGTGCCAAAACTTCAATGTCGCCAGCTAATTTATCCGCTTCATTACGTCTTTTCTCCAATTCTTCCCATTCATCCAGTTGTTTGGTTCTTTTCTCTATTTCACTTTCAAAATTATTTGATTTTTCTACAACTGCTGATATTTTAGCTTCGGCCTTTTCTAAATCTTTTTCCGTACGTTTTAACTTATCATTAACCGAAAAATAGGAAATAACCGCAGCCACCGTTGCAAATGCCGCGCCGGCAGTCAGCAGTACACCAAAAAAAGTAAATACACCTGTGGCGGCATTCCATATATTTATGAAATTAGGCGAGCTTTTTTGCCAATAAAGTTGCGCAGTTGTACCGATAAATATCGTTAAAGCAATACAGCCAAGCAATGCGAAAACTTGCCAAATTTTTTCCTTGAATTGGCAAATAATCAAACCAACAACTATACTCGGAAACAAAACCCATATTATAAAATTCATTTTTTAACTCCAAAAAATCAAATAAAAAAACCTTTTCAAGCAGCCTGAAAACTACTCCCCGTCCCGTTTCTTACGCTTTGCCCTTGGATGCGCGTCATCATACACCCTTGCCAAATGGTCAAAATCCAGCTTGGTGTAAATCTGCGTGGTGGACAGGCTGCCGTGTCCCAGCAGCTCCTGCACGGCGCGGACATCGCGCGACGATTGCAGCAGGTGGCTGGCGTAGCTGTGGCGCAGCATATGCGGCGAAATATGCTGCGGACTGCCCTGCCGTTGCGCCCATTGTTGCAGGCGTTTGGCGATTTGGCGCGTACCCAGCCGCGTGCCGTGGCGGTTGGTAAACAGGGCGGTTTCGCCGTCGGCGGCGGCACGGTGCGGCAGATAGGCGGCCAAGGCGGCGGCACTTTTGGCGGTCAGCGGGATTTGGCGTTGTTTTTTGCCCTTGCCCGATACGCTTACCCAGCCTTCTTCGGCCAGCACGTCGTCCCTATCTAAGGCCGCCAGCTCCGACAGGCGCAGGCCGCTGCCGTAAAACAGTTCAATGATGGCGGTATCGCGCAGGGCAAGGGCGTGGTCGGGGTGGTCGTGATTGAGCAGATGGTTGAGGGTTTCGCGTTCTATGGCTTTGGGCAGGCGTTCGGGCGGCTTGGGCGCTTTGATGCCGACGGTAGGGTCGGCAGTCAAAATGCCCTGCCGCAGCAGATAGGCGCAGTATTGCCGCCACACCGACAGTTTGCGCATCATGCTGCGCGGATTGAGGTTGTGGCGCGACAGGGTTTTGAGGGCGTGGACAAAATCGCTGCGTTGGGGATAAGTGTCGCCGCTGTCGGGCAGCAACAGGGCAAGCTGGTGCAGGTCGCGGCGGTAGGCGGCGAGGGTGTGCGGCGATTTGCCCTGCTGCGCTTGGGTGAGCAGCCAGTTGTCGGCGGCGCTGAAAAAGGGGGCGGCCAGTTTTTCAGGCAGCCTGTGCGCTTGGGCAGCTGGAGAAAGACGGTGCGGCACGGCATCAGCCCTGTACGGCGGAAATTTTGATTTCCACTTTCCACGCTGCTTGTGCCAGCTTGGCTTCTACGCAGGCGCGGGCGGGGCTGTGTTCGGCGGCCACCCACGCATCCCAAGCGGCGTTCATGCCGTCATAATCGGCCATATCGCTTAAAAAGATGGTGGCTTCCAAAATGCGGGTTTTGTCGCTGCCGCACTCGGCCAGCCAGTGGTCTATCTGCCGCAATACGTCGGCGGTTTGGGCGGTGATGTCGGCTTCGGGGTTTTCGGGAATCATGCCGGACAGGAAAATCAGGCCGTTGGCGATAACGGCTTCAGACAGGCGGTCGCTGCGCCCCAAACGTTGAATGGCGGTCATAATGGTCTCCAAAGTGAAAACGGAGGTTGTACCGCGATTTGGCTTGTCTGTCTATGAAGTAAGTTAAATTACAATAATCTACCCATTGTTAATTCTTTAAAATCATTATTTTTTTCTCCAGTAATTTGTGATGTCGTAATTTCCCGGTAATATTTTAAAAAATCAAATAATGTACCGAATTCTTTTACTGTCTCTTCATTCTCATTCCATTCATAAACTATATCATTACAGTCTGATGCAAACATGAAATATTGAATAATATGTTCATTAATACCCGCGAATATAAAGAATCTTTTTTCAGATAAATTAACATTACCAATAGATTGTATAAAATATTGATAGTCTTTATCGCATTGTATGCTATCTCTCACATAGCCGTCTAAATGATGATTCGCATAGTCCTCACGATATATATATATCATCATTCAATAAGAGCCCACCAGAACATTTTCCCATTGTCATTAATAATTCTTTAAACTGCCCATGAATAGGTAGGTCATATTTTTGTTCAATCTGCCTGATTTCATCTTCGGTGTAACCTTGAATGAGTTCAGGGCGTTCAATAAATTGATTTTTAGGATTTTTAATGCTTAATAGCATTTGGATTAAATT
>JAUNOT010000068.1:6166-11132 GCA_030537065.1 Conchiformibius sp.
GATGTCGGCTTCGGGGTTTTCGGGAATCATGCCGGACAGGAAAATCAGGCCGTTGGCGATAACGGCTTCAGACAGGCGGTCGCTGCGCCCCAAACGTTGAATGGCGGTCATAATGGTCTCCAAAGTGAAAACGGGGGTTGTACCGCGATTTGGCTTGTCTGTCTATGAAGTAATTTAAATTACAACAATCTACCTGTTGTTAGTCTGCTAAAAGAATTGTTTTTTTCACCAGTAATTTGTGATGTGGTAATTTGGCGATAGTACTTTAAAAAGTCAAATAATGTGCCAAATTCTTTAACTTCATCGGTATCCGTATCCCACTCATAAATAATGTCATTATGATTTTCAAGAAGCATAAAATATTGAAACCTATGCTCATTTATACCAGCGAGTACAAAATATTTTTTTCCACTAAATTAATATTTCCCATATTTTTAATAAATTCTTGACAATCTAAATCATCTTGAATGTCTTGGCTCAAATTTTGAGAAAAATGATAATGGTTTCTAGTGTTTCTATATATATAAACATCATCTCCTAATAATAGTCCACCAGAGCATTTGCCCATTGTCATTAAAAATTCTTTAAATTGACCATGAATAGGAAAGTTATATTTTTGTTCAATTTGCCTGATTTCATCTTTGGTATAACCTTGAATGAGTTCAGGGTGTTCAATAAATTGATTTTTAGGATTTTTAATGCTTAATAGCATTTGGATTAAATTACTCATGTGGCCTCTTATTTACTGGTTTGAGTTGAACCGTGCTCAATATGAATATTGGTATTTTTAACTGATGCTTCGGCGCATTTCATTGCATTTTATTGATTAACTTTTTTTAAACATTTGAACGATATTCGCCTTTCAGGCTGCCTGAAAATCAATACGGCTTGTCTTTCCACGATTCCAGCCATTCGCGGGTACGCTGTTTTTCCGCTTCCAGCCATGCTTTGTCGCGCATGGTTTGGATCACGCTGTATCCGGCCAACTGCCCCGGCCGACAGCGTTCTCTGATGGCTTGACGCAGGGCTTTCAGCTCCGTCAGGTAGCCGTCCGCCATGCCCAATACGCGCACCAACCACGGCACAGGCAGGGGCTGCAGCCGTTCCAAATCCAACACGCATTGCTGTGGTTCGTCGGTTTCGCTTTGGTTTGGTCGGCGGTATTCCAAATACAGTTTGCCGCCATAGGCACGGCCTTCATTGGTTGAGTAGTCCAAGCGCATATAAACCAGCCAGTCATACAGAATATAGTGTTTGCCGCTCGGATAAATTTGCGCAAAAATACCTTCGTTATCCAACAGGATATATTCGCGCATATTATCAGTGTTCCGCCAATAGCGGCAGGAACGCCATGTTGCCCAAACAGCCACCAATGTGACCACCGCAAAAATGCCTGTTGTCAGCCAACCGGCTTCTTCATCCATCAGCAGCGAAACGGTTAGTATACCTGCCACCAGCGCGGCCATCACGCCCCCAAATATTGCCCCAATGCCGATTTTTCTAAATTTCCACTCTTGGCGCATCTGCGTTTTCTCCTTTAAAAAATCAAGCCATTATAGCAAGTAAAACAAAAAACCCGTTTTCAGGCAGCCTGAAACGATGACTCCTGTAAGCACTGCCTGTCTGTTGGCAGGGTATCAATAGTTTAATTCTCTAAATTTGATTATGCTTAAATTTTAGATGGGTGTAATCTGTTAATTTCCGTCAAAATGGATTAAGCTGCACGGTGTTTCAGGCAGCCTGAAACGCTGTTTTTTCATTTTTCAATAACTAGGAAAAACCATGAATAAGCTCAAAGACTTGCTGATTTGGGGCTTGGTGGTGCTGGTGGGGGTGGCTTCGTTTACCACGCTGGCACTGCACCGTGGCGAACAGGTCAGCGCGATTTGGATGGTGTCTGCCGCCGTGTCGGTGTATTGCGTGGCGTACCGCTATTACAGCCTGTATATCGCCAAAAACGTGATGCAGCTTGACCCCAACCGTTTAACCCCCGCCGAACGCCACAATGACGGTTTGGACTATGTGCCGACCCATAAAGGCGTGTTGTTCGGACACCATTTTGCTGCGATTGCAGGCGCAGGACCGTTGGTGGGTCCTGTGTTGGCGGCGCAGATGGGTTATCTGCCCGGTACGCTGTGGATTATTTTCGGCGTGGTGTTTGCGGGCGCGGTACAGGATATGATGGTGCTGTTCGTGTCCATGCGCCGCGACGGTAAGTCTTTGGGCGATATTGTTAAACAGGAATTGGGCACTGTACCGGGGGTAATTGCCTCCATCGGCATTCTGATGATTATGGTCATTATTATGGCGGTGCTGGCCTTGATTGTGGTCAAAGCCTTGGTGCACAGCCCGTGGGGGACGTTTACCATTGCGGCAACGATTCCGATTGCGCTGTTTATGGGCTTGTACACGCGCTATATCCGCCCCGGTAAAATCGGCGAAATTTCCATTGTCGGCTTTATTTTGCTGATGGCGGCGATTGTGTTCGGCGAAAACGTGGCACACAGCAGCTTCGGTCAAATCTTTGATTTGGACGGTACGCAGCTGACGTGGGCGATTATGATTTACGGTTTTGTGGCGGCGGTGTTGCCTGTGTGGCTGCTGCTGACCCCGCGTGATTATCTGTCCACCTTCTTGAAAATCGGTACGATTGTGGCGTTGGCAATCGGGATTGTGATTGTGAATCCCACTTTGCAAATGCCTGCGGTAACGAAGTTTATTGACGGCACGGGTCCTGTGTTTTCAGGCAGCCTGTTTCCGTTCCTGTTTATTACCATTGCCTGCGGCGCGGTATCGGGCTTCCACGCGCTGATTTCTTCAGGCACCACGCCGAAAATGTTGGAAAACGAAACCCATGTGCGCATGATTGGTTATGGCGGCATGATTATGGAAAGTTTTGTGGCGATTATGGCGTTGGCGGCGGCAGCGTCGCTGGACCCCGGTATTTACTTCGCCATGAACAGCCCTGCCGCTTTGATTGGTACAGATGCTGCCAATGCCGCGCAAGTGATTACCAATAAAGTCGGTTTCCCTGTTACCGAAGCCGCTTTGTTGGATATGGCAAAAAATGTAGGCGAATCCACCATTCTGTCGCGTGCAGGCGGTGCGCCCACGCTGGCGGTCGGCATGGCCAACATTATGAGCCAACTGGTGTCCAGCTTCAGCATGGCGTTTTGGTATCACTTTGCCCTGCTGTTTGAAGCGCTGTTTATTTTGACGGCGGTGGACGCAGGCACACGCGTAGCACGTTTTATGATTCAAGACTTGGGCGGCGTGTTCTACAAACCCTTCGGCAACACCGACAGCCTGCCTGCCAACTTGGTTGCCACGCTGATGGCAGTGGGTTTGTGGGGCTATTTCCTGTACACAGGCGTAACCGACCCCTTGGGCGGCATCAACTCGCTGTGGCCCTTATTCGGCATTGCCAACCAAATGCTGGCAGGTGTTGCCCTGATTATGTGTTCGGTGGTGCTGGTAAAAATGAAACGCGAACGCTATGTGTGGGTAACGCTTACCCCTGCTTTGGGCGTGTTGTTTGTGACCTGCTATGCGGGTATGCAAAAACTGTTTCACCCCGAAGCGCGTGTGAGCTTTTTAAGCCACGCTGCCAAATACAGCGAAGCCGCCGCCAAAGGCGAAGTGCTTGCCCCCGCCAAAGATGCCGAACAAATGGCACGGATTGTTTTTAACGACTATGTTAATTCTGGTTTGACCGTGTTGTTTATGTCAGTAGTGCTGATTGTCGGCGTGTACGGTATCCGCGTTGCCTTAAAAGCACGCAAAGTAGGCTGGCCGACTGCCAAAGAAGTTCCTGCCGTTTACCGCAACGGTCAGCAAGCCGAGCAGCAATCATGAGCAAATGGCAAGGCTTCAAACAGTGGCTGCACAGCGCACGGCGCACCGCCAACCTGATGGCGGGTCTGCCCGATTACGCCCAGTATGTCGCGCAGCAACGCCGTTATAATCCCAATGCCCCCGTCATGAGCGAGCAACAGTTCCAAGACTATTGCAGCAAACGGCGTTGCGGCGCAAACGGCGGCAAATGCTGTTAGCCTAAAAACGCGCAGGCTGCCTGAAAACCCTTTCAGGCAGCCTGCTTCGGAGAAAAATATGGACTTTAACAAACTGCTTAACCAAGCCCTGTCCGCCGTACAAAAATCCGGCTTGGGCGACACTTCCACCTTGGGCAAAATCGGCGGCGGCGCACTGTCGGCAGGCGTGGCATCGGTGTTTCTCAAGAAAAAACACCGCAAAAAACTGATTAAGGCCGGTTCGGTGGCGGCCTTGGCAGGACTGGCCTACTACGGCTACCGCAACTGGCAAAACAAGCAAAAAACCGCCGACACCGCCGCCTCACCCCCTGCCGCGCTGCTGCCGCCCGAAGCCTTTGAACCGCAGGGTCAGCAGGCCGAAGACGCCGGACGGATTATTTTGCAGGCGATGGTGGCGGCCGCCGCCGCAGACGGCGAAATTGATGCTGCCGAGCGTGAAATGATTATCAGCGAAGTCGGCGGCGATGCCGATGCTTGGCTGGCAGCCGAAGCCTCCCGCCCCGCCACACCCGAACAACTGGCACAAAGCATCGGCGGCAACCGTGCTTTGGCAGCCGAAACCTATTTGGCGGCGCGGATGGTATGTGCCGACCTGTCGCGGCGCGAAATCGTCTTTCTGGCGCAACTAGCGCAGGCTTTGGGTTTGGAAGACGGCTTGGTGGAAATGCTGGAGCAGCAGGCTGGATTTTAAAAATGTTTTAGAAACATGCTACTGTGTTTTTCATGGCAGGTGCTGCCAATAACAAGAGTTTTTTGCTATTAGGCTTAATCAGTAGATACAGCCTGCTGACATCGGATAATTTCTGTTATTTGGCGGCAGGCTTGGCATTCCTGATGTGACGGTCGTTTAGGGGCATGGTGGGGGAGTTTTTAAAGTACCCCCAAATATACCCCCAATGTTTGGTTACTTCAAT
>JAUNOT010000167.1 GCA_030537065.1 Conchiformibius sp.
GTCAATCTTAAATTGCTCCACTTCCACATTCAGCGCATAAGGCAGTTCTTCACCCAAATAGCGGAACAGTTTTTCGCGCACAATTTCCATCACCAAAAAGCGCGATGATTTATCGGTAACCATATCATCGGGATACAGGGGAACGCTTTCAGGCAGCAGCGGTTTTAAATCGGCAATCAGGTTGGCAATACGCAGCCCGTGTTTGGCACTGACGGTTTGTACGCCCACAAAGGGAAATTCTGCGGATACCTGCTCAATAAATTCTTGTAATGCCAATTTGTTTTTGGCTTTTTCTTTGTCGATTTTATTCACGGTCAGCAACACGGGGGTATGCGCGGGCAGTTGGCGCAATACGGTGCGGTCGGCTTCGGTAAAACGCATGGCTTCCACCACAAACACAATGGCATCTACACCGCTCATGGCTTCGGTAACGTTTAAATTTAAACGGTCGTTTAGGGCATTGCGGTGGTCGGTTTGAAAACCAGGGGTATCAACAAACACCAGCTGGGCGGCAGGGTCGGTAAAAATGCCCGTGATTTTGTGGCGGGTGGTTTGCGCTTTTTTGCTGGTAATGCTGATTTTTTGACCAATCAGGTGGTTCATCAGGGTGGATTTGCCCACATTGGGTCGTCCGACAATGGCGATAAAGCCGCAGCGGTAAGGTATAGTCATAATTATGGTCTTTCTTTTGAATCAATTGGAATAAACCAATGGGAAACGTTGGGGCAGGCGCGGCAGCACCCAAGCAAACAATCCCGTATGCAACACGGCGGCAACCAGTGTGGAAACCAATAAATCAATGGGATAATGCATACCCAATAATAATCGGCTCAACAGCATCGCGCCTGCCCAACACGCCAGCGGCGCACACACACATTGACGGCAGCCGAATCCCACTGCCAACAGCAGCCACGATACGGCGAAAATGGTGTGTCCAGACGGAAAAGAATAATCGTGGTGGTCAGCTTGGTGTGCCGCCACGCTGCCGTCGCTGTTTTTCATTTGGGTATAAACCAAAGCATTTTGTTCGTTGTCCGGCAAACGGTAAAAATCATCGGGCGTATTCACTTTTCCCGACAACGCCAGCGCGGTAACAAAAGGGCGCGGTTCTTGAAAACCGCGTTTCATGGCACTTTTTACGCCCTGCGTTACCCCCAAAGACAAGGCACACATCAGCAAAACGGTTTGCCACGCATAACGGCGGCGCAGCAGCCACACCAGCGCGGCAGTCAGGCAGATGGTGGTCAGCACCGCATAAGGGGGCGTGCCCATATCGGTCAGCCACAACCAATACGGCAGCGCGGAACTGAAATTCAAGGCATTTTCAGGCAACCACACATAAGCTGCCGCCCACGCACCCGCAGGCACGCATAACATTAACAACGTATAAACCCACAGCATTTGAAAAGATTTCACGCTCATGGCTTATGGGCTCCTTTATTGTTATCATTTTTTACCGATTGATGGTGCAAGCTGTTTGACTGCCACACCACATTGATTTGGGATTGTCCCGTGCGCTGTTGCAGCCATGCCCGCAAACGGCTGATTTCTTTGTCGCTTAAAGGCTCGGATATGCGCAGCCACACAGTCAGATGCTCGGATTCGCTGCTATCGGCAACATCAGAAGATGCGCTTGCGGAAGCGGCTGCGCTTTCTGCACCCTGCCACCACGCGCCGTAACCGACAAACACGCCGTTGGCTTCGGGATATTGGGCGCGGATTTCCGCCAATAAATCGGCTTCGTTTACCTTACGTTGTTTTATTGCGCTTTCCCATTCCCTGCTTTCATGCTCAAAGGATTTGGCGGCGGCTTCAATGGTTTGTGCCAATTCTGCTTTAGCCTGTTCCAAGCTGGTATTGCCGCCTGCATACAACACCCGCACCTGCGGTTCGCTAATGCCTGCTTCTTTCAGCTTGCGTGTTAATAATGCGGTGATTTTTTCGGTATTGCCCGTACCGTTGATAATCAGTCCCACCATGTGTTTGCTGTGGTCCAAGGTGCTGCGTAAAATATAAAAACCTTCCTGCTGCTGTACGTCTTGAATCACTTTGC
>JAUNOT010000069.1:0-615 GCA_030537065.1 Conchiformibius sp.
AATTGATTTTGCAGAACTATGGCGAACAGTATCCGATTCGTGATGTGCAGCAGTTGAGCGATTCTTATAGTACGTTTTTAACGGGTAATAGTCAGGCGGCGGCATCTTTGCCACCTGCTACGGCAAAAACCGTTTCTGCTGGTTTGATTGGGGCAGGTATTGCGGCGGTCAGTGCCAGTTTGGCGGTATTGGCTGCGGATGGAAACAAGGGCGATGCTTCTGATGATGATGTGGACACAGCGGCAGATACGTCTATTACACAGCCCAAGGTTTCTTTGAATCCGATTCAAAACATCGATCAGCAAATCGCTAAAAACAATAAAATTATCTTGAGCGGCACGGTTCAGGATGTGGACAGTGATGCAGCAATTGAATCCGTAGAAGTGCATATTGGCAGTCAAACTTATCAGGCGCAGATAGATAAACAAAATTGGACTTTAACACTGGATGCACAGGATTTGGTGCAGCAGCAGGGCGAAAACCGTTTGACGGTGCGGGCGCAGGTGGCGGATTTGTCGGGCAATCGCGCGGTTTCCGAAGAGGCTGAAGGGGTGTATCAAGTAGATACCGTTGCCCCTGCTGCGACCCTGACTTTAGACCCCGTTAACCCAAGCA
>JAUNOT010000069.1:715-10966 GCA_030537065.1 Conchiformibius sp.
CGCAGGCAACAGCGGCAGCCACAGCAGCAGCCGAGCCTATCAGCTGGACACCCAAGTTGAGCAACCACAGATTACCTTTGAAGCCATCACCGCCGACAACATCATCAGCAAAACCGAAGCGGCAGCAGAAAAGCTAACAGTAACAGGCAAAGTGACCCATGCCCGCGAAGGCGATGAAGTGGTATTGACTGTTGGCACACAAGAATACAAAGGCACCGTACAACAAGGCGGTTTTGCCGTAGCAGTGGCAACGGCTGCCTTGGTGAGTGGACGCAGCATTCGTGCCACCGTTAAAACCGCCGACGAAGCAGGCAACCGCAGTGAAGGGACGGCAGAGCATCAATATGATGTGCGTCTGGACACCCAAACCGCCACCTTGCAATTAAATGCTGTCACTGCCGACAATATTCTTAATGCAGAAGAAAGTGCCGCCGCCACTGTCCGCATCAGCGGCAGCAGTACCCACCTGCCCGACGGCAGCACCGTACACATCCGCATTGGACAGCACAGCTTTGAAGCACAGGTAAAAGCCAACAGCTTCAGTGCCGATATTCCCACCGAAGTATTGAAAGCACACCAACAAATCCAGCTGTCGGCACAAGCACAGGACAGCTTGGGCAATACACTGTCTGCCAGTCATGAGCATACTTATCAGGTAGATACCGTTGCCCCTGCTGCGACCCTGACTTTAGACCCCGTTAACCCAAGCAAAATTAACGCAAGCAGCCAAAGTGTTATCCTGACAGGCAGCGTAGGCAATTTGGCAAAAGGCGAAGCAGTAGAAGGTGCTACGGTACAGATTCAAATCGGCAAAACCACCCATCAGGCAGCATTACAAGCAAACGGACAGTTTAGCTTGACCCTGCCCGCCGCTGCCTTCTCCCCGTCCGACAGCGTATCCGCCCATATCGTCGTAAAAGATGCGGCGGGCAACAGCCAAAACGTATCGGCACAACAAGCATACCTGTACGATATCAGTGCCCCCAAAATCACCGTTGCCATTAACGAAATCAACGGTGGTCAAATCATCAATGCCGCAGTTAAAAATAAAGGTCTGACCGTATCAGGCAGTCTGCAATACGATAATGATGTGGATGTTGGCAGTGTTCGTGTGAACATTAACACAGGCAAAGGCAGCCATGCCGCTACCGTTAAAGGCAAAACGTGGACATTGACCTTGCAACCGACTGACCTTCCTGCTGACGGCAGCCACAACTTAACTGCCGAAGTGACAGCCAACGACCGCGCAGGCAACAGCGGCAGCCACAGCAGCAGCCGAGCCTATCAGCTGGACACCCAAATTAACGCGCAATTGGCGATTGACCAAGTGACTGGCGACGATGTTGTAAACAGTGCCGATAAAAATCAAGCGGCGGTACGTATTAGCGGACGCGCCAGCGGCGAGTTTTCTGAAAATGACCGCGTAGAAGTGCAAATCGGTACACACCACGAAACCGTTAAATTGGATGGACAAGGTCAATTTAGCCTGACGGTTTCAGGCAGCGTGTTGGCGGCTGCCAATAAAGTAAGTGCCGTTTTGCAAGCATCGGATGCAGCAGGTAATACCGTATCGGTTAGCGCGGAACGTCCTTATGAAGTGAAGTTGAGCGGCGATGTTCGCATTGTGCTGAATAAGGTAACCACAGACAATGTGCTGCAAATTGCCGAACAAAACGGACAAATTGAGTTATCTGGCAAGTTGGAGGGTAAAGATGCCGCTGCGGGTCAAACCGTGATTTTGACTGTGAATAATCAAAGTTTTGAAGCAGTGGTTGGCAATGACAAGCAGTTTAAAGTGTCTGTGCCTGCGGAAGCTTTGGTAAAAGATGCTGACCATAAGATTCAGGCTGCCTTAAAAGCTGTTAATGATTCGGCAGGCAATCCGCTGACCACTTCCGCCAGCCGCAGTTATGAGGTAGAACAACTGCCTGCTACCAATGCGGTGATTAAAATTACCGCAGTGGACAACGATTTTGTGATTGGCTACAACCAAGTGCATCCGTATTCCGCTGCCGATACTGTGTTGAGTGGACGTATCGACCTTGACCCCGATAGCATTTGGGGTAAATGGAATAAAGCCAATGCCCGTTTTTTGAAAGAGGTAAGTTTTAATATTGGTGGTAACGAGTATGTGGCAGCCATCAGCAAAACCGACCAAAGCTTTAAGTTGTCACTCAGTCAAAACCAATGGCAAAAACTGGAAGGGCAAACGTTAAGCTATCAGGTGAAGCACCATTCTGGTTGGAAAGGTAATTTTTTACCAGAGCTGGTTGATGTAAAAGCCACTGGACCATGGAAAGATAAGAAGACTGGTAAGCCGATTACCGAAGATTACTTCATTCGTTTTCCGAAAGATATTTCGTTGGAGATCGATCCGAAACAAGTTGTTTTGTCGGGTAGTATGGTCAAAGATTATGGTAATGGTCAGTATGTGGTACAAAAAGTAGCGCATGCTGCAGAAGAAGTTACTGTTTCAGGTAATGTGTCAGGTGCGGATGTGAAAGTGGGCGATACCGTTACTGTGTATATCGGCAGCAAAGCCCATCAGACACAAGTGACTGCTGAGAAAACCTTTAGTGTACAGGTTTCCGCTACCGAATTGGCAAACAGTCAAATGCATGAAGTGCGTGCCGAATTGAGCGTACACAATACTCAAGCTGGTACTGTTACTGTAAGTGATAGAGCGACTTATACCGTTGCACCGAAAATGTCAGGTAATTTTGTTAGCGAACATGGCAAAGTAGATGTCAGCACGATGCCGTATTTTATGCAAGTGATGCCTTACGCTAATCCTAACCGAGGTCACAAAAGTGAGAATGGGAAACATATTGCGGGTACAGGGGCGAATTTAAAAGTACATTTTGTGACTGCAGCCGAGTTTGCAGATGATAATCAAACTAAGAAGGTGGAATATAGCGAGCCACTCAAAGAGGCGGTGCGCCAAGTATTCCAAAAAATTAGTCAAGCCATAGATGTATCTTTTAAAGAAGTGGATAGTAAGCAGGATGCTGATATTAATTTCTATATGGAGAACTTTTTACTGAATAAAGATGAACATGTTCGTGATGCTAATGGATATGCTCGTTATGGAGGGGATGTATGGCTTAACACTAATCGATTTGGCACAGTAGATGATTGGGAAAAAAATGGTGGTTTTCATACTACGATACATGAAATTTTCCACTCTATGGGTTTGAAGCATCCGCACGATGGTGAGACTTTGCTCAATAACCTAGAGGATTTGCGGTCACTAACCCAAATGTCTTATAAACGTGGACAAAATAATTTTGTGCATATTAAAGATATGCGTGTGTTTGATATGCCTTATCTGCATTACCGCTATGGAGTGGCAAAAGGCGCGCGTACGGGTAACGATACTTACAGCTTTAAGCCATTTAATACCAAAACTGCTGATGGCGATGTGTATATTTGGGATGGCGGCGGTATCGATGCCTTTGATGCTTCAGCAGAAAAACAAGGTGTGTATGTAAACTTGACCCCTGGTTCTTGGATTTATTCGGGCAAACGTACTGAAAGATTTGTGTTAAGCGATATGGTGGAAACCACTTTCAATGCTTACAAGCATTTTGGTTTGGATACCAGTGCCAGTGTGCGCAATAACTGGGATGAGAAAGTATATGACCCCAGCTTTGTTGAAGGCCAGGCATTTATCGGTTACGGTACGCAAATTGAAAACCTGATTGGTTCCGTCCATAATGATGTATTGATTGGCAATAATGCTGATAATGTGATTCATGGTGGGGCAGGTGCGGATACGCTGGAAGGTGGTTTGGGCAATGACTGGCTTGATGGTGGCGCAGGTGCAGATATTTTGCGTGGCGGTGCGGGTAATGACTTCTATCTAATTGATTCTGCTCAAGACCGTATCGAGGAAAGCGATAATAACGGTCGCGATACCGTTTACAGCACCATCGATTACAAGCTGGGCGATTTTGTGGAAGACCTGCATCTGTTGGGCGATGCGCTGAAGGCGGAAGGTAATGCGCTGAACAACACTTTGGTTGGTAACAGCCGCGATAATGTTTTGAATGGTGGTCAAGGCAGCGATACCCTGACAGGTGGTGCAGGGGCAGACCATTTTGTGTTCTCTAGCTTGCTGGAAGGTCAGCCCGACATCATTACCGATTTTAAAGCGGGTGAAGATAAGATTGTGCTGAAAAAATCGGTGTTTACGGCTTTGACAGAAGACAACCTGACGGAAAAATTGTCGTTGGAAAAAGAAACGGGCAAGCTGTTTTATGATGCGCAAGGCAATGGTCAAAAAGTGCATTTTGCGACTTTAAGCGGTAATCATGGTTTGGACGAATTAGACCAAAATCATTTTATCTTGGCTTAATGGTATAAAAAATAAGCGGAATATCTGTTCATCGGATATTCCGCTTTGTGTTTGGGTTTTTAGGCGTGCAGCTTGAAAGTTTGTCCTGCCCATAAACAGCTATCAGGTAGGGTTAGTGCGCCGTGCTGTAACAGTTGGCGGTGTAGGGCAGCGGCGGATTGGGGAAAGCTGTCGCCTACGGGCAGGGCGGCGATGGGGGCATCGGTGGGGGTATCGTTGGGATTGCCTGCGGTCAGGTGCCACCATAGGCTGATTTCGGGTTCATCAGGCTGTCGCCGCTCGTATGCCCAACCGACCAATATGCTGTCGGTGCTGCCGCTGTGTAGTGCGCCCGCCGCCAAATCCAAAATGTGCAGCAGGGAAGCGGCTTCGGCGGTGAGTACAATGGTTTCGCCGTGCAGGGCAGCGGTTTGCGCCAGATGAAACAGGGGGGCGTTGTGCAGTTGCGCCATAAAATCCAAAGGCGAAGGCTGCTGATATTCGCGCAGTTTGTCCCACATGCGCTTGAAGTTGTGTATCGAGCCAAACGGTACGGTCAGGTAAACGGCGCTGTGGGCGGGCAGTTTGGGACAAAGCGGCAGTGCGCCTGCCAATACCAGACGGCTTAAGGGGCTGAGGCGGCGGGTGTCCAAGCCGTATTGCTCTTGCAAACGGGTTCGCAGATTGTCGGGGGCATCGGGCGGCAGTTCGAGCAAATGGGCGGCACGCACCAACAGGGGTTTAGCAATCATGGCGGGATTCCGTTATCCAAGCGGCATGGCTGCCGCCGAAGCCGAGAAAGTAGTTTAGGCAGCGTCCGTAAGCGTTGGGCTGGGCGCGTAAATGCTGGGCAAGCAAGGCAGTTTCTAACGCACCTGCTGCGCCAAGTGTATGACCCGTGTGGTGTTTGAATATCAGCGGTACGGCATCGGGCAACAGTTCTGCCAAAATTTCACGTTCCATCTGGTCGGATAATCCACCAACAGCGTGGATTTTAACGGTGTGTATATCGGCGGCAGACAGACGGGCGGCGTTCAGGCAGCCGCGTATCAGTCGGCGTAAGGCGGGGGCGGACGGGGTGGTTAATTCGGCGTGGTCGGTGTCGGTATAAAAACCGTATAAGCGACAGTCTGCTTTGTCTGCTTGGGCTGACAACAATAATGCCGCCGCCCCTTCGCCCAACATCATGCCGCTGCTTTCGGCAAACGGACGATAGGGCGGGGTGTGTGCCAGCAGGTGCATGGCGTGAAAATGGGAAACGGTTAAACGGTTAAAACTTTCCACACCCGCCGCCACCGCATAGGGATAACGCCCGCCCGCCAGCAAACGCGCTGCCTGAACAATCGCTTGGGCAGAAGCGGTGCAGGAAGTTGCCAAGGCAAACACCTGATGGTTTTGAAAACGGCGACGCAAAAAATCGGCGGCGCCATCCAAAGTATGATGGGGCAAACGACCGTTAAAGCGTTCGCATTCCGCCATCATATACGAGCCCGAACCGATAATAATCGGCATCCGCGCCAATTCTGTTGCCGCCAAACCTGCATCGGCTACCGCCTGTTCAATTTGCTGTGCCAACTGTTCAAATAAATCCTGCGCCGACATCAGTTCGGCTGAAAACGCAGCAAAATAAGGCAGACGGTAAGTTTGTCCCAAAATATGCACATCGCGCCATACGGGTGCGGCGGGGGTGTCGGGCAAGATAAACGGCTGCTGCGGACGGCTTTGCCCCTGTGCGCATATCAGGCTGCTGCCGCGCAGAAAAACCCCTTTATGATTCATGTTTTTGTTCGGAACGGATAAAGTCTGCCAACGCGCCCACCGTCATCATGTGTTTGCGTACCATGCGGTCGCCGTTTAAACGTACGCCGTAACGCGCTTGCAGGGCAATGCTGATTTGCAGCGCGTCCAAAGAATCCAAAGCCACGCTGCTGCCTTTGCCGAACAAGGGCTCGTTATCGCCGATGTCGTCGGGATTTAAATGGTCTTTTTCGGTTTCGCGCAGGATGAGGGTTTTCAATTCCGCTTCAAGAGTGGAAGGTTGGTTCATTCACATTCCTTAATTGGAGAAAAGAGCTTTCAGGCTGCCTGAAAAATATGGCTAAAAACGTGCCAGACGGCTTAACTGGCGGCGGTACAGCAGGGCGGCGACCGACAAAGTCAGCAGTGCAAACAGCAGCAGCTTGCCCAACTGCGGCGTGATTTGCGCCAGCGTATAATGATTGAGCAGCAGCTTTTGAAATGCGCCCAAGCCCCAGCCCATCGGCGACCATTCGGCAATTTGGCGCATGGTTTCCGGCATCACATGAAGCGGCACCATAATCCCGCCCAAAGCCGCCATAATAATAATGCCGCCGCCACCCAATACTACCGCCTGTTCGGTACTGCGGGCGCACACGCTCACCAGCAGCCCGTAGCCCAAAGCCGCCGCGCTGACCGCCGCCGACAAGGCCGCATACGGCCACAGGCTGCCTGAAAGTGCAAAGGCGGGCATATCCAAAGCGGGCAACACCGTGTAGCCCAACAGCACCATGCCCGCAAACTGCAACTGGTTAATCAGAAAATACGGAATCATTTTGGCCGCCAACAATGCTGAAGCGGGTGCACGCGCCATACTCAAGCGCGTCAGCGTATTGGTCTGCCGCTCCGCCGCCATCACGTTGGACAGCGGAATCATAATAAAAAACATCCCGAAAATCAGCCACGCAGGCACGCTGTGCTGCACCGAATTGGGGCGCTGCACCGCCTGTCCGTGCCGGTTTAAATACGTTTCCTGCCACAAGGGCTTGGCCAGATAATCGCGCACGCTGCTGCGGGTGTCGGCCAGCGAACGGTCGGCCTTGTCCTGCATTTTTTTAACCGCGTTTTTCATGGCCGGATGGGCGGCTTTGCCCAGACGGATTTTTTGTTTGTTTAAAAACGCATCAATGCGGATACGCGTGTAATGCTGCTGCACCACGCCTTTTACGCCCAGCAGCCAGCCGCGTTCGGTGTCGGGGCTGAGCCACAGTTGCAAAGCCTGTTCGTCTGCCAGCGCGGTATCGTCGCGGTTGGGGTTGGCAATCAGCAAA
The DNA here is from genome assembly GCA_030537065.1 of Conchiformibius sp. Lineage (GTDB taxonomy): Bacteria > Pseudomonadota > Gammaproteobacteria > Burkholderiales > Neisseriaceae > Conchiformibius. The sequence continues at coordinate 8,120 of JAUNOT010000069.1, forward strand.
TCCGCCGCACCGGTTTGCAGTTGCTGCTGCCAATGCGGCTGGCGTGCGGGGTCGGCGCGGACAATGTCCCAGCCTTCGCCGCGCAGCGCGTCTAATAAACGGCGGTTGGCGGCATCGTCTTCGGCCAGCAGTACGATGCGGGCATCGGGACGCAGGTTTTCACCGTCGCGGCTGAGTGCGGCCGACATAATCAGCATAAACACTATCGGCATCATAAACAGCACCGCCACGCCGTGCAGGTCGCGTGCGAGCAGTTTTAATTCTTTGATAACGGCGGCGGCTAACATGGCGTTTCCCGTTGGCTGTGGCGGCGTAAAAAGTCCAGATAAAACGCTTCCAAAGAGCGTTTGCCGAAGCGGCAGGCGGTGCTGCGGCAGCCGGCTGCCTGAAGCGTGGGCAGCAGGCTTTCGGGGGTGTGTTCGGGAAAGTGTACGCCGCTGCCTTCACGCTTGCCGCCCAGTGCGGCGGCGGCGGCATCGGACAGGGGCGGTTCGGTTTCCACATACACGCCGCCGCCCGCCAATAAGCCGTTCAGGCTGCCTGCATATGCCAAACGTCCATCTGCCAATACCGCCAGTTGGTTGCACAGGGTTTCAATTTCCTGCAAATAATGTGAGGTGTACACCACGGTTACACCCTGCCGACCCAGTTCGGCTACGCTGTCCAAGACAAACTGGCGCGATTCGGGGTCGATGCCCACGGTGATTTCGTCTAAAAAAATCAGGCGCGGACGGTTAATCAGGCCGATGGCGAAGTTGAGCCGCCGCTTCAGTCCACCCGACAGGTGTTTGGCCAGTTTGCGGCGGTGCGCCAGCAGCCCCGTTTGCGCCAGCAGCCCGTTTAAAAAACGGCGGTCGTGTTCGCCGTAGAGTGCGCCGAAAAAATCCATATTGGCGCTGACGCTTAACAGCGGGTAAAAGGCAAAGTCCTGCGGCACCAGTGAAATTTGGCGGCGGCGGCGGCGGTCAAGGCGGTGCAGCTCGATGCCGTCAAACAAAATCTGCCCGCTTTGCACCGGCTGCAAACCGGCCAGCAGCGACATCAGGGTGGTTTTGCCTGCGCCGTTGGGGCCGAGCAGGCCGAGCAGGCTGCCTTCGGCAATCTGCAAGTCCACTTGCGACAGGGCGGGGGCGGCCGCGCCAGCATAGCGGTGCGACAGTTGTCGGATTTCAATCATGGGCGGGCGGTTTCTTTCAGGCTGTGCCAAAGCTGCCGTTCGCGTTCGGCCAAACTTTCCAGTTGGGCGGCCAGTGCGGCGTAGCCATCTGCCTGCGGTTTGCGGCATTGTTGTACGCAGTCGGCGGCAAACTGCCGCCATTGGTCGCCGATAACGGTGATGTCTTGCGCGGCCTGCTGCCAGCGCGGTTCGGTGCAGATGTGTGCGGCCTGTTCCAGGAAATAGCCGTACAGGTAACGGAAACCCGCACCGCCGGTGCCGATTTCTTCCTGCATGCGGACAATGTGGCCGAGATACAGTTTGCGGTAGTTTTCAGGCTGCTGCGGCAGTGCGGCAATGCGTTTGGCCACGCTGCGGATGCCGCGCACGCCGACAAAAAAGAGCGGTGCCAGCATATGGCGGGCGTTGCGGACAATGGCGGGGCGTATCAATTCGGGCAGACGCTGCGGCAGGGTATCGGCTTGTCCGGCATCGGCTACGGTGTACATCAGTCCTTTGGGGGCGAGTGCGCCTTTGGCAAAACGGGCGCGCATTAAGTCTTCGGCGGGACAGCGTTGTACGGTTTCAAACACGGGGTCGCTAATCAGGTAGTCTTGATTTTCGCGGCCGTACACCAGCAGGTTGTGGGCGTTAAAGTGAAAACGCATATCGGGCGGAAAATACGGCAGCCAGAATACGGAAGTTTGCAAACCGGCAACGCCGCCCGATGCCAATACGCGGTCTAAAGCGGCCATGCCCTGCTGCGGGTCGGCAAATTTTTGTACCGACAGGCGGATGCCGAGGGCGCGGCAGGTGCGTTTGATGATGCTTTGGGGTTGTATGCGGTAGGAAATCAGGGGCATACCCGCCAGCTTGACGACGGGCAGGTACACAAAAGTCAGCGCGGAAGCCAAGCCGAACACCATGGCTTCGTTTAAATCGTAGTCGTGTTGCCGCAGCAGGGTGGATAAAACGCCGCTTTCGCAGTGGGCGGTGTGCTGGTGGGGAAAAGGTGTGGTCATAAGGACTCCGTGCCAGCGTCGGCAAACGGGCTGCCTGAAAAAGGTTCGGGCGGCAGTTGGGTTAAGGCGGCGGCGGGCAGGTTGAGGGCGCGGGCATAACGCTGCAAGACTTTTTCAGGCAGCCGCGCAAAAATATCGGGACGGAAATGGCGGCGAAGTTGCCAGCGCCAAACGCCCGCGCTTAATGCCAGCGATGTTTCGTCGTGGCGGTAGCAGTACATATAGTAATACAGGGGCGAGCGCCGTCCGGCTGCCGCTTCGGCATAGGCGGCGCGGATGTGTGCATCGACATCGGCCACGGCTTGTTCGGTGGCGAAGGCTTCAGGCTGCCAGCCGCTTGTGGGGGCGGCTTCGTAGCGGCCGTTGCGGGTGGCATAGACGATTTTGCGGCCGCCGTGATAGCTGCGGCTGTTGTCCTGCGGGATGTCGTCAATCCGCATACACGGCCTCCAGTAACATAAAACAGGTGGAAAAACGGCCGCTTTCGGGAATGTAGCACAAGACTTTGTCGCCTGCGGCAATGTCGGTGCGGCGCATAAATTCTTCTAAAATGATATAGATGGAGGCAGAGCCGGTATTGCCTTTTTCATGCAGGTTGGTAAACCATTTTTCCGGCGGTAGGGTAAAGCCGATGTTGTCCAGCCCCTGCGCCACACGCGGGCGGAAGTA
>JAUNOT010000070.1 GCA_030537065.1 Conchiformibius sp.
AAAGTCTTTGTTACCCAATAAGTAAATAAGCGCTTATCCCGAACTCACGTTAACTTATTATTCAGGCTGCCTGAAACCGCCGCCAAACACGGTATTCAAAGCCGCCCATGCCACCTTCTGCTGCAACTGCGCCTGCAAAATACGGCTACGCGCCTGCACCACTTCATCTTGTGCCGTCAAAACCGCCAAGCGCGTTTCCACGCCTGCTTTTACGCGGTCGGCGGCGGCGGCTTGCTGACGTTGCGCCAAACGCAAAGTCTGCTGCTGCAAGGCGGCGGATTCGCGGGCGGATTCGTATTGGCTTAAAGCATCGGCGGCTTCTTTTAAGGCCTGATAAACCGATTTGTTGTAACGGGCAACTTGTTCATCATATTCTGCTTGTTTAACCGACAAATTCGCCTGTAATGCGCCCGAGGTAAAAATCGGCAGGGTAATGCTGGGCAACAAGCCTGCCGCCCAGCTTTGCATACTCGGCAAATCGCCGATTTCCAAGGCGGAACGTCCGATTAAGGCGCGGATGCGGATATTGGGATAAAACTTGGCTTCGGCGGCGTGCACCAAATGACCGCGGCTGAGTACCGCTTCGCGTTGTGCCGCCAAGTCGGCGCGTTTGCCCAAAATATCGGCGCTTAAAGTGGCAACGGGCGCGGCAGGCACGGCGGCAGACGGTTTCGGTCGCCAATGGTTTAAGGCATGCGGCGGCTGTCCGCTTAAAGCTGACAGCGCGTGACGAATCAGCGCGGCTTTTTCGTCTAAATCGCGGATGGCGGCGGCAAATTGCTGTTGGGCGTTTTGTACGGGAAACAGCTGGCTGGGCGGCAGCAAACCTGCGCGGACGCGGTCGCGCAACAGTTGTTCCTGTTGTTTTTTGATGGCGATGCGTTCGCGCAATAGGGCTTGTTGGGCGAACAGGGTTTGCAGTTGGAAATATTGGGCGGTAATCGCTTGCGCCAGCAGCAGGCGCGTTTGGGCGATTTCATAGGCAAGGGCGCGTTCTTTGCCCAATGCCGCCGCCAGTTCGCTTTTGTGTTCGCCCCACAAATCCCACGCCCATTGTCCTTTTAATTGGATGTTGCCGTAGTGGACGCTGTTGCCGAAAATGCGTTCGGACAGGGAATTGGGGTGGCTGATGGATTCGTGGTACAAACCCACGCCGTCGGCAGACAGGGCGGCCTGAACGCCGTTTTGCGATGCCGCCAAACCGCTGCCTGCCTGTGCTTGCCGCAAACGCGCCGCCGCTGCCGTTAAGTCGGGTGACTGCGCCAAAGTGGTATCAATCAGCTGGTTAAGCGCGTTGTCGTTAAGCTGCCGCCACCATTCGGGCGGAATAAAAACGGGTTTGGCAGGTAAGTTTAGGGCGGCGGCATCGGTCATAAGGGCAGCAGGAGGCGTGTGCTGCATCGGCGCACACGCGCTTAATGCCAGCAAACAGGCAGCGGCACAGCCCCAAAACGGTTTTTCAGGCAGCCTGAAAGTATGCATGATGTGTTTCCTTATTGAGCGGCGGTTTCCACTTGCGCTTCTACCGACATACCGGGGGACAAACGTTGCAAGCCGTCCTGATTGGCGTCCAATTCAATTTTTACGGCAATGCGTTGGGCGATTTTGACAAAATTGCCTGTGCCGCTGTCGGCGCGTATCAGGCTGAACTCGGCGGCGGTGGCGGGCGCGATTTCGCTGACTTTGCCGCTGAAGCGTTGTCCGCCGAGCGCGTCCACCGCCACCGATGCTTTTTGACCGATGCGGATGGCGGCGGTGTCGGCTTCTTTAAAATTGGCGATAATCCAACGGCGGTCGGGTACGACAAACATCAGTTGGCTGCCTGCCGAAACCAGTTGTCCTTGTTTGACCGACACTTCGCCCAAACGCCCCGACACGGGCGCATACACCACGGTGTGCGCCAATTCCTGTTTCGCCAAATCCACGGTGGCACGGGCGGCATCGGTGGCGGCGGTTAAGCCTTCGCGTCCGCTTTCCACGCTTAACACGTCCTGTTGCGCCACGGTGTACATGGCTTGCGCCTGCGTGTAGGCTGCCTGCGCCTGTTCCAACGCCGACTGTGCCTGTTCGTATTCGCGTTGGGCGATGCCTTCGCTGCCTTTCACGCTGTTTAAACGTTTCATATTCGCCTGCGCCAGCCGCAACTGGGTTTCGGCATTGCGTATCGCGCCTTCACGCGCTTTGGCACCTGCATCGGCACTGGTGCGGCTGTGCGACATCTTGCCCAAATTGGCGTTTTGCGCCGCCAGATTGGCTTCTGCCTGCGCCACTTTCGCCGCATAGGGCGCATCGTCAATCCGCACCAATGGCTGCCCTTTTTCCACACGGGCAAAATCGTTTACCAGCACTTCGCTGACATAACCGCCCACACGCGGGCTAATCAGCGTGGTTTGACCGCGCACATAAGCATTGTCGGTGGCAACGGTGCTGCCTGCAAACGGCGGCAGCCGCCACACATACAATGCCGCCGCCGTGCCTGCCGCCGTCAGCAGCAGCAACACCGCCGCCGCCAAACGACCGCGTTTTTTCGGTTGCCATTGCTGTGGTGCTTCAGGCTGCGCGGCAGGCGCAGACGGTTCAGGCGGCAGATTGTCCGCTTCACGCGTTTCTGCTGCCTTAACGGGCTTGGGTTTGTGTTGTCGGTTTGCTTTTCGTTTGGAATCCATCACCGTTTCCTCAAGACTTCAATAATGCCATTAACTTGGCTTTTTCTGCTGCCAAAACATCGGTTTTGCGGTAACGCCGCCAGCCCCAGCGCCACAATGCCACCACAAACGCCGCCAGCGCACAACCGCTTATCACGGCAAAAAAATCCGTAAATGCCAACACCGATGCCTGCTGTGCCGCCTGCGTAATCAGCGAAGCGGCAGCCTTAGACTGCAACACCGCCATATCGTTGCTTTGCGGCGCGTAGGACTGCGCCGCCGCTTGCAAATAAGCCGTTACCTGCGGACGCGTCAGCGTTAAATGTTGCGCCATATCCGCCAAATGCGCCTTGGTGCGGACGGTAACAAAAGCATGGCTTAACGCCGCCCCCGCCAAACCGCCCACCGTTTGCGACAAACCAAATACGGCGGCAAAACTCATAATATGATTGGTACTTTGCGCCAACGCCCGCACCAAACCTTCCAGCAGCATCGGTCCGACAAAATACAGGGTACAAAACGCCATCAGCGCCTGACTCCAATACATCTGTTCGGGGCGGGTTTGTACGCCCACGCCCGTATCCCACCACGCCGCCAAGGCAATCCCCGCCAAAGCAATCATAATCGGGCGGCGGATATCGTCCACATCCAAGCGCAGCAGTCCCACCACCACGCCCGCCAGCGATGCCCAAAATACCACCGTATAAAACCCCGTCATCTGCATGCTGTCCATGCCCAAGCTGCCCAGCATGCCTGCCGCACCGACCGTTTGTTCCGCCGTCAGCATCCGCACCACCGCGCCCACGGCGGCAAACGCCAAAATCTGCGGCATCCGTATCCAGCGCAAATCCAACATCGGTTCGGCACGGCAGGCTTCCAACGCCACCGCCGTCCCCGTCAGCGCGATTGACCCCGCCAGCAGGTAGCCCAACCATTCGCTTGTCCACCACACCACCCTGCCCTGTACCAAAAAGGCGCAAAACAACGCCACCCCGCCCGAAAACAGCAGAAAAACCAATATATCCGTCCACGACAGGGCACGGATTTGCTGCGACGGCGGCAGCGGCAGATACAGCATCGCCGCCGCACTCAAACACGCACACACCGCAGGCAGCCACAACACCGCGCCGATGCGTCCGTTGCCCAACAAAGGCGGCACAATCGCCTGTGCCAAAGGCGTGGCGCACAGCATCAGCCCCAACGCCATCATCACCCCCGCCAGTTTTTTCGCACCCGTAAACACCTGCATCAGGTAAAACATCGCCAAAACCAGCAATCCGCTTGCCACCACCCCCGAAGCCGCCCGAATCAGCAGCGCGGTGCGGTAATCCGACACGCCCGTTTGCAACGCCGCCGCCGCCAGCATCAACAACGCAATCCAGCGCACAAAACGCTGTACGCCGAAATGTTGGCGCACTTTAAACAGCAAAATGCTCATGCAGGCATAGCTCATATAGTAGGCAGCCTGAAACCAGCCGTCCTGCTGCATATCCATGCCCAAAATGCCGCGTAAAAACGGTTGCGCCGCCTGCATCACACCGTTTTGCAGCCCTGCCGCCATTGCCAGCCAAATGCCGACCAGCAGATAGCGCAAACGCAAACCGCCCGAAAGGTCGGGCGAGGCGGGCGAACCGGGCATCATCGGCATTTCGTGCGGCTTAAAGGTATAACCTTCAGATTGAAAAGCCATCGGGCAAACCTGTTCAAATGTGTTTTAAAGCGGGGTTATTATAGTGCGGGCAAATTAAATTTCAACTGCGGCTGCCTGAAAGCGCCATACGCAGGCAGCCTGAAAAACGGTATGATGGCGGCTTCGCGCATGGAGGATAGAAAAATGGACACAAGCCAAAATACTTTAACCCAGCAGCAGTTGGATGAAATTATTGACCAGCACCGCTTATGGCTGGAAACGGACGGAAAAGATGGACAACGGGCGAATTTATCGGGACAGAGATTGATTGGATTGAAGCTTTCTGGGGCAGACCTTGAGGGAGCAATCCTTTTTAGGGTAAACCTTTCTGGGGCAGACCTTCGTGGAATAATTCTTTCGGGGGAAAGCCTTGAGGAAGCAAACCTTTCAGGTGCAAACCTTAGTGGAGCAATCCTTTTTAGGGTAAACCTTTCTGGGGCAGACCTTGGGAGAGCAAACATTGAGTGGACAGACCTTGATAATACAGATATTACCGTTGCCCAAAATTGGCAGTACGCAATCGGTATCAACACAATCCTCACAGACAAGCTTTCCCAAAAACTGCAACAGCAAAATCAAGAAATTGAGCAACTGAAAGCAGAATTGGCAGCAGCCAAAGCATCGGAACAGGCTGGCGGGCAGGATGCTGAAAACATTTCCCATTTAGAAGATAAATTGGCTCAAGCCGAAAAAGCCAAGGGGGATATTGAAAACCGTTTGAACAAATTAGAAAAAGAATTGGAGCAGAAAAATAAAATCTTATCCAATCAAATTGACGAAGCCCAAAAAGCCCTTGCGGAAACCTTTAAAGACAGCGCCGACCAGCAAATCAAAAAACACGGACTGGCAGCTGCCTTTTTCGGCTATGCAGGCGGATTGTTAATTTTGGCAGACGGTTATTTAATCTACCGTTTTTTAGAAAAATATTGGTTCAGTCCACAGGGAGATATAAACAAACCATTAGATTGGTCGTTTGCCGTTTATTCCTTTCCCGTGCTGATTATTCTGGTTTTGGCAACCACCCTGCTGCGCCATCAGAAAAAACTGCTGGACGAAGTGCGCCATTTTGCCGCCGTTAAGCAGCAAATTGAATTGTATAGCGGTTTGCTCAAGGCTTCCCAGCACGCCGCCGCCCATTTAAACGACCCCGACAAATCCGCCGAATATGTGCAGGAAACCTTTAGCCAAATCCGCACCAAACTGTTGCAGCATAATTTTACCGCCGCCCCCACCGACAATAAAGACAACGACACAGGCAGCGGCGTGGATAAATTAACCGAAAAACTGCTGGAAAAAATGGCAGATGCCATCAGCAAAAGCGGTAAAAGCACTTCATAAACCCAAGCCACAACACCCAATACATCAAGGCATTGGCAAAGCTGTATTGTCGTTGCGATACAAATACACAATTGGCAACACAATACGGCTTTCTTTGCCTGTATCTGGATTGCGCCACATCACCACAAAATTCACTTCGGCACGCCTGATGCGGTAGCCTTTTTCATGATGTTGCTTCAATGTATCGTGGAATCTTTTGGCAAATAAAACCGTTCTGCGCCCCATGCCATCAAAACAGCCATTGATATTGGCAGATAAAATATCGCCAGATTGCAAACAACGCACGGCATCAGCATCCTCTTCAAAACACCCCAAATTCACATTTCTATGCGTTAAATACAATACTAATTCCTGTGCTTGCACTTGTGGTGCGCCGTGATAAACGTGTTGCGTGGCATCTGTACACAAAGCCTGCAAAGCGGGCGAATCCGAAAAAACCGTCAAATTGGCTTTTGCGCGTGAAAACGCCACATATAACAGTCTTTTATCATTATCATCTTGCAGCCGCACACGATTTAAATACACAAACACATCATCGTATTCGCGCCCTTTGGCTTTGTGAATGGTGGACACAAACACCATTTGATTGTCGGTGCGGTAAAAATCTTCCAGCTTGGATTCCTGTATAAAAATTTGCCAATCGGAAACATATTTTAATTGGGGATGCGAATGCTCAAAACTTTGCCATAAATTGTTTAATAAGGGTAAGTGAGTGCTTCGCGCAAGATAACGCTGTGTTTTGGATTTGGCATTTTGCCAGTCGTCTTCGTCAATTCGCGCCTGTCCATGTAAATTTAAATAATGCTCAAAAATACGCACTTCCAGTAAATCGCCAACTTTAAAGCCATCATTGGTTTGCACCAATTTGCAGGCAATGCCTGCTTGACGCAGTTGTCCCGACAGCCAAATGGCTTCTTCGTTGGTTTGGGTTAAAACGGCAGCCGTGCGCCCTTGCGCTGCCTGAACCCGTTGCAGCAAATCGGGCAGCACACAGCCTGAAAAGGCAACATAATCCACCTTGCCCGTTTCGGTTTGCACCGCCGAAACGGCATGGGTTTTTAAACGCTGCGAAATGTGTTCGGCAAAGCGATTACAAAAATGCACAATATGGGTTTGACTGCGGTAGTTTTCGCTTAATTCATATTTGCGCGCGCCAAAATCGTTTAATAGTTGGCGCATATAATCGGGGCTGGCACCCATAAAGGTGTAAATGGTTTGGTCGTCGTCGCCCACGGCAATCACGCGCATTTCTTCGTTGTGCGCCATCAGGGTTTTGACCAATTCAAACTGCATGGCGTTGATGTCTTGTGCTTCGTCCAGCACCAAAACCAGTTTGGCAATCCGATTGCTTTCTACTTCGCCTGCCCGAATTTTGGCAACAGCTTGGGCAATCACATCGTCAGATTGTGCCAAATCGCCCACTCTTCCCAATAAATCAAAGCAATAAGAATGAAATGTTTTGATTTCCACCCGCGCCGCCGCATTGCCAATCAGTTCAAACAGGCGCGATTTAAATTCATACGCTGCTGCCCGTGAAAAGGTCAGCATCAGCAGTTGTTCGTGTTTGGCATCTTCCAGTTGATACAAAGAGGCGAGTTTATGCACCAATACGCGCGTTTTGCCACTACCAGGGGCGGCAAACACCACAATATATTGGCTTTGATTATCCAAAATAATCTGCGATTGCATGGGCGACAAATTGCCAAACCATTGCTGGAAACGCTCGTCAGTCATATTGCGCTTAAGCGAATCGGCTTCGTTTTTGGGGAAATATTGGCGTAAGAATTGGCGGTATTCCAAGCTGAAATAATCATTGACTAAATTTAAAGCAGCCTGAACATCATCAATCATGGTTTTGGCATATTTGCCAACAATATGAATTTGCTCTTGCCGCGTTTGATAATAACGCGCCAGTTGGCTGTAATCGTCTTTGGTGTACTGTTTGCGGTTGTCCAATATCAGGCGTTCTACATTTAAGCGTTGATACACCACCAAAAAACCGCCTTCAATTTTCAATAAATCCATACGCAGCAGATAAAACAGCGTGTCTTCCAATTCGTCTAAAGTAACGGTTTGTCCCAATAGTTGGTTTTGCTGCTTAAATGCGGTTTGCAATTCGCCTACCGAAAATTCCAAATAAGCAAAATCTTGTTTTTCATCGCTATCTTCGGTTTGTTCTTGCAATAAGCTGTATAAATGGCGCATCACAAATTGCGCCAAAACCAGTTTGCGCTTAATCCATTTGGCTGCATCTTGGGCAGGCAGTTTCAAGCTTAAAGCGATTTCATCGTGGGCATTTTCGGTGCGTGCCAGCCAATTCTTTGTTTTCCAGAAATTAAGTAATGATTTGATTATTTTGGGATTAACAAATTTCAAACTGTCTGAAAATGCTTGGTTAAGAGATTTAAGCGAGCCTGTGAGTGCGCCCTCTTGCCCCAGTTTTGCCAATAAGGCTTGTTCTAATTGAGCAAAATTTTCTAATTGGGTGAGTAGAATATCGTTGGCACGGCGATTGGTGCGGATAAACGCGCGTAAATCTTGTTGGTCTGCCAACACGCCTTCTTGGCGCAGCCACGACACAATTTTGACCACGTTTTCGGTTTTTAGTCCCAAAACGTCTGCCATATAGTCTAAACGTGATTCGGCTTCTTCGTCTGTGGCGCGGATTTGGCTGCGTTGGGAAAACAATTTTTTGATAATCCGCACCGCATTGTTTTTCTGGTCGGGGTGGATAAGGGTGGACTGTTCAATTTTTTCAATGGCTTCGGCGGCATTCTTTGCCAAAATGCTGTTGGCATACACACGCGGCATATTTTGCCCACGCTTAACATAGCCTGCCTGTTCCAAAGCGGCGATGGCGGTGGTCACACGGGTTTCAATTTCATCAACGTGTTCGTCGTGCCAACCCGCTTGCCGCGCAATATTTAAGGCAGATTCGGCGATTTGGCTGCGTTTGCCACATAAATCTTTAACGGCTTTCCAAATTTGGTTGATTTCTTTTTGGGCGATTTTGGTTTGATTCAATAAAATAAAGTGCTTATCCAAATCTTCGGCTTGAAACAGCACATAACAAGCTGCCTGAATCTGCTCGTCACGCCCTGCCCGTCCTGCTTCCTGAACATAATTTTCTAAAGAATCAGAAATTTGATAATGCACCACCAAGCCAACATCTTTTTTATCCACGCCCATGCCAAATGCAGAAGTCGCCACCATAATCTGCACATTGCCGCTAATAAATTCATTTTGATTAAAAATTTTAACTTCTTTGTCCATTTTGCCGTGATAAGGCAAAGCGGTAAAACCATCGGCGCATAATTGTTCGGCAACGTCTTCGGTTTTTCGCGTCCGCGAAACGTAAACAATGGTAGGGCAATGATGCTGCTGAATCAGTTGGCGCAAAGTTTGGTAGCGTTCTTCATCATTTTTTTGTGGTAAAACCTGATAGCTTAAATTTTTTCGGGCAACTTTTGCCGTAAACAGTGCCAAATCCAGATTTAATTCTGCTTGAAAATAATGTTTAATATCGTCAATTACCTGTGGTTTGGCGGTGGCGGTAAAACACGATACGGGAATGGGGTGCGCTAACTGCTTTTGTTGCTGAATACGGCGGATAAATTCGCCAATATACAGATAATCCACACGAAAATCTTGACCCCACGCTGAAAAGCAATGCGCTTCGTCAATCACAAAACGGGCGATGTTCCGCCCCAGCAACAGCCGTTCAATGGTGCGCGAACGCAGGCTTTCGGGCGCGATATACAACAGGCTGGCAGAACCGTCCGCCACTCGCTCCAAGGCTTTTTGCCGTTCAATCGGGTCAAGCAAACCATTGATGGTGACGGCTTCGGTAATGTCGCGTTGCATCAAATTGTCCACTTGGTCTTTCATCAGCGACTGCAAGGGGGAAATAATCACGGTTAGGGCTTTGGCGTATTCGCCTGCCATCAGCGCGGGAATTTGAAACGTAATGGATTTGCCCCCGCCTGTGGGAAAAACCGCCAATAATGATTGTTGCAACACGGCGGCTTGAGCGGCTTGCGCTTGCAGTGGTTTGCCATCGTATTCACGAAAACCAGAATAGCCAAAATATTTTTTTAAATTGTGAACAATATCGAGATGTTGCTGACAATAATGGCAAGTGGCTTCACAAGGTGTGGCGCACAGTTGCGTCACAATCTGCTCAACTTCGGGATGTTGATGCAGCAACCATGATGGGGTAATGGCATGACGTTGCTGACAATAAATTAGACTCAAGGCATAAGCCAAGGCGGTGGGGGATTGAGCCATCCACTCGGCAAGCGGCGCGTGGGCGCAAATCAGATGATTAAATGTGTTTTGAATCAAGCCCATTAGGTTTTCACACGCCGCCTGAAAACCAATGGCACGGAAAAATGCGGCAAAACCATCGGTTTGCCCAAGCAAGCTGTAAAAAATCGTTTGTAGATTTTCAGGCAGCCTGAAAAATGCCTCTTGTTCGCTTTCCAATAAATCGCGCGTAATCAGGCAATCGGTAAGCGGATTATTGGATTCGGCAAATGCGGTTTTGTAATCTTTATTCAACGCGTGATAGGGTCGTGCAGGAAACAGCAAGGGCGACAGCAACAGGGTATCAATAATATGATTTTGATTTTTATTGATTTGTTCCAATTCGGCACGAATATAGGCATAATCATGCGCCAAGAAATTATGCCCACAAATATAGTCGGCAGTGCGAATCGTGGGCAATAATTCGGCAAGGTTGCGGCTGTGCAGTTGATGGTTGCCGCAAACCGCACCGATGTCGCGGATTTGGTGTTTATCGCGGTCGGTTTCCAAATCAATATAGGCAATAAGCATGACAGCCACCCTAATGGTTAAAGTGCTTTATCTCCCATACGGCAATTTAGCCTCACCGTATGGTTTTCCTGCTGACCGTTCTTTTCCAGTATTACACTGCCTTTGCGGCGACGGCTTACAATCCAATCAATCGGGTGATATTGAAATCACAAAATTCTAAATTTTTTAGTTGTACGGTTTGTTTCTTATATAAATTTAACCAATTGATTTTATCAAAAGAAATTTGTCTTTGCAGATTGATGGTATATAGGGCTATATCTTTCTCTTCAAATATAATTTTTGCTTGGCGGTATCGGATATCGGCATAAATTTTTACATTATAAAAATCCGAACTGTTGGCTATTAATATATTTGATTTTAATGGTATTGTATTTTCTTTATCACAATATTCGCGTACAAAAAAATATTTGGGGCTGTCCTAGATAACTAGGCTAAACTTCCCTTAACTAATTTTTT
>JAUNOT010000071.1 GCA_030537065.1 Conchiformibius sp.
TTAACACGTTTGCCCTTTAATGTTTATGGGATTCTTATCCCGAACTCACGTTAATTTTAAATCGAAGCTTTATCTTGCTTGTATGATTATCCATACTTATGGGTCAAAACGCCAATAACGCCCGTTATGCGGATTATTGGCTTTGGCATCGGCCAACATACGGTTGAAATCCAAGCCGTATTGTGCCGACAGCTTGGCAGCCTGCTTTTTCAGATGTTCAAAGTCCGCCTGCGGGGTGCGCCGGAATGCCAAAACGGCGGCATTACCGTGGCTTTCGGCGGGTATGGCCAAAACACGGCCGTCAAACACGCCGCGCAGCCGTTCCAAAAAGTGCGGATAGCGTTTGTCGCCCTGCCACCAGTTGCTGACGAAAATGCCGTTTTCGCTTAAGGCACGGCGGCAGTCTTGGAAAAAGGTTTCCGACACCAGCGCATCGGCAATCTGTTCGCCGTCAAAGCCGTCTGTCAGGATAATATCCGTGCCTTGACGCACGGTTTTGACGTATTCGGCGCCGTCTGCTTCCAAAATCTCAAAATATTCGTTTTCGGGCGGCAGTTGGAACAGGGCGCGGGCAATGCGGATAACCTGCGGATTGATGTCGGCGGCCGTTTGGCGGGTATCGGGCAGATGGGCGGCAATCCAACGTGCAAACGAGCCGCCGCCCAAGCCGATTTGGGTGATGTGTGTGGGCGTGTTTGGATAAAACAGCAGCCATGCCATCATGGCGCGGCTGTAAGACAGCACCAATTCGGACGGATTGTCCAAATTCATGGAACTTTGTATGGTGGGCGTGCCCAAGTGCAGGGAACGGATATTGTCTTGTTCGGAAATGCCCACTTCAGGCAGGGCGGCACGGCGCAGGTATTTTTGTCGGTAGGGATGGGGCATGGGTGTGTGGGTATTTAAGGGTTGAAAGGGGTGTTGTCAGGCAGGCGGAAAAACTGCTCGCCGTCAGCAGAAACGGCCAAATAGCCGCCGGTGCCGTGATGCCAATCGGGTAGGACGTAGCGGATAATGCGGCCGTTTGCGCCGTTGTCGTGTTGGTGGACGGCAGGACGGTGGGTGTGGCCGTGAATAATGCCGCACACGGCGCGGTGGCCGTTTAGGGCATGGCGAACGCCTTGTTCGCTGACATCGGCGGGGGTGTAGCGGTGTTGCTGCTTGCGGCGGCTGGCATGGCGCAGTTTGGCGGCAAGGCGGCGGCGGCAGGCAAAGGGAAGCAGTAAAAATAATTTTTGTAACAATTGGTTGCCGACAATTTTGCGGTAACGCTGATAGCTGCGGTCGGTTGTACACATTTCATCGCCGTGGCTGAGCAGCCAGCTTTTGCCGTGCAGGCGCACTTCGCAGCCGGACGGCAGCAGGGTAAAACCGGCACGGGCAGCATAACGGCGGCCGAGCAGGAAATCGCGGTTGCCGCAGATAAAGTAAACGGGTGTGCAGCGGCTGAAATGTTTTAAGGCGGCGGCCACATCGCGGGCGGTGCGGCTGTCGTCGTCATCGCCGGTCCAAGCATCAAAAAAGTCGCCGAGTATATACAGGGCGGCCGCATGGCCGTCCTGCTGCTTTAAAAAGCGGCAGAACAGGGCGTTTAAATCGGGCGTGTCGTCCGACAGATGCAAATCGGCAATAAACAGGGTAGGGCGGGCAGATGGCATGGTGCGACTTTCAGGCAGCCTGAAAAAGCTGCCGGTACAAATCGGCATCAAAACCGCAATAAACTTTTCCCTGATGCACCAGCACCGGTCGTTTAATCAGCGAAGG
Organism: Conchiformibius sp.; assembly: GCA_030537065.1. Taxonomy (GTDB): domain Bacteria; phylum Pseudomonadota; class Gammaproteobacteria; order Burkholderiales; family Neisseriaceae; genus Conchiformibius. Next base: position 1,765 of record JAUNOT010000071.1, read on the forward strand.
CTGTGCCGCCATCAGCGCCACCGCTTCGGCTGTTTGCGCGCAGGCTGCCTGCTGTTCGGGGGTCAGCTTGCGCCAAGTGGTGCCGCGCCGGTTAAGCAGGGTATCTAAAGGCAGTTGCTCCAGCCAGCTTTCAATCAATGCCGCATCGGGCGGGCTTTTCTTAAAATCGTTAAAGCGGTAGGCGGTATGCTGGCCGTCCAGCCATACCCGTGCCTTTTTTACGCTCGCACAGTTGGGAATACCATATAAAACAGTCATTTTATTTTCCTTCTTGCCAACCCGTACGGAGATTGTACGGAATCGGCGGATTTTTGTCTTGTCTGAATCGGCATTTGGGGCTATTCTCTCGCTTTTTGCACGGCTCCAACCGGCAGGCAGGGTCTGCGCGGTTGCCTGATTTTCCCGCCGTCCGGCGGGGTTTTAGATTGAATGAAAAGGAATAAACGATGAAAAAAATCCTTATCTTGGGTGCGGCGGCTTTGGCTTTGAGCGCCTGCGGAAAAGACGACGGCCCTGAAGCGCAGATGCAGCAGGCGATTGACGATGCCGCCCGTTTTAACCGGATTTGCGTACCCTACCGCCTGAATGTGGAGCATACCGAAAGCGGTGCCACACCTGCCGTATTGGGTGCGCCGGAAATCAAATTGCTGAAACGTACCGCCGAAGGCGGCCGTGCCAATGCCGAAGCGGTGAAACAAATGGAACAGCTGGTGCGTGCCGGCCTGTATCAGGAAGAAAAAGAAGAAAAAACCGGCGAAGGCAAAGAAGCCGTGCGCCGTTTGGTGTACAGCCTGACCGATTCGGGTAAGGAACATATCCGTATCGGCCATCACGGTGCCATTTTGTGTGTCGGCAGCAGCAAAGTGGAAAAAATCAATTACTTTACCGAACCGACACCGCATCGTGGCTACACCGTTACCCAAGTGAACTATACCGCCCGCATTGTGCCGGAAAAATGGGCCAAGAGCCTGTTGAAGTCGGATAAAACGCTGGAAGAGCTGAAACACACCGCCGAGCGCAGCGCCACCTTGGTAAAAACCAATGACGGTTGGCGAGATATCCGCGAATTGGATTGATTTTCTTCTTAAAACAGGCTGCCTGAAAGTGGTTTTTCCGTTTCAGGCAGCCTGTTTTTTATTTTTCCTGCTGCAAACGCGCTTTACGTTCTTCCAGCCAATGTTCCAAATAATGAATGCTGACGCCGCCGTGTACAAAATCGGGGTCGCGGAACAAATCGCGGTGCAACGCGGCATTGGTTTTAATGCCCGTAATCGCCAATTCGTCCATGGCAACACGCATTTTGGCAACGGCTTGGGCGCGGTCTTGCCCGTGTACGCAGATTTTGCCGATTAAGCTGTCGTAGTTCGGCGGAATGCGGTAGCCCTGATAAATATGGCTGTCCACGCGCACACCGAATCCCCCTGGTAAATGGCAGGATTCAATCGTACCAGGGCTGGGAATAAAGTTATACGGGTCTTCGGCATTGATGCGGCATTCAAACGCATGACCTTGTAAAACAATGTCTTCCTGACGATACGATAAGGGCATACCCGCCGCCACGCGCAGTTGTTCCTGCACAATGTCCACGCCCGTTACCAGCTCGGTAATCGGGTGTTCTACTTGCACACGCGTGTTCATTTCAATAAAGAAAAATTCGCCGTCTTCATACAAAAATTCAAATGTGCCTGCGCCACGGTAGCGGATACGGCGGCAGGCGGCGGCGCAGGATTCGCCGATGCGGCGGCGTTCTTCTTCGGTAATAAAGGGCGCAGGGGCTTCTTCAATGATTTTTTGGTGACGGCGCTGCATGGAACAATCGCGCTCGCCCAAATAAATAGCGTTGCCGTGTTCGTCTGCCAACACCTGAATTTCAATATGGCGCGGTTTTTGCAAAAAACGTTCCATATAAACCATGGGGTTGCCAAAAGCGGCTTCGGCTTCGGCTTTGGTCATTTCCACGGCTTTGAGCAAATCGGCTTTCTTTTCCACCACGCGCATACCGCGTCCGCCACCGCCGCCCGAAGCCTTGATAATCACGGGAAAACCGACTTTATCGGCAATTTTCAGGATTTCATCGGGATTGTCGGGCAATGCGCCGTCTGAGCCTGGCACACAAGGCACGCCCGCTTCAATCATGGCTTTTTTGGCGGAAACCTTGTCGCCCATCAAACGGATGGTGTCGGCGCGCGGACCGATAAAGGTAAAGCCCGATTGTTCCACCTGTTCGGCAAAGCTGGCGTTTTCCGCCAAAAAGCCGTAACCAGGGTGAATCGCGTCTGCACCCGTCACTTCGGCGGCGGCAATCAGCGCGGGAATATACAGATAACTTTGCGGCGAGGGCGCAGGGCCAATGCACACGCTTTCGTCTGCCAATTTGACGTGCAAGCTGTCGCGGTCGGCTTCGGAATGCACCGCCACCGTTGCAATGCCCATTTCGCGACACGCGCGTAAGACACGCAAGGCAATTTCGCCACGATTGGCGATTAACACTTTATTTAACATGGTGTTTTCCTAAATTTTCACTTTTTCTAACAAAATGAATTTGTTAGTTGAGCTGTAAAGTATGAAATACTTGCTTTGCTGCATCTTCTACTAATTTATTGTTGAATTTGGCTTCTTCGGTAAATTGCGTACTCATGATTGCCATCACAATCGGTTTGCGATTGGGTATTGTAACCACCGCAATATCATTGCGTACACCATATTTACCCGCCGCGCTTTTATCGTACACTTTCCACGACGTTGGCGTAGCAGCGCGAATCAATGGATTGCCTGTTGCGTTATTGTCCAGCCAATTCCACAAAATCGCTTTTTGCGATTCGCTTAATGTGTTGCCCAATAAATACGCATTTAAATTCATCGCCATTTGTTTGGGTGTACTCGTATCACGAATATCGTTGGGTTTGGCTTGATTTAAATCAGGTTCTAGCCGATTGGCATGGGTTACGTTATCGCCTAATTGTCGCAAAATACGTTGATATTGTTCCACGCCACCCAATTCTTTGAGCAACAAATTGGCCGCGCTGTTGTCGCTAAACCGCACGGCTGCTTCGCATAATTGGGCAATCGTCATGCCTTTGCCAACGTATTTTTGGGTTTCGGGAGAATAACTAACCAAATCTTTTTGGCTATATGAAATGGTACGATTTAAATCTTTTTCAGGCAGTGATTGCAATACCGCCCCAGCCAACAACGCCTTGAAAGTGGACGCATAAGCAAAGCGTTCATCTGCACGATAAGACAAAGAATGTCCCGTTTCTGTATCCCATACATAAACGCCAATTCGGGCTTGATATTGCTGTTCCAAATTCGCCAAAGCCTGTTGAAAGGTGGCTTGTGTGGCTGATTGTTGCACAGGCGCACTAGCAGGCTGCGGATTAGACGTTACCGAATGAACAGAATTGGGCGAACAAGCCGTTAATGTCAGCAATAATAATGTGCCGATTTTTAACTTATTTAACATAAATTATCCTTTGATTTTACTAAATAAATTTCTTTTCAGGCAGCCTGAAAAATAATTTTACCAATCACGCGGGGCAATCAATTCTTCACCATCTGCGTCATCAAAACCATAAGCTTGGGCAATAAATTCCATGGTTTCGCCAAAACAATCACGCGCAACCGTTTCAATTTCGCTGTCATTTTCATCAAATTCATCTTGCAATTCATTGAGTTGCTCGGTGGCTTCGTGCGTAATGGCATACAGCGCGTCTAAATTGTCGGGTTGTTCTTGTTCAATGCGTTGGCACACATTCAAAAAAATAGCTTTGCATTTATCCACCAAAAAATTGGGAAAATAGCCGTCATCATACATTCCACGCAGAAAATCGTATGATTGAATTTGCGGATTTTGAATGTTCATCTTGTTTCCTTATTTTATGGGTTATGAATGTTCAGGCAGCCTGAAACGTATTATTCAATAATAAACAAAGGTTCGCCAAATTCCACAGGCTGACCGTTTTCCACCAAAATTTCTTTAATCACGCCTGATTTTTCGGCTTCAATTTCATTCATCAATTTCATGGCTTCAATAATGCACAGCGTGTCGCCAGCCTTAACGGTTTGTCCCACTTCCACAAATGCGGGCGAAGACGGGCTGGGCGCACGGTAAAATGTGCCGACCATCGGCGATTTTTGCGCGGCAGACAAATCACGCGCAGCAGGCGCGGCGGGCGCAGAAGCAGCCGCCACAGGTGCAGCGGCAGGCGCGGCTGCCTGAACGGGTGCAGGTGCAGGCACGGCGGCATAAACCGTATGCGCGGGCGCAGCAGGCGCGGCGACGGCACGGGTAATGCGTACCTTTTCTTCGCCTTCGGTTACTTCAATCTCGGCAATGCCGGATTCTTCTACTAAATCAATCAGTTTTTTAAGTTTGCGTAAGTCCATGAATAAGGTCCTTGAGACGTGCGGCACGGCGCAGGCTGCCTGAAAACGGCGCGGCGGCGGCCGCAAACGGGGTTAAATTGCTGAAAACTGCCTGCCGTCGGTCAGTAAAAGTAAAGGCGCAGGCGAAAGCGCGATTTTGGCGAAGCGGCAGGGAAAAGTCCAGCAAAATATCGGAAACGGAGCTTAAATTCGCGTAAACCGACTATTTTCGGCAAAAGCGGCGGCGGCGTTTTCAGGCTGCCTGAAACAGTTAGGGCTTGATTTTTTAGAGTATTAAAACTATTTTATTGATGCCGCCGTGCAAAGCCCGTAAAACTGGTTTACAATCCGCCCCTTATTTTTCCATGCCCAAAACCATGTATAAAATCCTGCCCCTGCTGTTGCTGCTGGCCGCCTGCGGCTACAAAGGCGACCTGTATCTGCCCAAACAAGACGATAAAAACCGCTTCGGCGTGATTCAAACCGGCATCACGCCGTCCGAGAATAAGGAAAATCCGCAATGAACTGTGAAAACTTGCCCTACACCGAATTGGCCGAGCGTTTCGGCACGCCGCTTTATGTGTACAGCCGCGCTGCTTTAGATGCTGCTTTGGACGTGTACCGCCACGCTTTCGGCGATAACGCCTTGATTTGTTACGCGCTGAAAGCCAACAGCAATTTAAGCATTTTGCGCCATTTTGCCGAACGCGGCTGCGGTTTTGATATTGTTTCCGGCGGCGAACTGGCGCGGGTGTTGGCGGCAGGCGGCGACCCTGCCAAAACCGTGTTTTCCGGTGTGGGCAAAAGCCGCGACGAAATCCGTTTTGCCCTACAAAGCGGCATCAAATGTTTTAATGCCGAAAGCCTGCCCGAATTGGCGCGGATTAACGAAGTGGCGGCCGAATGCGGGCTGCCTGCTCCCGTGTCGCTGCGGATTAACCCCGATGTGGACGCGCAAACGCATCCGTATATTTCCACCGGTTTGAAAGCCAATAAATTCGGCATTCCCATGCATCAGGCGGAAGAAGCCTACCGTTATGCCGCTTCGCTGCCGCATATCCGCGTGGTCGGCATTGACTGCCATATCGGTTCGCAGTTGTTAAATTTGGCGCCGATGGTGGAAGCCTGCGAACGGCTGTTGCCCTTGATTGACCGTTTGACGGAGCAGGGCATGGCTTTGCAGCATATTGACTTGGGCGGCGGTATCGGTATTGTCTATGAACAGGGCGACACCATGCCCGACGTGGCGGCGTATGCGGCGGAAGTGCGCCGTTTGCTGGGCAGCCGCAAGCTGGAACTGGTGTTGGAACCCGGCCGCAGCTTGGTCGGCAATGCCGGCGTTTTGCTGACGCGGGTGGAATATGTGAAACACGGCGACGGCAAGGATTTTGTGATTACCGATGCCGCCATGAACGATTTGTTGCGCCCTGCGTTATACGGCGCGTTTCATCAGATTGACAATGTAAGCGGCAATACGGATGCGCCGTTTGTGGCGGATATTGTCGGCCCCGTGTGTGAAACGGGCGACTTTTTGGCGCAAGACCGTGCGATTGCAGCGGCGGCGGGCGATGTGTTGGCGGTGCGTGGGGCAGGGGCGTATGCCGCTTCCATGGCCAGCAATTACAACAGCCGTCCGCGTGCGGCGGAAGTGTGGGTGGACGGTGGTACGGCCAAACTTATCCGCCGCCGCGAAAATGTGGAAAACTTGTGGGCGGACGAGTTGGTCGGTTTGGATAGATAAAAAATTTCAGGCAGCCTGAAAACGGTTTCAGGCTGCCTGAATGTTTATTTAAGCACGAAAACTGTGTTCTGCGGTGGGAAAACGCCCCGCCTTCACATCCTGCACATAGGTTTCAAACGCCGCCAGAATAGACGGTTGTCCGTCCATAAAGTTTTTAGAAAACTTCGGGCTGCGGCCGTGATAAATTCCGAGCAGGTCGTGCATCACCAATACCTGCCCGTCACAACCGGCACCGGCACCGATGCCGATGGTCGGACAAGCCAGCATACGGGTGATTTCCTCACCCAATACCGCCGGTACGCACTCCATCAACACCATAGCCGCACCGGCCGCCTCATGGGCGCGGGCGTCGTTGATTAACGCTTGCGCGGCGGCATCGCCCTTGCCCTGTACTTTATAACCGCCGAAAGCGTGAACCGACTGCGGGGTCAAGCCGATATGGGCGCAGACGGGAATGCCGCGCAGTTGCAGAAACTCTACCGTTTCCGCCATCAGTGCGCCGCCTTCCAGTTTGACCATATGCGCACCGGCCGCCATCAGTTGCGCCGCCGAAGCAAAAGCCTGTTCTTTGCCCTGCTGATAGCTGCCGAAAGGCATATCGGCCAAAATTAAGGCGCGTTCATTGCCGCGTGCCACGGCGGCGGTGTGGTAACACATATCGGCCAGTGTCACTGGCAGGGTGGAGTCCCGCCCTTGCACCACCATGCCGAGCGTGTCGCCGACCAGTAGAATATCAACGCCCGCCTTGTTCATCAGCGCGGAAAAACCGGCTTCGTAGCAGGTGAGCATGGCGATTTTTTCGCCTTGGCTTTTCATTTGTTTCAGGGTATTGACGGTAATCATCAGATTTTCTTTCCAATCGGTTTTCAGGCTGCCTGAAACATTAACGCAAATACAGGCCGGGATTAACGTGTTTGCCGTTTACCCGCACTTCAAAATGTAGGGCGGTACGGCCGTCTGTGCGGCCGCTGTCGCCCACGGAAGCGACAATTTGTCCGGCGCGCACGGCCGCTTTATCGGGAACCAGCAGGTTTTCATTATTGGCATAAGCGGTAATCACGCTGTCGTTATGGCGTATCAGCAGCAGGTTGCCGTAGCCGCGCACACTGCTGCCCGAATAAATAACCGTACCGTCTGCCGCCGCATGCACCAAAGTGCCGCGCGGTGCGGCAATATCAATGCCTTTATTGCTGCCGCCGTAGGGGACGACCACATCGCCGCGCACCGGATATTGCAGGGCAAAGCCGCCGCTCGGTGCAGAAGTATTTTGTGTTTTCGGGGCGGGTGCGGCACTCGGTCGCGCCTTGGCTACCGGTGCGGCTACTGTGCCTTTGCGGGCGACGGTTAGTGTTTGGCCGGGACGGATATTGTCGTTGTGCAGATTGTTCCAAGCCTTAAGCTGGCTGACTTCCACACGGAAACGTTGGGCGATACGGCTGAGCGAATCGCCCGATTGTACGCAGTATTGATTGGAAGCCAGCGTGCGGCAGACATAGGTTTTGGAAGTGGGCGCATCGGCACAGGCGGCCAGCAGCAACGCCAAAGTCCAAGCAGCCCCCAAACGTAGGAAAACGGGTACGGACATCATGCTTTGTTTAAAAATCGGGTCAATAACGGGGGCGGATTATATAGCAATTTGCCCGATACCGCCGTTTCAGGCAGCCTGCGCCGCAGTCAAACGTGGAAACTTTCGCCGCAACCGCATTCGTCTTTTACATTCGGGTTGTCAAACTTAAAGCCTTCCTGCAAACCTTCTTTGGTGTAATCCAAGCGCGTGCCGTCCAAATACACCAGACTCTTTGGGTCAACAAACACTTTTACGCCGTAATGTTCAAACACTTGGTCTTCGGGCTGAACTTCGTCCACAAATTCCAACTGATACGCCATGCCCGAACAACCGCTGGTTTTAACGCCCAAGCGGATGCCTTCGCCTTTGCCGCGTTTGGCAAGAAAATTGCGGACATGTTCGGCGGCTTTTTCGGTGAGAGTAATCATCTTTAATCTGCCTTTTATGATGATTCGGGCTGCCTGTTTCAGACAGCCCGAACGGTTGGGGATTAGGCGGCTGCCTGTTGTTTCTGACGGTAATCGGCAATCGCCGCTTTTACCGCATCTTCTGCCAAAATCGAGCAGTGAACTTTTACGGGTGGCAATTCCAATTCTTCGGCAATATCGGCGTTTTTGATTGCCAAGGCTTCTTCCAAGCTTTTGCCTTTTACCATTTCGGTAATCAGGCTGGAAGAGGCAATCGCCGAACCGCAACCGTAGGTTTTAAACTTGGCGTCTTCAATCACGCCTTGTTCGTTTACCTTGATTTGCAGTTTCATTACGTCGCCGCAGGCAGGTGCGCCTACCATGCCCGTGCCAACATCGCTGTCGTCTTTGTTAAACGAACCGACATTGCGGGGGTTTTCGTAGTGGTCAATAACTTTATCGCTGTAAGCCATAATGTGTTTCCTTGTGTTTTAAAATTAGGTTGTAAAAAGAGTTTCAGGCTGCCTGAAAACTGGTTCTAGTTAAAGATATACTTCAAACGGTTTAACAAATTTATCAATCATATCATTTGCTCTACGCTTTGCTTGGTTAACAAAATGATATAAATATTGTTTTGTCCAATCTTTTCGGCTTAAGGTAAAATTTTGGTCTAAATCACAAACATGAAACTGAATCTGCATAGCTGCTGCCCAATTGATATATAAACTAGCTGGATTAGCTTTAAATAATTCTGAATAATGCAAATCTTGGCAGATTAGTTGGTTATTTTGCAGCCTCCAATCCACCTCCAGATAATTGATAGAAAAAACATCAAATTCTTCATTATCCAACATTTTGGCACATACCTGTGCTAGTTTATAAGCCGAAATAATATTGGGAGCTTGAGCTTTTTTGCTGATATTACGTGTTTTTACATCAAGCAACTCATAAACACCATTATCTATTTGTACAATATCCGCAGTATCATTTTGCTTTTCTTCAAATAGATTAGTTTGACTCCACTTG
>JAUNOT010000168.1 GCA_030537065.1 Conchiformibius sp.
CAGCGGTATCGCCGTGGGGGTGGTATTTACCAATCACATCGCCGACCACACGCGCAGATTTTTTATAGGCACTGTTCCAGTTGTTTTTCAATTCGTGCATCGCATACAACACGCGCCGATGCACAGGTTTTAAACCGTCGCGCACATCAGGCAGCGCACGACCGACAATCACGCTCATGGCATAGTCCAGATAGGACTGGCGCATTTCGTCTTCAAGGCTGACGGCAATGGTTTCTTTAGCGAATTGATGGTCGTGTGCGCTGCTCATGGCAAATTCCAAAACAGTTTAAAAAAACGGGGTATTTTACCACGATTCCCCCCATCGGCGGCGCAACAAAATACCGCACAAACGGGAGAATTACCCATTCGTGCGGCGGAATCACTTACAAGCGATTATTTTTTCTTACCACCAAAAGCACCGACCACATCGCCGCTTTGGAACACACCTGCGATTTCTGCGGCTTTGTTACCGAAAAAACCACCTTGCACTTTAGTGGCTGCATTGGCTGCCGATTCAAAACGGTTACCTTTAATATCAGCGTTCAAAGCAATGTTGTCACCAACATTGGCAGTCAGTTTTTTGGTGGCAAAATCAGCCTGAATATCATATTTGCTAAATCTAATACCACCACTACGAGTAGAAACCACATCAGCAGAATAGGTTACTTTACCTGTAGGCAGCGTTTTTACATCGGTAAATTTACCGTTAAAGAAACCAAAACGCTGACCGCTGTCTGCCACAGTAACCACACCTGCGGTGGCATTTTGCGAACCTGTCCACACACTGGCTTCACTTAAACCAGCAGGCGGAGCTTTACCGATACGGTTGCCACCACCGTATGTTTTCCAACCATCATTAAAATTTGCACCAAAATTAGCAGCAGCCAAATCAAAGGTTTTGCCATTTACGCTGATTTTATGAATTTTTGCCGCTTCAGGGAAAGTCAGATTATGTGAACCCGAACCCAATACCACATATTGCTTTCCCGTAGAAGCAACAGGTGCAGGCTTGGGTTTGCTTGCCGCATTACCACTGCCTGTATTAGAAGAATGGTGGGATACAGAAGAGGAGCTGCCACCGCTGCTACTGCACGCAGCCAAAACCAAAGCGCATACCGCGCCCATTACCACTTGCTTCAACATCTCAATAACCTTTTAAAAAATAATGGAAACAGCCATACTACGGGCAAAGCCAATATAAGTCAAGTAAAAAATCAACACCCTATTCGCGATTGCGTCCATGCCAAAAATAACGCCACACAAACGCAGGAAACGCACACACGGCATACAGGCACAACACCACCGCATAAAATTCCCAATCCTGCGGATGTACCGTTCCCGCCCGTGCTTCCAGCAGTCGCGCCAACAATCCACACACCACAAATCCCAACAGCCATTCGCCCAAATGCACGAGAAAACGCTTTTTGCCCCCACGCACAGGAAACACACCCAATATTGGCAAAGAACACAGCCAGTGCCAATAAAGTGTACATTGAGGCAGTCATTGGGCATCTCCAAGTGAATCGGGCATTTTAACAAAGAAAACAGACTGCCCGAAAGCCTGTTCGGACAGTCTGTTTGAATCAGACGGATTAAAAGGATTTAACTAGCTACCCAAAGTCAAACCTGCGTTTGCCACCGCCACGCGAATCCAGCCCATCAGCTGTTCGGGCATCACACCCCACAGCAACAACAACAAGGCATTGGCAGACAACAGCAGCTTGGCAGTAGAATCGCCTTGCACAGGTGCATCATCGGTTTTATCGTCAAAATACATGATTTTCACCACGCGCAGATAGTAGAACGCACCCACCAGCGACATTACCACAGCAAACACGGCAACAGGCAAGACCCAAACATAAGCATTGGTGCTGATTAAGGCTTTTAATACGGCAAATTTGGCGTAAAAACCCATCAGCGGCGGGATACCC
>JAUNOT010000072.1 GCA_030537065.1 Conchiformibius sp.
ATTCTGTTGATTTTTATACGTTAAATAGCTAAACCATATTAATCCCAACGCTGATATTAATGTACCAACAGCAATAAATATATTGATTATATTACCTATACTTGCAGTTTCAGCCTTATTGATTTCAGCTGCTAATGTATCTACCACATACTCACACAACAATAAGATACTAAAAACAATAGCAAAAAGAAAAATCCACTCCAAAAAAACATTTAAAGAACAAGATTTTCTACTGTCAAAGACTTTTCTCATTATTACTCACTCCTTCATAAAATGAAAAAACAGCCAATTTGCCTGAAAACCACCATTCTACCAACTGCAAAACAGATTCCCAAACAAACCGGCCGTTACCATTCAAGCAAACTGCCGCTTAATCACTCAAATACACCGCCTTATCCTGCGTATCGCGCGGCAGAATCAGATTCAGTAATACTGCGGTAATGCCGCCTGCCGCAATCGCGTTGCGGAACACTTCAGGCAGCATTTTAAATACCTCCGGTTCAAACGCCACGCCCAAGCCGATGCCCACCGCCGTAGCCGCAATCACCGCTTCGCGGCGGTTAATGCCGTTGGTCATAATAATCCGTACACCCGCAATCGCAATCAGACCGAACATCAGCACCATCGCCCCGCCCAATACCGGCGCGGGAATGGTGGTAAATACCCGTCCGACCACGGGAAACAGCCCCGCCAACACTAAAATCACCGCAATAAATTTACCCACATGGCGCGAAGCCACACCCGTCATTTGAATCACGCCGTTGTTTTGGGCAAACGTAGTTAAAGGCAGCGAACCCAAAGCGGTGGCAATCACCGACACCAAGCCGTCGGCAAACACGCCGCCGCGCAAACGGCGTTGAAATTCATCGCCCTCGTAAGGCTGCGCCGACACCATTGCCGTGGCGGTTAAATCGCCCACCGCTTCAAACACGCTTAACAGATAAATGGTGGCCGCCACCAAAAACGCACCCCAGTCAAAAGCAAAACCGTATTTAAACGGCACGGGTACAGTAAACACCGGCGCGTTTTGCAAAGGCGAAAAATCCACCATGCCCATCACCCAAGCGGCAATATAACCGGCCACCAAGCCCACGGCAATGCCGCTCATGCGTAAAAACGGGTTACGCAGGCAGTTAAACACCAGCACAATCACCAATACAAACGAAGCCAAACCAATGTTTTGCCAAGAACCGAAAGCGTCCGTGCCTTTTGCGCCGAAACCGCCGCCGAAGTCGGTAATGCCCACATCAATCAGGCTCAAGCCAATCAGCAGCACCACCACACCGCTGACGGTGGGGGTAATCACCCGTTTCAGATACGGCAGCACCCACGCCGCCCCGCACACCAAAAACGCACCGGCAAACGATACGCCCAACAGCGTGGAAATCATCGCGTTTTCGTCCAAACCGCCGTTACGCATGGATAAACCCAGCGAAATCATCACACCGACAAAGGAAAAATTAACCGACTGAATCGACAGCATACCCGAGCCGACCGGCCCGAAACGGTTGACCTGCAAAAACGTACCGATGCCCGATGCCACCATCGCCATCGACACCAGATAAGCGGTCATTTCCACCGGCAGTTTCAGCGCGCTGCCGACAATCAGCGCAGGGGTAACCATTGGAACAAAAATCGCCAGCAGGTGCGTTACGGCACTTACCAGCGAGTTTAAAAACGGGGGCTTGTCTTCCAGTTTATACACCAAATCCGCTTCGGCGGCGGCTTTCATATTGCTATCTGCCATCGGGCATCTCCTGCTTGCTTAAAAAGGCGCGGATTGTAGCACGACGGCGGGCTTTCAGGCAGCCTGAAAATATTTGCGGCAACGGTACGGTATCATACCGCTTCCGCAAAATTTTTAAAACAGATGTTTTTATTGATTATTTTCCTGCTGGCTTTGGCGGATGGCCTCGTATTCCGCCTGCTGCGCCAGCACCGAGCCTTCGGGCGCACCCGAAGTTTCGCCGTGTTCCCAAGGCGAATTGTCGGGCAGTTCTTCAATATGAATGGTTTTCAGCGAATAATCGGGCTGGTAGTGCAGGTCGTATTTGGCGGCCTTAATCAGCGACAGCATCAGCATGGTCATAATCACCAGCAGCGGCGCACCGGCAAAAATAGACGCGGTTTGCAAGGTGGACAAATCGCCCAAAAACATCAGCACCGCCGGCATAAAACACAGCGTAAACGCCCAAAACAGACGGTTCCAACGGTGCGGCTCGTCATCCACTTCGCGCTGCACCACCGAAGCCAGAATATAGGAAATGCTGTCAAAAGTGGTGGCGGTAAACATAACCGACAGCAAAATAAAGGTTACGATAACCAGCTTGGGCATCGGCAGCGTGTTTAAAACGGCAAAAATCGCGGCGGTGGCGCTTTGATTGTTTAACACCGACACCACGTCCAGGCTGCCTGAAAGCTGCAGCCACAAACCGTAGTTGCCCAAAATAATAAAAAACACCGCGCAGCCCAGCGAACCGAAAAACAGCGAACCGCCCACCATTTGCCGAATGGTGCGGCCTTTGGAAATTTTGGCGATAAACAGACCGATGGTCGGCGCAAACACCAGCCACCACGCCCAATAAAACACCGTCCAATCACGCGGAAAATCCGTGTGTTTAAAGCCGTGCTGTTCAAAATGGCCGAACGATTCCATCCACGTCATCATCGTCAGCATATTGCCCAGCGCGCGCCCCATGCTTTCCAAGCCCACATTTAAAATAAACACGGTCGGGCCGGCCAGCAGCACAAAAATCAAAAAGATAATAGACAGATAAAAATTGATATTGGACAAAAACTGAATGCCGCCGCGCAAACCCTGATACGCGCTGTAAGCAAACAGCATCGTCGTCAGCAGCAGCACCGCCAGTTGCAGCGTCAGCGTGTTCTGCCAGCCGAACAGCTCCGACAGCCCCTCGCCAATCATCGGCGAAGCCAAACCCAAAGTGGTTGCGCCGCCGCCAATCATGCCGAAGACAAAGAAAATATCAATCAGTTTGCCCCAACGGCTTTTGACCAGCTTTTCGCCCAACAGCGGCATCAAAGCCTGACTGACTTTTAATACCGGCGAATTGCGTACATGGGCAAAATAGGCAATCGCCGTGGCCGGTACCAAATAAATCGCCCACGCCACCGGCCCCCAGTGAAACAGGCCGTAAGTGCTGGCCCAGCGCACCGCGTCGGGCGATTTGCCCTCAATGCCGAAGGGCGGCGATTGGTAGTAATACATCCATTCCACAATGCCCCAATACAAAATGCTGGCACCGATGCCGCCGCAAAACATCATCGCCGCCCACGAGCCGGTTTTAAATTCCACCTCGTCTTCGGCCTTGCCCAATTTGATGTTGCCGATATCGGACATCATAATGTAGCCGACAAACAACACCGCCAACGCGCCGAAGGTCAGATAGGCCACGCCGAATTTGGCGGTCACGAATTTTTTCGCTTCCGCCACCCACAACGCGCCCTGCTCGGGAAACAGCATCAGCGGCAGGGTAACCGCCAGCAGAATCGCCAGCACACCGAAAAAGGTAAAACGGTCGATGCGCGTATCGGCTTGGGCGGTTTGCCCGTGCGGGCGGAAGTTGGCATCCGAATTAAACATACCCAGATGGGTGGGATTGGCTTTGGGTTTGATTTTGGGCTTGGCCATTATCGTGCTCCTTCAAGTGTTTGTCGGAATTGTGCTTTGCATTATAGCATAAAACTATGTTAATCATGCTTTTCATTTAAATTACGTTTGGTTTACGTTTGTTGCATAAAAAAACCGCGTTTCAGGCTGCCTGAAACGCGGTTTGGCAATCACGCTATAATCCCCGATTTTTGCCTAATGAACCGCGAAACCCACCCCCTGCCGCTTTTTCTGCCCGAATACGCCACGCTGCTGATGCTCGGCTCGTTTCCGCCGCCGCGCCACCGTTGGAAAATGGACTTTTACTACCCCAATCTGCAAAACGATATGTGGCGGATTTTCGGGCTGGTGTTTTTTCAAGATGCGGATTATTTTGTGGACAAGCCCGCCAAAACCTTCCGCGAAGCCGCCATCCGCGATTTTTTGCAAGGGCGCGGCATTGCCGTGGGCGATACCGTGCGCGAAGCGGTGCGTTTGCAGGACAATGCCGCCGACAAATTTTTGCAGGTGCTTCAGCCTTTGGATTTGGCGGACACGCTGGCGCGGCTGCCTGAATGCCGTTATCTGATGGTAACGGGCGACAAGGCGGCCGAAGTGCTGCTGCCGCAGTTGCGTCCCGACACGCCCAAGCCGAAAGTCGGCATGTTTAGCGAAACCGAATGCGCAGGACGGGCGTTGCGGCTGTATCGGATGCCGTCTTCATCACGCGCCTATCCGCTTGCTTTGGCGGAAAAAGCGGCAGCTTATCGGCAGATGTTTGCCGAAACGGGTTTGCTGTCATTTCAGGCAGCCTGAAAATCTAAGCCAACACCGCCGTTAAATCGTGTTTTAAAGCCAATTCCGCCGCAGGCTCGGCCAACTGCGGGGCATAAATTAAAAAATTGTCTTCCACACGGTCGGCCAGCGTGGAAATTTTGGCGTGTTTCAGGCTGATGCCGTGCGCGGCAAACACTTCGGTAATGTCCGCCAACAGGCCGCTGCGGTTGGCCGCCACCACTTCCAAGGCATACCAGCCCGCGCCGCCTGCGGCCGGCATCAATCCAATATAAGGGGCAATCGGCAGGTAGCGGGCGCGGCGGCTCAAACGCGGTTTGTCGCTGCTTTCGCGGAAACTGCCGTGTAAAAAGGCTTCCAATTCCGCCGTTACCGCCGCTTGCAAGCGCGCGGCATCGGCATCGGTATGGTTTTCGGGGAAACGCACGGCAAAGGTGTCCAAAATATAATTGTGTGCGCTGATAAAGGCTTTGGCATCGGCAATATCCAGATGATGACGGCTGAAAATGCGGCACAAACGGGTAAACAGCCGTGCCCCGTTGGGCATAAACACCATCACTTGCAAAGTATCGCCGTCTGCCCAACGCCGCGCCGCCACCTGCGGCGTTTCCCAATCGGCCGCCAGCAGCGACAAATGCCATGCCGTTTCCTGCGGGGTGTGGCGGGCAAAATAGGCTTCACCCAAAGCCGAACGCAGGCGGCGCAGGGTTTTGGCGTCCACATTTTCAGGCAGCCCGTCGTCCTGCGGCGCATCCTGCCCACTCAAACGGCGCGCGGCTGCCTGAAACAGCCGTTCCAATAATTGTGCTTTCCACGAATTCCAAATATCGGGATTGGTGCCGCGAATATCCGCCACCGTCAGCAGATACAATGCGGTCAGCCGCTCACGCGTGCCGACCCGTTCACAAAACCGTGCCAATACGGTTTCGTCTTGAAAATCTTCTTTTTGCGCCGTTTGCGACATATCCAGATGCGCCTCCACCAGCCACGCCAGCAGTTCGGCATCGTCAGGCGGCAGGCCGTGGTCGGCGGCAAATCGGCGGGCATCGGCCACACCCAAAACGGCATGGTCGCCGTTTCGCCCTTTGGCAATATCGTGAAACAGGGCAGCCAGATACAAAATGTCTTTACGTTCAAAACCGCGCATCAATGCCGAAGCAAAAGGCAGCTCGTGGGCGTGCTGCTCCGCCGCCAGACGGCGCAAATTGGCCAGCACGGTCAGAATATGGTCGTCCACCGGATAGATATGGAACAAATCGTGTTGCAGCAGGCCGACAATTTTGTTCCATTCGGGCAGGTATTGCGCCAATACGCCGTATAGGTTCAGATGGCGCATCACCGCCGTCAGCCCTTGGCCGCGTTGGAAAAAGCCGAGAAAACGGCGGCGGTTGGCCGGTTCGGCATACAGGCTGCCTGCGGGCAGTTGCGCCGCCGCCATCCACCATGCGCGCAGGGTTTTCGGTGCCATGCCTTGCACGCCGTGTCCGGACTGCCAGATTTCCAATACGGCAAACAGATGTTCAGGCTGCCTGAAAAACAGTTGTAAGTCTTTTACGGCAATATGGTTGTCCACCAAATAATAATGTGCGTCCCAATCGGCGGTAATACGCGGCCAGTCGGAACACAGCCGTCCGCGCAGCATCGGCAGCAAAATGCCGTTTAGCTGCAATACGGTTTTGGCGGCACGGTAAAACGCCGCCATCAGGGCTTCGCTGCCCTGCCCGTCTGCCACCGCCGCCTGTAAGTCAAAACGCAGTTTTTCTTCGGCACGTCCCGCCGCCAGATGCAGGCCGATACGCAGGGCGGCCAGTTGGCGGTGGCTGTGCAGCAGCAGGCCTGCTTCCAAACGGGTAATGACGTTTTGCCGCACCATTTGTTGAAAACCGGCCGCAATGCCCTGCGCTTTGGCCAGCCACAACATGGTGTGAATATCGCGCAAGCCGCCGATGCCGTTTTTTAAATCGGGTTCTAAAGCCAGCGCAGGCTGCTTGCGGTGACGGCGGCGCATTTCCAATAATTTGCCTTCGGTAAAATGCCAAACATCGCGCCGCGCATCGGTGAGGGCGGTAAACTCGGCCGCCAAGGCGCGGTCGCCGCACAAAAAACGGGCTTCCAGAAAGGCGGTGTCGGCAGTCAGGTCGGCGCAAGCGGCATCGGCCAGCTCGTTCAGGCTGCCTGCCTTAACGGCGGGATTCAAGCCGCAGTCCCACAGGGTTTGTACAAACTGCGCCAGTTGCGCCTGCTGCCGTTCATCCAAACTGTGGCGCGACACTACCGCCAAATCGGTATCGGAATAGGGATAAACTTCGCCGCGCCCGAAACCGCCCACTGCCAGCAGGCACAGTCCGCTGCCGTTAAAACAGTCTGCCCACACCGCCCGCAATACGGTTTCCAATACGGCAGTATAGTCGCGGAAAAAGCGGTGCGGACGACGGTGCCGGCGGTAGGCGGCGGCGGCTTGTTCACGGCCTTGTTGTAAAAAGGTTTGCCAATTTTCGTTCATGATTGATTCTTCGGTTCAATATTTTCAGGCAGCCGCGTTGGCTTGACGCGGCTGCCTGAAAAGTTGATTAAGGTTTAGGGCGTGTGCCCAATTGCTTTGCCAAGCGGTTTTTTGAGTAAAAATCCGCCTATGCAAGGCGAAAATCCGCGCAAGGTTGGACACCTTGCAAGGATTTTTAACGCGGCAGGGGCGGATTTGTACCAAAAATACCGCCGCATAAGCAAATGGGGACGCGCCCTAAATCAGGCTAAAGCTGTTTTCATCCAAACTCAAGCCCGTATTCAGCGTGGCAAAGTGGCTGCTGTGGCCTGAAGCGTCGGTGTAGCTTAACTGACCGTTTTGCGCGTTATAGCTGACCTTGTTCAAAATATCCGCCGTGCCGTTAATGGCGGTGAACACGTCGCGCGACAGGGCAAGGGTGTCTTCGCCGACGGTAAAGTCGGTAACCGTATCGGCCGACAGCAAATCGCTGAACACAAAGGTATCGCGACCTTTGCCGCCGGTTAGGGTATCGCTGCCGCCTTTGCCTTCCAAGCGGTTGTCGGCGGCGTTGCCCACCAGCACATTATCGGCGGCATTGCCTGTGGCCGTATGCGCCGCGCCGTACAGATACAGGTTTTCCACATGCTCGCCCAAGGTGTAGTTGATGTAGCTGTACACGCTGTCTTTGCCTTCATTGGCATTTTCGCTGACGCTGTCGTCCTGCTGATTGACGACATAAACATCGTCGCCCGTGCCGCCGCGCATGGTGTCGGCACCGGCACCGCCGTCCAAATAGTCGTTGCCGCCGCCGCCGTTAAGGGTGTCGTTGCCCGAACCGCCTTGAATGGTGTTGGCGGCGTTGTTGCCGGTTAAAACATCGTCGTAGGCCGAACCAATCAGGTTTTCAATCTGCGTGCCGTAGCCGATAAAGGCTTGGTTATGCGTGTATTTGTGCTTTTCGCTCATGGCATCCACAATGCCGCCGGTGGTGCGCGTGGTGTCGCTTAAGCCGAAAAAGCTCTGGCTGGTGAAGCCGTTGGCGGCATCAATCACAAAATTTTCCGCTTTTTTGCCCGCATAAATCCACGAACCGGGGGTTAAATTGACGTTTACGCCCTGAATTTGGTCGGAAGCGTCAAAGGTGTCCACGCCGCCGCCATCCCACAGGTAAATATCCAAATCGGTTTGCTCGGGATTAACCGGTTTGAAGCGGTAAACGTCGTTGCCCTTACGCGCTTCGGGATTAACGCCGAAGCGGTAGTGCATAAACGCCAAATCGTAAATCGCCAAATCATGTTTGTCGGTATCGTGGAAATACGACATCACCGTCAACGAGGTGCGGTCTTCCACTTTGGGAAGGGCAAACGGCGCTTCTTTCGGGTGTTTTAAACCGAAAGAGTGCAGGGTTTCGTGCAAAATGGTTTGTACGCCTTTGTAGTTGTTAAAGTTGCCCGTACCACCCTGATGAATGATGGCCGTACCCAGTTGTACGCCGCCGCCGCCGGAGGCGTAGCCGAAGGTTTTAGCTCCCAAATGTTTCAAAGTATAAACAATATCTGTTCCGTCCAAATCATCGGTTTCGCTAAAGCGGATATTGGCGTAACGGCTGAAAATATCCAAGCTTTTGCGGACAACTTCGCGGTTGGCTTCACTGATGGCAAGCAGACCGCGGCTGGAGTCTTGCAAAAAGCGGTAGCGCACTTCGGCGGTTTTATCCGAGCCGAAGGGGAAGCGGTAATCGTGATACAGGGGCGGCGGATTGCGGTCGGCAAAGTTCATCAGCCCTTTTAGGAAATACGCTACGCTGTCGCTGCGGAAATCCTGATGGCGGTGGGCGGACACAAAATCGCCGTTGCCGTCGGCAGGGGCTTGGGCAAACACCGCTTCGGTTTCGGCGGCGGTTGCGTCCTGTTTCAGCAGTTTGGCATGGACGGCGTGGCTGCCTGCCAATGCTTTGCGGTCGGCCTGCACGCTAAAGCTTAAATCATCGCGCACTTGGGTTTCCACGCGCTCGCTGCCGATTTCCACCACAACATTATCGCCTGCCTGCACGCCTTCGCCCGACACTTTGCCGCTGATGTTGACGCGGTTTTCAGGCAGCACGGCACGGAAAACGTTGTTTTGAATCGGGCTGTCTGCATCTAAAACCACATTTTTCGCATTCAGTTCGGGTGTGCGTACGGTGGTAATTTCATGGCCGCCGTTGGCAGTATTCAGCTTGTACAGTACGCCTGCCTTATCAAAGCTGTAACGCACGGTTTGCCCGTTTAAGGCCGACAGGTCGGCTTCAGGCACGGCCAGCACAAAACTTTGGTCGCTGCGGTCAATATGGGTGGTGTAACTTTTATCGCCGATATGCACGGTTAGGGCGTAAACGCGGCTTTTGTTTTGCCCAATCAGGAAATCGCCCTGCAAGTCCAGACGGCCGCTGATGCGGACATGTTGCGGCTGGTCGGCGGCGGGGTCAAACGGGTCAAGTTGGATACGCGCAGGTTCGGGTTTGGGCGCAGGCGGAGCGGGGGGCGTGGGTGGTGTAACAGGCGCATCTTCCACTTGATACGTTACGGCAGCTTCGGCTTTACCGGTGTTGCCCGCATCATCACGCAAATTCATTTGCGCCTTCACTTCACGGCTGCCTGAAGCCGCCAACTGTTCGCCTGAAACCTGAACTTGGAAGTGCCCGTTTTCCTGAACGGTGGTTTGCAGGCTCTGCCCGTTAATATCCAGCATAACGGTGCTGCCGGCGTTAAATTCGCCGCTGACCGTGCCTGACAAGGTGTGCATCTGCGTGCGTTCGCCGTCTTCCAAAATACCGTTTTCGGCAATCGGATTCAGGGTAATTTGTGCAGTCGGAGCAAGCGTATCTACTTGATAACTTGCCGTTTGGCTGCTGTCGGCGCTGTTACCAGCCTTATCCGTTACTTGCACTTGTACGATAATGCTGTTTGCGCCCTGATTTTGTGCCAACTTGCTGCCTGCAATGCTGGTTTGCCAACGGTTGCCTGTGACGGTGGCTT
>JAUNOT010000073.1 GCA_030537065.1 Conchiformibius sp.
GCGGATTAACAGTCCGTCGCTCTACCGACTGAGCTATCGGGGAAAGAAGAAATCATTATAGCAGCCTGAAAAAATCCGTCAAGTATTTTTTTCATTCAGGCTGCCTGAAATAATACGGTTACGCAACCAGCGTACCGCTTCAGGCAACTCACCCGCCAACAAACCAACCGGCCCCGTCTGTGCCGACACCAGCAAATCCGCCGCCGCCCCATGCAGCCACACCGCCGCAGGCACGGCCTGTTCGGCGGGAATTTTCTGCGCCAGCAGGCTGCCAATCAAGCCGGCCAGCACATCGCCGCTGCCTGCTGTGGCCAAACCGGCATTGCCGGTGGGATTGACCACCAAAAAACCGCGCGCTGAAGAAATCACCGTTTCATGGCCTTTCAACACCACCCATGCGCGGTAACGCGAAGCCAATTCACGCGCCGCCCAATCGCGGTTGCTTTGGATTTGCGCCACGCTGGTGTCCAATAATTGCGCCGCTTCATAAGGATGCGGGGTCAAAACCAAATCAGTACCTTTATTGGGTGCGAACAACTGACTGTTTTCACTTAAAATATGCAAGGCATCGGCATCCACCACCAGTTGCGCACCGCCATTCCATACTTCGGCCGACAGGCGGACGGCGGTTTCATCGCGCCCTAATCCGCAGCCGACCACCCAAGTATCCACTTTATCGGCATGTTGTACCCACACATCAGTAGCACAATCCGACATTAACTCCCAACGTCCGCTGCACACCGGCGGCGTACTTTGGTTAAAACCGACCAATACTTTGCCGCAACCGCCGTATAAGGCAGCCGTAGCGGCCAGCACGGCGGCACCGCTCATGCCTTTGGCACCGCCGATAACGCCGACTGTGCCGAATGTGCCTTTGTGGCTGTCCTGCGGGCGTGGGCGGCACAGTTCGGAAAAATGTTCCAGCGCATATTCTTGATAAGCACGGGTGTCCAGACGGGAAAAAATCAGGTTCAACATATTTTTTCTGTTAAGGATTTACGGATTAAATGAATTTTAACATACATAAACCGGAGTGTAAGGCTTCACACAAAAGCTGCCTGAAAAGCGGTTTTATTTTAGAATCGGTGTTTTTATCTAAAAAGTATAAGGAGGCGGTTTATGTCCGCACAACATTCTTTATTGTCGCTGTACCGGCGCGTCAGCCTGATTTGGCAGATTGTTATCGGCATGGTTATCGGTGCGCTGGTCGGTTCCATCCTGCCCGCCGAATCGCCGACCATCGGCATTATCGGGATTTTGGGCAGCCTGTTTGTCGGTGCGCTGAAGGCGGTCGCGCCGTTTTTGGTGTTTATTTTGGTCACGGCGGCGGTGTCGCAGCACAACCGTGGTAGCCAGACGCATATCCGTCCGATTTTGGTGATGTATCTGCTCGGCACATTTGGCGCGGCGGTGGCGGCGGTGGCGGCCAGCTTTATGTTTCCCAGCACGCTGACGCTGGTACAGCCCACAGACATCACTTCGGCACCGCCTTCAGGCATTGCCGAAGTGATGCGTAATCTGTTGATGAACTTGGTGGCCAACCCCGTTAATGCCTTAAGCAATGCCAACTATATCGGCATTTTGGCGTGGGCTTTGCTGCTGGGTTTTGCCCTGCGCAGCGCTTCGGCCGCTACGCTGGCACTGATTGATGACCTGTCGGCGGCGGTGTCGGCGATTGTGCGCTGGATTATCCGTTTTGCGCCTTTGGGCATTCTCGGCCTGATGACGGTTACCGTGGCGGAAACGGGTTTTGTGAAAATGATTAGCGAATACGGTCAGCTGATTTTGGTTTTGGTGGGCTGTATGCTGTTTGTAGCGTTTGTAATGAACCCTTTGATTGTCTACTGGAAAATCCGCCGCAATCCTTATCCTTTGGTACTGACCTGCCTGCGCGAAAGCGGCATTCCGGCGTTTTTTACCCGTTCCTCCGCCGCCAATATTCCCGTAAATATGGCCTTGGCGAAAAAATTAAATCTGCACGAAGACACTTATTCGGTGTCCATTCCGCTCGGTGCCAACATCAATATGGCGGGCGCGGCGATTACCATTACCGTCTTGGCCTTGGCGGCGGCGCATACGCAAGGCATTCAGGTGGACTTTTTAACCGCACTGCTGTTAAGCCTGATTGCCACCGTCAGCGCCTGCGGCGCATCGGGTGTGGCGGGCGGTTCGCTGCTGCTGATTCCGTTGGCGTGCAGCCTGTTTAATATTCCTAACGATATTGCCATGCAGGTGGTGGCGGTAGGCTTTATTATCGGCGTGATTCAGGATTCGGCGGAAACGGCGTTAAATTCTTCAACCGACGTCTTGTTTACGGCGGCGGCCGATTTGGGTGCCAACCGTAAAGCATCTGCCGAGTAAATTCAGGCTGCCTGAAAAACAAAAACCGTTTTGCCCGCATTCGGCAAAACGGTTTTTCTGCTAAACTTGCACCCCATTTCGTTTCATACTTTGCATAGAACGCCATGACCCAGCAAGCCAAATACCTCAAAGACTACCGTTCCCCCGAATACCTTGTGCCTCACACCGCGCTGCGCTTTGACATTCACGACGACCACACCCTTGTTACCGCCACTTTAAGTATCGAGCCGCAGCCCGATGCCGGTGCTTTGCAGTTACAGGGTTCTGCCGAACTGGTGTGTCTGATTCTCAACGACCAAATGCTGCCCGAAACCGCCTACACGCTGGCCGACGACACCTTAACCGTCAGCCGCCCGCCCGCGCAGCCGTTTAAACTCACCATTCAAACCAAGCTCTATCCGCAGCACAATTCCTCGCTGATGGGGCTGTATCAAAGCGGCGGCAACCTCTACACCCAATGCGAACCCGAAGGCTTCCGCAAAATCACCTTCCACCCCGACCGCCCCGACGTGATGAGCGTGTACACCACCGAAATCCACGCCGACCAAACCCGTTTTCCCGTGCTGCTGTCCAACGGCAACCGCACCGACGGCGGCAGCCTGCCCGACGGCCGCCATTGGGCGCGTTGGGAAGACCCGTTTGCCAAGCCCAGCTACCTGTTTGCCTTGGTGGCAGGCGATTTAACCCTGACCGCCGACACCTTCACCACCGCCAGCGGCCGCCAAGTCGCCCTTGAGTTTTACACCCGCGCCGCCGATGCCGACAAAGTGCAATTTGCCATTGAGTCGCTCAAACACGCCATGCGCTGGGACGAAACCCGTTTCGGCTTGGAATACGATTTGGATATTTACATGGTGGTGGCGGTGGACGACTTTAATATGGGCGCGATGGAAAACAAAGGCCTGAATATTTTCAACACCAAATACGTTTTGGCCGATGCGCACACCGCCACCGACAGCGATTTTGACGGCGTGGAAAGCGTGATTGCCCACGAATATTTCCACAACTGGACGGGCAACCGCGTAACCTGCCGCGATTGGTTTCAACTTTCGCTGAAAGAAGGCCTGACCGTATTCCGCGACCAAGAGTTTTCCGCCGACCGCGGCGGCCGCGAAGTGCGCCGCATTGCCAACGTCGGCTTTTTGCGCCAGCACCAGTTCCCCGAAGACGCAGGGCCGATGGCGCACCCCGTCCGTCCTGCCAGCTATGTGGAAATGAACAATTTCTACACCATGACCGTGTATGAAAAAGGCGCGGAAGTGGTGCGGATGTATCACACCTTTTTGGGCGAAGCAGGCTTCCAAAAGGGCATGAAGCTGTATTTCCAACGTCACGACGGCCAAGCCGTTACCTGCGACGATTTCCGCGCTGCCATGGCCGATGCCAACGGCTTTGATTTTGAACCGTTTGCACTGTGGTACAGCCAAGCCGGTACGCCCGTTTTGGACGTTTCAGGCAGCCTGCGCGAAGACGGCGCGTTTGTGTTGAAAGTCAAACAAAGCATTCCCGACACCCCCGATATGCGCGGCAAACAGCCGATGATGATGCCGCTGAAAGTCGGCCTGCTCGGTGCGGACGGCCAGCCGCTCGCTTTCAGGCTGCCTGAACACGACACCGCCCAAACCGAAGCCGTTTTGGTGCTGAACCAAGCCGAACAGGAATTTATCCTGCACGGCGTGGGACAAGCAGCCGTCCCCTCGCTGCTGCGCGGCTTTTCCGCACCCGTCCACCTGCGCTATCCCTACAGCGATGCCGAATTAAGCCTGCTGCTGGCGCACGACAGCGACCCGTTTGCCCGTTGGGAAGCAGGACAGACGCTCTACCGCCGCGCCGTGGCTGCCAACCTTGCCGCCGCCGCAGAAGGCCGCGCCCTACCCGACCACGCCGAACTGATGCAGGCCGTGGCCAGCGTATTGGCGGCGGAAATCGACCCTGCGTTCAAATCCGTGCTGCTGACCGTACCGGCCGAAGACGAATTGTGGGCGGACGGCGAAAACATCGACCCCTTAGCCGTGCATCACGCCCGTGAAGCCCTGCTCAACGCCATAGCCGTCCGTTTCCAAAACGAAATTTTCGCGCTCAACCTGCAAGCCAAGTCCGCCGAAGAAAACGCCGACGCGCCCAATCCCTACGAATACGTTCCCGAACCGGCTTCGTGGCGTACCCTGCGCAATATCTGCCGCAGCCTGCTGCTGCGCGCCGACCCGCAGGCGCAAATGGAATATATTTTTGAACATTATGACGAAATGGCAAAAAACATGACCCACGAATGGGGCTTGCTCAGCGCCATCAACCACAACGGCAGCGAACAGCGCAACCTGCTGTTGCAACGCTTTGCCGACAAGTTTGCCGACCAAGCGTTAGTAATGGACAAATATTTTGCCCTGATTGCCGCCAGCCGCCGCGCCGACACGCCCGCGCAAATCCAAGCCGCGCTGCAACACCCTGCTTTTGCGCTGACCAATCCCAACAAAGTCCGCGCCCTGCTGGGTACGTTTGCGCGCAGCAATGTGCCGCACTTTCACGCCGCCGACGGTTCGGGCTACCGCTTTAGCGCCGCCAAAGTGCGCGAAGTGGACGCGCTCAATCCGCAAACCGCCGCCGTGCTGGCACGCGGTGCGTTCAGCCTGTGCAAACGGCTGGAGCCGCACCGCCGTGCGCTGATGACTGCCGAACTGGAACAGCTGGCCGCATGGGACGGGCTGTCTAAAGACACGCGCGAGATTGTGGAAAAGATTTTGGCGTAAACAAGCAGGCTGCCTGAAAATGTTTTCAGGCAGCCTGGTTTTTATTTCTCTTTCGGTGCGGGCGGTTCAATCTGTTCTTTCCAGCCGCATTCTTTCTGCGGACAAACTTTTTCCACGCCCCAGCGTTTGGTGGTTTTCACCGTCAGCACCGGCCAAGCGCAATTCGGGCAACTTTCCGCCAAAGGCGGATTCCACACCGCATAATCGCAGTCGGGATAGGTATTGCAACTGTAAAACAGCTTGCCGTAACGCGATTTGCGCTCAATCAGATGCCCCTTGCCGCATTTGGGGCAGGGCACACCCGTGCTTTTAACCGGCTCCAGCGATTCAACGTATTTGCACTTCGGATAATTGCCGCAGCCGATAAACTTGCTGCCGGTACGGCTGTATTTGTACACCAGTCCGCCGCCGCATTTGGGGCATTCGCGCCCGTCCAGCTCGGCCTGTTCCGCTTCGGCTTTGGCGATGCGCTCGGCAGCTTCCTCTGCCGTTTCGTTGATGTTGCGCGTGTAGTTGCAGTCGGGATAACCGGCGCAGGCGATGAAGCGTCCCATTTTGCCGAACTTGGTTTGCAACTTGTGGTTGCCGCATTTGGGGCAGGTTTCGTCCAGCTCTTCGGTGGTAAATTTGGCACGCTCAATGCCTTCTTTTTCCAACACTTGTTTGTGGAAACCCAGCCAGAATTTGTCCATTACCGGAATCCAAGCGCGTTTGCCGTTGGCGATGTCGTCCAACTGGTCTTCCAGCTTGGCGGTAAAGTCGTAGTCCACATACTGCTCAAAATGCTCGGTCAAAAACTTATTGACGATGTCGCCCGTATCGGTGGGTTGGAAACGGCGTTGTTCAACGGTAACGTATTCGCGGTCTTTTAAGGTTTTGATAATGCTGGCATAGGTGGACGGACGACCGATGCCGAATTCTTCCAAGGCTTTGACCAAAGTGGCTTCATTAAAGCGCGGTGGCGGTTGGGTAAAGTGTTGTTCGCCATACAGTTTATCCACAGGCAGGGCATCGCCCACCGCCATTTCGGGCAGCTTTTTACCGTTTTCCTGCTCTTCGTCTTCGTCCTGACCTTCCTGATAGACTTTTAAAAAGCCTTCAAACACCAGCACTTGCCCTGTGGCACGGAACACGCCCTCGCCCACGGTAATGTCCACCGTAGTAGCGTCAAACTTGGCATCTGCCATCTGACAGGCAACCGTGCGCTGCCAAATCATTTGGTAGAGCTTAAACTGGTCGGCACTCAAAAACGGTTTTACGCTGTCGGGCGAGCGGTAAACGGAAGTGGGGCGCACGGCTTCGTGCGCCTCTTGGGCGTTTTTGGATTTGGTTTTGTAAATTTTGGCGGATTTGGGCAGAAAATCCGCGCCGATTTTGTTGTCGATATAGTGGCGGATTTCGGTCAGCGCGTCTTCCGACAGGGTAACGCTGTCGGTACGCATATAGGTAATCAAACCCACTGCCCCTTGTCCGACATCAATGCCTTCAAAGAGTTGTTGTGCGGTACGCATGGTGCGGTCGGTGGTAAAACCGAGTTTGCGCACGGCATCTTGCTGCATGGTGGACGTGGTGTACGGCGCGGCGGGTTTGCGCGTGGCTTTCTTTTTAACGACATCCGACACGGCGGCGGGCTTGCCTGCCAGCGCGTCCAATACCGCTGCCTGCGCCGCTTCATCGGGCAGGGAAAACTGTTCCAGCTTATTGCCCTGCCATTGGTGCAGCTTGGCAGAAAACTTGGTGCGCCCTTTATGGCTGTCCAAATGCACCGACCAATATTCTTGGCTTTCAAAGGCTTTGATTTCGTTTTCGCGTTCGCAAATCAGGCGCAGCGCAGGACTTTGCACGCGCCCCGCACTCAAACCACGGCGGATTTTTTTCCACAGCAAAGGCGACAGGTTAAAACCCACCAAATAATCCAAAGCACGGCGTGCCTGTTGCGCGTCCACCAGATTGATGTCCAAACCGCGTGGATTTTGCAAGGCTGCCTGCACGCCTTTCGGGGTCACTTCGTGGAACACCACGCGGCGGATGCGCTCGCCAATATTCTTTAAACCGCGCTTGGATTTCAGAATTTCGTAAATATGCCACGAAATCGCTTCGCCTTCGCGGTCGGGGTCGGTTGCTAAATAAATCTGCTCGGCTTCTTTTGCTGCCGCCACAATTGCATCAACGTGTTTGCTGTTTTTGCTGATGATTTGGTATTTCATGGCAAAGCCGTTGTCGGGGTCCACCGCGCCGTTTTTCGGAATCAGGTCGCGCACATGACCAAACGATGCCAATACTTCAAAATCGCCGCCCAGATATTTTTTGACGGACTTGATTTTATTGGGAGATTCTACAATCAATAGGTTTTTGGACATATTCTATTTCTCAAATATCGGATTGCCGCACTTGGCGGGTGTGTTTTTCAGGCTGCCTGAACGGTGTTATTGGGCTTCGGCCACGTCTTCCGGCAGGCCGAAGACGGCAATGCTTTGGATTTTGGCATCGTCGCGGTATTCGGTGCTGATTTTGGGCAGGTCGGTGTCGGCATCGTCAAAGCTGCCTGAATCGTCAATGCGGAACGACAGCGTGGCCGGCTGATTGGCAAACTCGGCGGTCTGCCGCGCTTCAATTTCGCTTAATACGATTTGTTCCACCGCACCGTAAGACTGTTCGGCGGTTTTCAGCAGCATGCCGGCATGGACACCGTGGGCGGTTTTACAGGCAGGCGAACCGGTTTCCAAATAGGTAATCGGACGGTTTTCGGAAATTCTGCCGCTGTCATCACCTTCGCCGTCCGCATAGGCAAAAACAACAACATCGGCATTGAGTTTGACGGACATAAACTCTGTGCTTTCGGCATCGTTTACCGGCGTAAGAACCGCATTGGGAAAAGATTGGCGCACTTGGGCAAGGGTGGTGCCGAGCGGAATGCCGCCGATGCTGTTGCCGTCAATTTCACACAGGTTTTTAACGGGCGCGGGCGGCGGCACGGAGGCAGCCGCCGTTTCGTTTTCCTGACTGTCGGAGCAGGCGGCCAATAGGGTGAGCGCGGCAGCCGATAGGATTATGCGTAACATATTTATAACCGGAGGAAAATGGTTTGCAGACAAGGTATCGGGCTGCACAGATTTCAGGCAGCCCTTTTTTATATTCTTAATATGTGTAAGGCATTTTGGCAAGTATTTTGTAAAAAAATCCTGACTTTTGCTGAGTTAATGCATCATGCCGTTGTGAACCGCCGCCGTCAGCTCGCCGCCCATCCGCACCGGCAGCGCACAACGTTGCGCCCACAATACCAATACGGCCAGCATTTTGGCATTTTCAAGGGTAACGTCTTCATAAGGCAGGTGCATCAAAGCGTGAATGATAAATTCGCGCTGTGCGGGGCTTAATTCGCCTTCTTCCACCAAAAAATGCAGCAGGCCGCGCACAGACGGCGGCAGCATCATATTTTCTTCGGCACAGTAAACACGCAGGGCACTGCCTGTATACGGCCGACCGTCAATCGGGTATTCGTTCAACAGCTCAATAAAAAACAGCAGGCGACCGATTTCGTCGCCGTCAAAACCGGCGTGTTCGAGCATTTCGCCCAAGTCGTTACGGTCGGGGCAGTTGCCGATATCTTGAAAATATTGAATCAGAAAAACAACGATGTTCATCATATGGGTATTTTGTCGGATGGTCATAAGGTGTGCGGTTTATTGTACGCGTTTTTACACACGGCGGCTGCCTGAAAAGCCGCTACGGCAGGGATATTTCCCTGCCGCGTGCCGTCAAACCCAATCGGCCTGCTCGGTCTGTTTGTCGTCAGCCGCTTTAATGTCGTAATCGTCATCGGCCTGTTCGGTTTTCGGCTCGGTCGGCGGCTGCGGATTGGGAACAACCATGTCTTCAATATCAATTAACAGGTTGTCGCGGATACGGCTGAAGGTTTCCTGTACATATTCGGACGCTTTTACCGGGTCTTCCAAGCCTGCGGCCGCATACTGCGATGCGTCCAACAAGCCGCTTAACATTTCCACACGGTGTTTCATGGCGGCAAAACGGCGCACTTCGGTCAGCAGTTTGCGCTGGTGGTACAACAGAAAAACAGCAATAGCCAATAAAATCACCACGGGAAAAATATAAAAAACGGTACTCCACGCGCCCAAAGTGCTTAACAGAGTGTACATCGGCGTATCGGGTGTCAGCGTACCGTGCCAAGCGGCGGCAAGCGGTATCAGCATCACCGAAGCGTCCAACACCAGCAGGGCCACGGCCGCTGCGCCGCTCATCAGCGCCGACCAACGTCCGACTTGGATTTGCTGGCGGCTACTTTCCAAGGCGCTAATCAGCAGGCGTTGGGCGCGGCCGGTACGCTGCTCCAACAGCTTGGTTTGGCGTATCAATTCGGCTTCTTCTTCCTGACGCTGCGCCAGACTTTCTTCGCGCTGTTTCTTGGCTTCGTTCAGCATCCACAATTTATCTTGCAGCTTGCGGACTTCTTCGTATTGTTCGTTACTTAACTCGCCTTTGGCGTGCATGGCCGATTCCACGCTGCGCAGGCGGTCTTGTAGGGCGCTGATTTGTTGGTCGTAACCTTCAATCAGGCGTTTGATATTGCCCGGCGTGTCGTAAAAGGCATAACCGATTACGCTTTCCAACTGGGCAGCCTGAAGGCGCACAGTCTGTACGTCTGCGCCGCGCAGGTCGGTACGCCACAAATACGCCCCCTGCAAATTGGCTTCGCGCAGGTAGGCACTGCGCATATTGGTATCGCGCAGGTAGG
>JAUNOT010000169.1 GCA_030537065.1 Conchiformibius sp.
ATCGCCCGCAAATAATACTTTAAAAACAATGTAGCTGATCATACCGCTGATAAACAGTGCGTTAATGTCTTCGTGTACCAGAATAATCATCCACCATGCGGGGATATTGATAATGAGATAAGCAGCCCAAAAAACTTGGCGCAGCTTGTTGCTGACGGCAGGTGTACGGGAAGATTGGGGCGTGGTTTTTTTGTGCGGCGACAGCTTAAACGCAGGGGCGATTTCCTGATTAAAATCAACGGGCGTGCTGCGGCTCCATGCCAGTTCGTTGCGGCTTTGTTCGGCGCACAGCTTGCCTTTGCCGTCTGAATAATCGCTGTAATGGCTGACATCGCCTGCGCGGATGTGCCAGTAAAACGCACCTGCGGCATAGCTGACCCGTCCACCGTAGCGGTAAGCCAAACGGCTGCCGTGTGGTTTGCCATGTTCGTCCAAACTGGGGAAATGGGCAAGGGTTTCTGACTCCAACCAATCATCTTCAGATGTTTGCACCAGCCAGATAAAGCCTTTTTTGGGTGAGTGCAGCAGATATTCAATCCACCAGCCCACGGGCGTGGCATAAGTGGATTCACCGTTTATCAGGTCGAGTGCATCATTGCTTTCCAGTTCTTCATAACGCACCGCGCCGATAACGGTAACCGCAGTATCGCGCCAAGTGCCTTGTCTGCCTATGGGTAGAGTAAGTTCCTGCTGTTGGGTGTGGCGCAGGGTGTTGGCGGCAAGCAGTTCGGCTTTACCCGAATCCACCGCCAATTCGCTGTTACAGGCTGGACAAATCAGCGCTTGCGTTAAACCGTGGGGCCAACGCACGGGCGAACCGCAATTGGGGCAATGGTCGCTGCTGCGTTCGCCTTTTAATTTGCCTGCGGCTTGGCGGATTTGGTGGCTATCGCGGGTGTGGGTAAGTGCCAATTTGTCCAAATCCACCACCACACCCAAAAACGCCAAGGGGGGATTTTGGCTGTAATCCAATGTGAGAAAATGGTTTTCGCAACGCCAATCTACCACGCTGGTATGCCATTGGGCAGGCAGCGAAAAGGGCAATTCGCCCTGTGCGGCGGCATTGGATAAGGTGATGTCGCGCACATCAGACGCAATAAAGGTTTTGTTGTAATGTAATTGGGTTTCGCCTGCGCGGATGTCTTCAAATTGGGGAGAGTGGGAGGGGGGCTTGGCAGCGCGTAACAGCACATACAAATCGCCTGCTTCGCTTAACCAACCGTGGCTGCCATCTGCAAAACGGACATACCATTCGTTCCACACGCCCGCATCGTAACGCGCTTGAAGGCGCCCGATTAACACAAAATCTAATTTGCCAAAATGCCCCTGTGTGCCAATTTGCAGTGGACTGGCATCTTCAATCAGCGCAGAATCGCGCCCCGTGTCGTTTAACGCGCCGCCGTTTTCCAGCACCAGCATGCTGTTGCAATAGCCACAAACCACAGTAACGGTAGTGGGTGAAGTCACATCAACAGGCGCACCACAAGAAGGGCAATCGGTATGAAAGAAACTTTGGCTCATGGTGCTAAACGCTCTTTCTGCCAACTGCCGTCGTCGTTCAGGCGGTAGCGGATGCGGTCGTGCAGACGGCTGGGTCGTCCTTGCCAAAATTCTACGGTATCGGGTATCACGCGGTAACCGCCCCAATGCGGTGGGCGCGGTACGTTTAAGGCATATTGCGCCGCAAATTTCGCTGCCCGCGCCAACAATACGCTTTTGCCTTCAATCACGCTGCTTTGCTCGCTTGCCCAAGCCCCGATGCGGCTGGTGTGCGGGCGTGAAGCAAAATAGGCATCTGATTCGGCGGCGGGTAGGCGTTCCGCCCTGCCTTGCACGCGCACCTGCCGTTCCAATTCTGCCCAAAAAAAGGTTAACGCTGCTTGCGGCGTGTGCGCCAACGCCC
>JAUNOT010000074.1 GCA_030537065.1 Conchiformibius sp.
GGGGAAACGTGTCCGATGCTTAAGCCTGATGTGCCGCCTGAAAAACGTCCGTCTGTGAGCAGAGCGCAGGCTTTGCCCAAACCTTTGGATTTTAAGTAGGACGTGGGATAAAGCATTTCCTGCATTCCGGGTCCGCCTTTTGGTCCTTCGTAACGGATAATGACGATGTCGCCCGCAACAATTTGGTTGTCCAAAATGGCGGCAACGGCGGAATCTTGGCTTTCAAACACACGGGCACGACCGGTAAACTGCAAAATGCTGTCGTCCACGCCTGCGGTTTTCACCACGCAGCCGCGTTCGGCGATGTTGCCAAACAGTACCGCCAAGCCGCCATCTTGCGAATAGGCGTGTTGTTGGCTGCGGATACAGCCGTTTTCACGGTCTAAATCCAAGCTTTCCCATTGGCGGTTTTGGGAAAAGGCTTGGGTGGTACGCACGCCACCGGGGGCGGCTTTGTAACGGGCGTGAGCGGCGTGGTTGTCGGGGTTCATCACGTCCCATTGCGCCAATGCGGCTTGCAAACTGGGGGCGTGTACGGTGGAAACATCGGTTTTCAGGCAGCCTGCGCGGTCCAGCTCGGCGAGAATACCCATCACGCCGCCTGCGCGGTGTACGTCTTCCATATGGTATTTTTGCGTGGCGGGCGCGACTTTGCACAAACACGGCACTTGGCGGCTGATGCGGTCAATGTCTGCCATTTTGAAATCCACTTCGGCTTCACGCGCGGCGGCGAGCAGGTGCAACACGGTGTTGGTGCTGCCGCCCATGGCAACGTCCAAACTCATGGCGTTTTCAAACGCGGCTTTGGTGGCGATATTGCGCGGCAACACGCTTTCATCGTTTTGTTCGTAATAACGTTTGGTAATTTCTACAATCAAACGTCCTGCCTGTAAAAATAGTTCTTTGCGTTCGGCGTGGGTGGCGAGCAGCGAGCCGTTACCCGGTAGCGACAAGCCCAAGGCTTCGGTTAAGCAGTTCATGGAATTGGCGGTAAACATTCCTGAACACGAACCGCAGGTGGGGCAGGCGGAACGCTCTACCGCCGCCACTTCTTCATCGGAAACTTGGTCATTGGCGGCATCTACCATGGCATCCACCAAATCCAGCTTGCGGGTGTCGGTGATGTTGATGCTGCCGATGACTTTGCCTGCTTCCATCGGTCCGCCTGATACAAACACGGTGGGAATATTCAGGCGCAAAGCCGCCATCAGCATACCGGGGGTAATTTTGTCGCAGTTGGAAATGCACACCAGCGCATCGGCGCAGTGGGCATTAACCATATATTCCACGCTGTCGGCGATTAAGTCGCGGCTGGGCAGGGAATACAGCATACCGCCGTGTCCCATGGCGATGCCGTCATCTACGGCGATGGTGTTGAATTCTTTTGCCAAACCGCCTGCCTGTTCAATTTCGCGGGCAACCAGTTGTCCTAAATTGTGTAAATGCACATGACCGGGGACAAATTGGGTAAATGAGTTGGCAACGGCAATAATCGGTTTGCCGAAATCGGCTTCGCCCACGCCTGTGGCGCGCCACAGGGCGCGTGCGCCTGCCATATTGCGGCCGTGGGTGGAGGTTTTGGAACGGTAATCGGGCATGGTTGGTGTCCTTATTGAATGGTTTTTTCAGGCTGCCTGAAACTGAACTGTTTAAGATAGATAATAAAATACAGTTGGTTAGATTGTAAGGGAAACGGCATTGTAAACGAAAGCAAAGTTTTTGCCCACCGTATTATCTTATAATGTGTTTAAATAAATGCCGTGGGCTGCCCCCTCTGTTTTCAGGCTGCCTGAAAGCATCTTATTAGGGACACGCCTTACTTAATAATTAAGGAAACCAACATGAGCATAGACAAATTTTCCGCCAAAACCCGCGATGTCGGCGGCATTCCCGTTGCCCGCCTGCTGCCGCAGGGCAAACGCCGCACCATCGGCGCGTGGTGCTTTTTAGACCATGCCGGCCCCGCCCGTTTCGGAGAAGACGAAGACGGCATGCAGGTGGGCGCACATCCGCACACCAATCTGCAAACCTTCACTTGGATGCTGGCAGGCGAAGTTTGGCATCAGGACAGCTTGGGTTTCCGTCAGCTGATCCGCCCCAAGCAGGTTAATCTGATGACCGCCGGCACGGGCGACAGCCACGGCATCAGCCATACCGAGCAAACCCCCGACGGCGTGAAAGACCTGCACGCCGTACAACTGTGGATTGCCCTGCCGATGAACCAAAACATCGCCCCCAATTTTGAACACTATCCTGAGCTGCCCGAATGGCAGGAAAACGGTGTGGACTACATTCTGACTACCGGCACGTTTGCCGGACGCACCGCCCCCACCACCCAATACAGCCCCTTGGTGGGCGTGGACATCCGCGTACAACAGGCGCAAACCCTGCGTATTCCTGCCCGTGCCGCTTGGGAGTACGGCATTTTGGTGCTGGCGGGTGAAATTGAAACCGAAGACGGCACGCGCTACGGTGCGGACGAGCTGGCGGCCTTTACCGAATGCGGCGAACAAGAACGCACCCTGCTGATTCGTGCCGAAGCAGGCAGCCATCTGCTGCTGTTGGGCGGCGAACCGCTGCCGCATCCGACCGTCATGTGGTGGAATTTTGTTGCCGACGGCCGCGAAGCCCTGTGCCGCGCCGTCGCCGACTGGAACGGCGGCCATCCGCGTTTTGGGCAGATTGATTTAAACGGCACCAAATTACAGCGCATGACCGCGCCCGATGTGCCGGAACGCATCCGCTAAAAACCAATGTTCCGCCTGCTTTTTTGGGCTTTTGCCCTGTTGCCGCTTGCCTTTTTACTGCTGACCGTGGCCGCGCCGCTTGCTGCCATGCTGCGTTACGACGACACCGCGCCGCTGTGGGGCGAAATGCTGTCGGACGGCTACTACCGTTGGCGCATCGGCTGGACGGTGTTTCAGGCAGCCTGTACTGCTGCGCTGACCCTGCTGCTGGCGATACCGGCAGGCTGGGTATTGGCGCGGCTGGCGTTTCGCGGCCGTCTGTTGCTGCTGCGCCTGCTGATGCTGCCGTTTATCACGCCCACGCTGGTGGCAGGCATGGGCGTATTGGCCTTGTTCGGCGAACGCGGTCTGCTCTGGCGCGGCTGGCAGGACACGCCCTATCTGCTGTTGTACGGCAATATCTTTTTTAACCTGCCGGTGGCGGTACGCGCCGCCTATCAGGGTTTTCGGCAAGTCCCTGCCAACCGCTTGGCCGCCGCGCAAACGCTCGGTGCCAATGCTTGGCAACGGCTGCGTCATATTGAATGGCCGGTGTTGCGGCCTTGGCTGGCAGGCGCAGGCTGCCTGATTTTTCTGTACTGCTTTTCCGGCTTCGGCTTGGCTCTGCTGCTGGGCGGACAGCGTTATGCCACCGTAGAAGTGGAAATTTATCAACTGATTGCCTACGAACTGGATATGGCACACGCCGCCGTATTGGTGTGGCTGGTGTTGGCGGTTACCGCGCTGGCAGGCGGCGCGTATGCCCTGCTCAGCCTCCGCACCCACGCCGCCGCCGTCCGCCCCAAACCGCCCGGCCCACCGCAAACGCGCATGGAAAAATGCCTGTTGGCGGCGGTGTTGGGCGGATTGGCGTTTTTCTGCGCCCTGCCCCTGTTGGCCGTACCGTGGCGCGCAGCAGGTGCAGGCAGCTCGTGGCAGGTGCTGTGGGATGAAGACACGCGGCTGGCGGTGTGGAATACGCTGCGTTTTACCACAATCGCCACGCTGGCGGCGGCGGTGTTGGGGCTGGCGCACGCGGCTTTGGCACGGCGCATCGGCGCGGCACGGGGGCTGACCTTTCTGCCGTTTATGGTGTCGCCCGTGTGTTTGGCGTTTGGGATGCTGCTGTGTTATCCGCAAGCCACCGCTTCGCTGGCCATGTTGGCGGCGCTGTATGTACTGCTGGCCTACCCGTTTGTTACCAAAGACGTTTTGGCGGCTTGGGACGCGCTGCCGCCTGCTTATACTTCCGCCGCCCGTTTGTTTGGCGCAACGCCGTTTCAGGCAGCCTGCCGCGTTACCCTGCCGCTGCTGCGTCCGGCGTTGCGGCGCGGCCTGACGCTGGCGGCGGCCACCGGCATCGGCGAATTTGCCGCCACGCTGCTGCTGTCGCGGCCGGAATGGACGACGCTGACCACGCTGATTTACCGCTATTTGGGCAAACCCGGCGCGGAAAATTACGACAAAGCCGCCGTTTTAACTGTATTGTTGATGGTATTGGCGGCGGCGGTGTTTGCCGTCTTGGACGGGCGCGAAAGCGAATAAAGTTAAATCACGTTAAACTGCGGTGTCCGCCCCCGCTTTGACGGATAATGGCGGCGGTTCGCGTCCTATACGCGGCCAAAACGGTTAATTTTTGAAATAAGGATTGTTTTATATGAGAAAATTATGGGTATTGAGCGCAGCCGTACTGGGCTTGGCCGCTTGTAGCGGCACATGGCACGGTATGAAAAACGACACTGTCCGCAATGTGGAAAAAACCGAAGCCGCCGTAGAAAAAGGCTGGGACAAAACCAAAGCTGCCGGTGAAAAAGCCGCCGACAAAACCGGCGATGCCTTGAAAAAAGGCGCGGAAACCGTTGGCAAAGGCATGCAAAAAACCGGCGAATATATTGAAAACCTCGGCAAATAAGCCATTTAATTAAAGGAAAAGCTATGAAAAAACTGATGATTGCCGCCTTGATGGCCGTAGGCTTGGCCGCTTGTGCCGACACGCGCAACCATGTAAGCGATGACGGTACCACTTGGGAAACCATCCGCTATCAAAGTGCCGAACAGCAAAACCACTAATCCCGCACGGCTGCCTGAAACCCGTTTTCAGGCAGCCGCTTTAAAAAAGGACATCCGATGAAAGCCTTTACCCGCATCCATGCACTGGTTGCCCCGCTTGACCGCAGCAATGTGGATACCGACGCCATTATTCCCAAACAATTTCTCAAATCCATCAAACGCAGCGGCTTCGGCCCGAATGCCTTTGACGAATGGCGTTACCTCGACCACGGCGAGCCGGGCATGGACAACAGCAAACGTCCGCTTAACCCCGACTTCTCCCTGAACCAGCCGCGTTATCAGGGCGCACAAGTGCTGCTGACACGCAAAAATTTCGGCTGCGGTTCTTCGCGCGAACACGCGCCGTGGGCTTTGGACGATTACGGTTTCCGTGCCGTGATTGCGCCCAGTTTTGCCGATATTTTCTTTAATAACTGCTATAAAAACGGCCTGTTGCCGATTGTGCTGTCGGAAGAAGCGGTCGAACAACTATTTCAGGAAACCGAAGCCAACGAAGGCTACCGTTTGGATATTGATTTGGAACAGCAAACCGTCACCACGCCGTCCGGCCAATCGTTTGCTTTTGATATTACCGAACACCGCAAACACTGCCTGCTCAACGGTTTGGACGAAATCGGCCTGACCTTGGCGCACGCCGATGCGATTCAAGCGTTTGAAGCCAAACACCGCGCCGCCCAGCCGTGGCTGTTTGCGCAAGGCTAATTGACAGGCACAGGCGGAATACTTATAATCGCCGCCAAGTTCAGCCCTTACCCCGCCCAATACACCAAGGGCTGAACCCAGAAACGCCGAACGGAACACCGCCAACCCCATCCGTCGGCGTTTCGCCTTATTTGCAAAAAACGGTTTCAGGCTGCCTGAAACCGTTTTTTCCATTATGAAAATACAATGATATTGACTATAATCCCCTTTTCCGAATTTTGCATTTCAGGCAGCCTGCGCCGTTTTCGCGGCTGCCTGAAACCGTCCTTTGCGTATGAAACCCAGTATTCTCGATAAATTACAAAACCTGTCGCACCGCTTGGAAGAAGTGACCGCGCTGCTCGGTTCACCCGATGCCGTGGCCGATATGGACAACTACCGCCGCCTGACCCAAGAGCATGCCGAACTTACGCCCGTGGTGCAGACTTATCTGGCCTACCGGCAGGCGCAGGACGATGCTGCCGCCGCCGAAGAAATGCTGTCCGACCCCGAAATGAAAGACTTTGCCGCCGAAGAAATCGCCGCCGCACAGCAAAACATCGCCCGTTTGGACACCGAACTGCAAACCCTGCTGCTGCCCAAAGACAGCGACGACGACAAAAACATCTTTATTGAAATCCGTGCCGGAACGGGTGGCGACGAAGCCGCCCTGTTTGCCGGCGATTTGCTGCGTATGTACAGCCGCTATGCCGAGCGCAACCGTTGGCAGGTGGAGCTGGTGTCGGCCAGCGAAAGTGATTTGGGCGGTTATAAAGAAGTGATTGTGCGTTTGGCGGGTGCAGGCGCATACGGCAAACTGAAGTTTGAAAGCGGCGGCCACCGCGTCCAGCGTGTTCCCGCCACCGAAAGCCAAGGGCGCATTCACACCTCCGCTTGTACTGTGGCGGTGATGCCTGAAGCGGACGAGTTGGCCGAAATCGAGTTAAACGAAAAAGATTTGCGTATTGATACCTTCCGTGCTTCGGGTGCGGGCGGCCAACACATTAACAAAACCGATTCCGCCGTCCGCATTACCCACTTGCCCAGCGGCATGGTGGTGGAATGTCAGGACGGCCGCAGCCAGCACGCCAACAAAGCGCAGGCGATGAAAGTGCTGGCGGCGCGGCTGAACGACCGTCAAAAACGCGAAGCGCAGGCCAAAGAAGCCGCCGAACGCAAATCGCTTATCGGCAGCGGCGACCGCAGCGAGCGCATCCGCACTTACAATTATCCGCAAGGCCGCGTGACCGACCACCGCATCAACCTGACCCTGCACAAGCTGGATTTTGTGATGGACGGCGATTTGGGCGAAATTACCGCCGCGCTGATTGCCGAACATCAGGCCGAACTGCTGGCGGCGATGGGCGATTGAGTTTCAGGCTGCCTGAAAGGAAAAAAACAATGCTTTACAAAATCTTAAACCTAATCGGCAAAGACAGCTTGGTGGGCAGCCTGATTGTGGCGGCACAGGAATTGGAGCTGGCGTTTGACGTCATCGGCGCGGACAAAGGCGCGGAATATATTGACAGCTTGAATGAAATTTTCCTGTTTGGACAAAATCTGCGCCCCGATGTTGCCTACAGCCTGCGCAGCCACACCGAAGCGCGGCGCGAAAGTTTTGAAAACACGATTAAACTGGATTTGCTGCTCAACGAAATTGCCCGCAGCGACCGCCCCATCTGCCTGTTTAACCATTTAAGCGAACGGGCGTGGACGTATGTATTTGTTTTACATCACGCCGAAGATTTGCCTGCCTTGTTTAAACATGCCCATCCTGCCGACTATTTTATTTCCGACACGCAGGGCGGCTTTATGCTGGCATCCGACTGGCAGGGCTTTAGCTATGTCGTGTAGCCTGCGTTCAGGCAGCCTGATTATTAAAGTTGCAATGATTGATTTCCCATGCGGCGAGGCGAGTCAACGCCGTATGGGAAATAAAGCATTGAAACGCATCTGAAAGGAGCCGTTATGGCCATTATTATCAAAACCCCCGAAGAAATCCAAAAAATGCGCGAACTCGGCCGCTTGGCCGCTGAAGCCTTGGACTATATTGAAGATTTTGTCAAACCCGGTATCACCACCAACGAAATCAACCGCCTGATTCACGACTACCACGTCAATGTACAAGGCGGCTATCCCGCCCCGCTTCACTACGGCAATCCCCCGTTTCCCAAATCCTGCTGCACCTCGGTCAATCACGTTATCTGCCACGGCATACCCGACGACAAGCCCCTGAAAAACGGCGATATCCTTAATATTGACGTGACCATTAAAAAAGACGGCTTTCACGGCGATTCCAGCCGTATGTACGCCGTCGGCAATATCAGCCCGATTGCCAAACGCCTGATTGACGTCACCCATGCCAGCATGATGGCCGGCATCGGCGCCGTACGCGCAGGTGCCACGCTGGGCGACATTGGCCATGCCTGTCAAAAAGTGGCCGAAGAAGCCGGTTATTCGGTGGTACAAGAATTTTGCGGACACGGCATCGGCCGCAGCTTCCACGAAGAACCGCAAATCCTGCACTACGGCCAAAAAGGGCAGGGCGTCAAACTGCAAAGCGGCATGATTTTTACCATTGAGCCGATGATTAACCAAGGCAAACGCCACCTCAAAATCCTGAACGACGGCTGGACGGTCGTGACCAAAGACCGCAGCCTGTCGGCGCAATGGGAGCACGAAGTCTTGGTGACCGACGACGGCTGCGAAATCCTCACCATCAGCCCCAAATACGGCAAACCCTAAAGAAATATGATGAAAACAAAATTTTACCTGCTTTCAGGCAGCCTGTTGCTGCTGGCGGCCTGTAGCAGCACCAAACCGCAAGCACCGTCCGATTGGCGCGAACAGCGCGACTGGAAAAACTTTGAAGCCAGCGGCCGTTTGGGCGTACAAATCAAAGAAAAAGGACAATATGCCAACTTTGACTGGATACGCGAAAACGGCGTGGAAACCATCGACATCAATACCCCCATCGGCACGACAGTCGGCCAGCTCTGCCAAGATGCCGAAGGCGTGCTGGCGGTGGATGCCAAAGGCAAAACCTATCAGGCCGACAATGCCGCCGAATTAAGCGGACAACTGCTCGGCTACGAACTGCCCGTGCAATATCTGACAGTGTGGGCCAACGGCGAATGGGTCAAAGATGCCGCCCGCACCGTTCTGCCCGACGGCACTTTGCAGCAATACGGCTGGAACATCCGCCGCAGCCTGAAAGAAGACGGCACGCCGCACAGCCTTAGTTTGGAAAACGCCCAAATGACCATCCGCATGGTGTTTTCCGAAAGCCGCCGCGAAGCCGGGCTGCCTGAAACCCAAGGGCGTTGCGAAGCGCGTCAATCCCGATGAATACCGTCAATTTTTACCCCGCCCCCGCCAAACTCAATCTTGACCTGCGCATTGTCGGCCGCCGCGCCGACGGCTACCACCTGTTGGAAAGCATTTTTATTTTAGTGGACTGGTGCGACCGCATCGGCATCGCCCCACGCACGGACGGACAAATTATCCTGCACACCCCGCTGGATGGCGTGCTGCCCGAATACGATTTAACCGTCCGTGCCGCCCGCGCCCTGCAAAACGCCGCAGGCTGCCTGCAATACGGCGCGGATATTTGGACGGAAAAACACATTCCCACCGGCGGCGGTTTGGGCGGCGGCAGTTCCGATGCCGCCACCGTCCTGATGGTGTTGAACCGCCTGTGGCAATGCGGTTTCAGCCGTCAGCATTTGGCACAAATCGGCTTGAGTTTGGGTGCGGACGTACCGTTTTTCCTGTTCGGACGCAGCGCGTTTGTGCGCGGCATCGGCGAACAGATGCAGGAAATCGCCGTGCCGCCGCAGCATTACGTCATTGTGCGCCCCGACTGCCATGTTGCAACCGCCGCCGTATTTGCCGCACCCGATTTAACCCGCGACAGCACGCCCTGCGCCCATGCCGATTTTGCCGCCCTACAACCCTTCCGCAACGATATGCAGGCAGCCGTGTTCCGCCGCCATCCCGAAGTGGCGGCCGCCCATGCCGCTCTGTCGGCGCACGGCCACGCCCTGATGACCGGCTCGGGCGCATGCGTTTTTCTGCCCGTGCCGCACCGCGAAGCAGGCGAAGCCGTGTGTGCCGCCCTGCAAAATGACTGGGACGTGCGTTGTGTGGCCGGTTTGGCGCGGCATCCGCTGGATGATGCCAACAATATTTAAAGCAAAAACAAACTTTTCAGGCTGCCTGAACGTTTCATTCTTGACAGCTTCGGCTTCCTATATCATAATGCCGACTTTCCGAATTTTGCTTCGGATAAAAAGTTGGGGATTCGCCAAGTTGGTTAAGGCATCGGATTTTGATTCCGACATGCGTAGG
>JAUNOT010000075.1 GCA_030537065.1 Conchiformibius sp.
AATTAGACCACGGCGACCAAATCAGCCTGCAACGCGGCGCACAGATTTTTGTCAATAACTGCCTGTCGTGCCACTCGGCTTCGGCCATGCGTTTTAACCGCTTGAAAGACATCGGTTTAACAGAAGATGAAATTAAAAATAATCTGATGTTTACCACCGATAATGTCGGCGGTGTGATGCAGGCACATATGAATGCGGACGATGCAAAAAAATGGTTCGGCACCGTGCCGCCTGATTTGACCCTGATTGCCCGTTCGCGCGGTGAAGATTATCTGTATGCCTATTTGCGCGGCTTCTATAAAGACCCGACCCGCCCGAACGGCTGGAACAATACCGTTCTGCCCAATGCAGCCATGCCGCATGCCTTGTGGGAACAACAGGGTATTCAGGCCGTTAAGCTGGATGCGGACGGCAAGCCGGTTATGAAGGATGACGGCCACGGCGGCAAAGTGCCTGATTTGGAATGGGTGAGTGCCGGTACGCATACGCGCATGACCAAAGACGGCAAAATGATTACCAAAGAATTTGATAATTATGCCAAAGATTTGGTGAACTTTATGTCGTATATGGCCGAACCGGCGCAGGTTCAGCGCAAGCAAATCGGCTATATTGTGCTGATGTTCTTGCTGGCGGTGCTGCTGCCCTTGGCGTATTTCCTGAAAAAAGAGTTCTGGAAAGACGTTCACTAATGCAGTAAAAACCGGACAGGCTGCCTGAAATCGTTTCAGGCAGCCTGTCTGTCTGTGTTACCATCACGTCTGTTTTCATCACTTGAGAGAAACAAATATGACCGTTAAAAGCATGACCGGCTACGCCCACACTTCGGGCGAGTTTGCCGCCAAACGCATTGATTTGGAACTGCGCGCCGTTAATCACCGTTTTTTAGACGTGCAGTTTAAAATGCCTGAAGACCTGCGCTATTTGGAAGGGGCGATGCGCGAAGCGATTGCCAAACAGGTGGTGCGCGG
The DNA here is from genome assembly GCA_030537065.1 of Conchiformibius sp. Taxonomy (GTDB): domain Bacteria; phylum Pseudomonadota; class Gammaproteobacteria; order Burkholderiales; family Neisseriaceae; genus Conchiformibius. The sequence goes on from JAUNOT010000075.1 coordinate 969, forward strand.
CAAAATTGAATGCCGTATCCAACTGGCTTCCGTGGCGGAAACTTCAGGCAGCCTGCACATCAATCATGATTTGGTGCGCGAGCTGGCCGAGTTAAACAGCCGTTGGCGCAAAAAACACGAAGGCTTGGGCAAATTAAGCGTGGCAGAAATTTTAAAATTCCCCGGTGTGATTGTCAGCGCCGAAAAAGACACTGAGGCTTTGGCTGCCGGTGTACAAAGCCTGTTGGACAAAGCCCTGTCGGATTTTGTCGCCACCCGCGAGCGCGAAGGCGTGAAGCTGCAACAGCATTTGTTGGAGCGTTTGGAGCTGATGGACGACATTATCAACGCTTTGGAATCGCTGTTCCCCGGCCTGCTTAAAACGCATATGAACCGCGTGCGTGCGCGTTTGGCGGAAGCGGTGGCGGGCGTGGACGAAGACCGTCTGAAACAGGAATTTGCCCTGTTTATGCAAAAAGCCGATGTAGATGAGGAATTTAGCCGCTTGCGCACCCACATTGCCGAAGTGCGCCGCATTATTACCGAACACAAAGGCAGTTCGGGCAAGCGTTTGGATTTTCTGATGCAGGAACTTAACCGCGAAGCCAATACTTTGGGCAGCAAGGCGATTGCCAGCGAATGCACGCAGGTGTCGGTGGAGTTGAAAGTGTTAATTGAGCAAATGCGCGAGCAAGTGCAAAATATTGAGTAAGAATAAAAAACCGTATTATTTTCGGATAATACGGTTTTTTATTTTCAGGCTGCCTGAAAATTTATTTGTCCGGAATCAAAATTTTATCGCCGCCGTAGCGGGCATCGGTATCCGTCCATAAATCCCAAAACATTTTTAGCCGTGCACCGTATTCGCGCAATTGGGTTTTCAAACCACGGTAACGGCTGACATCGGCGGCATTGTAGCCGTAGGCTTCCATGCCGTGCGCCCGTGCCAGATAGACGGCACGTTCATTGTGAAACTTTTGGGAAACAATAATATATTTTTCTTGGTCAAAAATACTGCGGGCGCGTAATACCGAGTCCAGTGTACGCAGGCCGGCATAATCGGCAGTGATTTTTTCGGCCGGTACGCCCTGATGTACCAACGCGGCAATCATGGCGTCGGGTTCGTTGTAGCCGCGTTTGCGATGGTCGCCGCTGGCAATAATGTGGCGCACTTTACCCTGACGGTAGAGCTTGGCGGCGGCGCTGATGCGGTAGTCAAAATACAGATTGCGCTTACCGTTTGCCAGCTTGGGGGAAGTGCCGAGCAGCAGGGCGGTTTTGGTTTCAGGCAGGCTGTTCAGGTCGGCAGTAGTGTAGGGTGCGCTGAAACGGTGTACGGTTTCGGAAGCCAGCAGCGCGGCCGCCGCTGTGATAACGGCAGGCAGAATAAGGTAAATCAGAAACTTACTTTTCATGATGCGTGCTGCTGCGGATTTTGGCTAAAGTTTGGGTGGTGGAAGTTTGGTGCAGGAAGGGAATGGAATGGACGCTGCCGCCGCGCGCCAGCGTTTCTGCCGCGCCGACAATATTTTCTACCGCCCAATCGCCGCCTTTGACCAAAATATCGGGTTGAACGGCGGCAATCAGGGCGGCGGGGGTATCGTCGTCAAACCACGTCACCACGTCCACACAGCCCAGCGCGGCGGCGACGGCGGCGCGTTCGGACAGGGCGTTGATGGGGCGGTCGCTGCCTTTGCCCTGCCGCCGCACGGAGGCATCGGTATTCAGCGCCAACACCAAGCAGGCACCCAAGGCACGCGCCTGTGCCAAATAGGTAGCATGGCCGCGATGGAGAATGTCAAAACAGCCGTTGGTAAACACCAAAGGGCGTGGCAGGGTGTGCAGGCGTTCGGCCAGTTGTTCGGGCGGGCAGATTTTTTGTTCAAAATCGGGGGCGGGGTAGGCGGTCATGGCGTGCAGGCTGCCTGAAAACGGGCGGCAGGGCGGTTGTTGCAGAAAAGCCGCATCATAGCACAGATGCGGCAGGGCAGGGCGTATACAGGCTGCCTGAAAACTTTTCAGGCAGCCTGCTGTTTTATTTGCCTTGCCGCTTGCGCCATTCGGCCGGATGGGTCGGGCGGCGGTCGCGCCACAAGCCTGCGTTTTTACGCTGCGCCGTTTGCTGTACGGTTTCGTAGGCTTTGGTTGCCTTATATGCCCATGCCCAGCCGTGCTCCACCATAGTCAGATTCAAACTGCGCGGCAGGTGTGGGCAATACACTTCCGCCAGTATCCGCCCGTAGCGGTCGGGGTTGGCGGCGCATACCAGCAGCACCGTCTGCCCTTCGGCGTGGCGGTGCAAAAACGCCAATGCCTTATCGCCGTAGTTTTGGCCGCTTTCGGGCGCGTCAATATATTGCAGGCGTACGCGCAGGGTTTTGCCCCAACTTAAGCGCACGTTTACCGTATCGCCGTCCACAATTTTCAGCACTTTGGCAAAATACCAGCGTCTGCCGCGTGCCGCGCGGCCGAAACGCCGCCACAAACGGCCGCGTTTCCACAACGGCCGCACACCGTACCAGCACATCACCGCCACACACGCCCACGCCAGCAGCTGTGCCGCCGTCCAGTCCTGCCATTGTCCGTTCATCGCCAGCGCGATACTGTCGCGGCATTGCCGCCACAGCCATACCACCGCATTGATTAACTGTTCCATGTTTCCACTCACGGGGTTGCACATAAAGCACAGCCCTATGTGTTGCCCTGATTCGGGACGGGGTTACGCCCCGACCAAATAAAAAAGCTGTTTTACCGCCGTAAACGGCAGGGTTTCAAACCGAAAAGGAATTGTGATAAACATTGTTCAGGCAGCCTGAAAACGCTGCCCGTCCGTCAAAACAGCAAATTCACCAACTGCACCAGCAACACCGCATACACCGCCGCCAGCACATCATCCGCCATCACCCCTGCGCCGCCGTCCAGCTTTGCATCCGCCCAACGTACCGGCTGCGGCTTGACAATATCAAACAGACGGAATGCCGCAAACGCCAGCAGCCACCAAAAAAAACCCTGCGGCACACAGGCATACACCAACAGCATCGCCACAATCTCATCCCACACAATGCCCGAATGGTCGTGTACCCCCAACAAACGTTCCGTTTCATTGCAAATCCACACCCCTACCGCCAGCAGCAGCAGCGCCAACACAAACAGCCCCAAGCGCCCCAAACCGCAGCCCAACAGCAGTCCCGCCATCAACATCCCCACCAGCGAACCCCACGTCCCTGGTGCTTTCGCCGCCAGCCCCGAGCCGAAGCCGAAGCCGACAAAGGCGATTTTATTTTCCATCAACCATGCCCAAGAGGGCGTTACCGCAGCTTTTTGTTCCATCGTGTCAAACCTTTCCACAAACACGGCCGCCCGTTTCAGGCTGCCTGAAAAACACCATTCTAGCGTATAATCCGCATTCCTTAAATTTTAATCACGAGAAAACACACCATGTCCGATATCCTGCTGAACCTGCACGACGAACCGCGCTATGCCGACATCCGTGCCGAAGACATCCGCCCCGCCCTGCGCAGCGCCATGGCCGACACCCGCGCCGCCGTCGCCGCCATCAAAGCCCAAAGCGAAACCGACTGGCTCAACACCGTAGAACGCCTGACCGACACCACCGAGCGTCTCGGCCGCATCTGGGGCGTGGTTGCCCACCTTAATTCCGTAGCCGACACCCCCGAACTGCGCGCGGCCTACAACGAAATGATGCCCGAAATCACCGTTTTGTTTACCGAAATCGGGCAAGACGTTGAATTATACGAACGCTTTAAAACCATCCGCCAGTCGCCCGCCTTTGCCAAGCTCGACACCGCCCAACAAACCAAGCTGGAACACGACCTGCGCGGCTTTGTCTTAAGCGGTGCCGAACTGCCGCCCGAACAACAGGCGCGTTTTGCCGAACTGCAAACCGAAGGCGCACAACTGGGCGCACAGTTTGCCCAAAACGTTTTGGATGCCACCGATGCCTTCGCCCTGTATATTGAAGACGAAAGCGAACTGGCGGGGCTGCCTGAAGACGCGCTGGCCATGTTCCGCGCCGCCGCAGCAGCCGAAAACAAAAACGGCTGGAAAATCGGCCTGCAAATGCCGCATTATCTGGCCGTTATCCAATACGCCGACCGCCGCGAACTGCGCGAACAGCTTTACCGCGCCTACAGCACCCGCGCCAGCGAGTTCGGCAAACCCGAATGGGACAACACCGCCCACATTACCCGTTATCTGGAAATCGCTTTGGAACAGGCGCAACTGCTGGGCTATGCCAATTACGCCGAACTGTCGTTGGCGACCAAAATGGCCGACACCCCGTCGCAAGTATTGGATTTTCTGAATGACTTGGCACGCCGCGCCAAACCGTTTGCCGAGCGTGATTTGGCCGAAGTACGCGCCTTTGCCGCCGACAAGTTGGGCATTGCCGATTTGCAGGCGTGGGATTTGGCCTATGCCAGCGAAAAACTGCGTCAGGACAAATATGCCTTCAGCGAAACCGAAGTGAAAAAATACTTTCCCGTCAGCAAAGTGCTGCACGGCCTGTTTGCCCAAGTACACCGCCTGTTCGGGGTAAACTTTATTGAAAAAACCGTGCCGGTATGGCATCCCGACGTACGTTATTTTGAGCTGGAAAAAGGCGGCGCGATTATCGGCGGCGTGTATTTTGACCTGTTCGCCCGCGAAGGCAAACGCGGCGGCGCATGGATGAACGATTACCGCGGCCGCCGCCGTTTCTTGGACGGGGCGCGTACCGGCCAAATTCAAACCCCCGTTGCCTATTTGGTGTGCAACTTTACGCCGCCGGTGGACGGCAAGGAATCGCGTTTAAGCCACGATGAAATCCTGACGCTGTTCCACGAAACGGGACACGGCCTGCACCATCTGCTGACGCGTGTGGACGAGTTGGGCGTGAGCGGCATCAACGGCGTGGAATGGGACGCGGTGGAGCTGCCCAGCCAGTTTATGGAAAACTTTGTTTGGGAATACGAAGTTCTGCGCGGTATGTCGGCGCACGAAGACACGGGCGCGGTGCTGCCTGAAGATTTGTTTGCGAAAATGCTGGCGGCGAAAAATTTCCAACGCGGGCTGTTTTTGGTGCGCCAAATGGAGTTTGCGCTGTTTGATATGAAGATTTACAGCGAAACCGACGCAGGCAGCCTGAACCGTTGGCCGCAGGTATTGGACGAAGTGCGCCGCGAAGTGTCGGTTGTCCGTCCGCCCGAATACAACCGTTTTGCCAACAGCTTCAGCCATATTTTTGCAGGTGGCTACTCGGCAGGCTATTACAGCTACGCTTGGGCGGAAGTGTTGAGCGCGGACGCTTATGCGGCGTTTGAAGAAAGCGGCGACGTGAAAGCCACCGGCGCGAAGTTCTGGAACGAGATTTTGGCGGTGGGCGGCAGCCGCAGCGCAGCCGACAGCTTTCAGGCTTTCCGCGGCCGTGCGCCGAAAATTGACGCGCTGCTGCGTCATTCGGGCTTTGAGCTGGAAGCGGCGTAATACGCTGATTGAATGCAGGCAGCCTGAAAACGGGTTTTTCCGTTTCAGGCTGCCTGCTTATTTAGCTTTGCTGCCAGTCAAGGCAAACGGCAAGGTTGTCCGATAATTCTTTTCCGGAAAAATTGGACAAGGTCAGCCGGATAAGGTTCACAATCTCGTCACCCAAATTTTGCGGCAGCAGGCTTTCTATATCTTCCAATTCCGTTCCCAACCACAATGCACGAAGGTATTTTTCTTCAACCGCCAAGCCTTCTAAATATTCTATCGCACCGGGGCGGAACAGGATTTTTTCAGCATCGTCTATCGTGATTTTTTGATGATGCAATGCCGTCAATATCCCCAGCGTTAAAACGTTTAAAAACAACTCGGCATCGTGTTGATTGGCGGTTTTGACAACCATCTTCATTGCTTTAATTTAATTTGAATAAAAAGAAGTTTATTCTAACGCCATTCATGGAACGGAAACATGGCATTAAACACAAAATAGTGTTTTCAGCATACAGGCAGCCTGAAACGGAAAAATCTGTTTCAGGCTGCCTGTATGCTTATTTTCCTTATCGGGAAACAGGATTCAGCGTGGTGGCAGACGGTGCACGGCCGCTTTCAGGCTGGCAGCGTACAACCATAAAACCGACACCTTGTGCCGGCTCGGTATTACGGCTTTGAATGGAGTAGCCGCCCGTGCAGACTTCTTTGGCTTTATTCAACATTTCCACATCGCAACCTGCCCCGCAGTGTTTGGCATTGATACTGATAATGCTGCCTTTAACAGGGTCGGCCTCAATTACGCTGGAAGAAACATTTGGTGTATGAACAATCAAACAGCCGCCCAATGTCAGCAATGCAGCCAGTAATAAAGTTCTCATATCCCAATCCTTATTTATAGCGGACGCCGCCGAAAGAAGTGTTTAAATCAGTATTGTTTTTAAATTCCACTATTCCTGCCGTTTCCCGTGCTTGCGGGCCGAACAATTCACCGGAATAACGACCGCCGTTATTGCCGAGAACGCTGGCTTGTCCCGCATATTCTCCGCCGCGCAAATTGCCTTGATGCAGGGTAATATCACGACGCAGGCCGGGCATGGTAATTTTGCCGTCCACCGTTTTGTTACCAAAATCCACATTAAGCTGACTTGTACCGTCAGCTAAAAGCTCGCCGTTAATGCTGTCCCAACGCACAGCTTTACCGTGATAGACGGCACGGCCGGATTGCGGAATATCAACAGCTTTTTTACCTTGGTAGCGTACTTGTGTTAATTCTGACAAATCATCCTCCCACAAACCGTAGAAAGAATAGTTTTGGTTATAACCGGTTAGTGTTCCGTGGTCGGTTTTAGCCTCTATCAACCCGCGGGGGCTGGCAGAAAGGTTGATTTTATCTCCGTCGGGTGTTTCATCTGTACCCGCACCTTTTCCCGCACACGCCGCCAGCAAACCTGCTGTCAATACCATGAAAATTTTATTCATTGCGTCAATCTCCATAGAAAATTTGTTAAAATTGCCCAAATTAGGCAAATGAATTTTAAGAGATTGTTTTTTCAGTAACCACCAACAAACAATGGTAGCCTACCGCCGAGTTTGTGGGTAGGATTAACCGGATTGTGGGTAAAAATGAGTGTGCATGACAAAATCCGCCTGATGCGCGAATTAAATCGTTGGTCGCAGGACGAAATGGCGAAAAAGTTGAATATGTCTTTAAACGGCTATGCCAAAATCGAGCGCGGCGAAACCAAACTGTATTTGGAAAAGTTAAACCAAATCGCCCAAATTTTTAATGTGGATTTATTGGAACTGGTCAGCAGCAACAATCAGGGAATGGTATTTTTTACCAACGAAAATAAAGGTAATTATGCTGTTGCTTATGCTGAAAATTATTACGGCGACCACCCGAACGGACGCAATGATGCCGAACTGGAAAAGCTGCAACTGATTATTACCCATCAAAACGAAATCATTGAGCAGAAAAACAACGAACTGGCTGCCCTGAAAAAACTAATTGCCCTGCTGGAGCAGCAAAGTCCGCCGCAAAATACGCTAAAATAGCGTTTTCCGCGTTCAGGCAGCCTGAACGCCCAACCGCACAAGGATTTTGCCATGACCATTATCGTAACCGGAGCGGCCGGCTTTATCGGCAGCAATATCGTCCACGCCCTCAATGCGCGGGGCATAACCGACATCGTCGCGGTGGACAACCTCACACGCGGCGAGAAATTCCGCAATCTGGCCGATGCCGAAATCAGCCATTATTTGGACAAACACGAATTTATCCGCCAAATCCGTAACCACAGCTTTCCCTACCGCGATATCCGCGCCGTGTTCCATCAGGGTGCCTGCTCCGACACCATGAACCACGACGGCCTGTATATGATGGACAACAACTATCAGTACAGCTTGGATTTACTGGACTGGTGTCAAGACCAAAACATCCCGTTTTTATACGCCTCCAGCGCGGCGGTGTACGGCGGCGGCGAAACCTTCCGCGAAGAACGCCGCTACGAACACCCGCTTAATGTGTACGGCTATTCCAAATTCCTGTTTGACCAAGTGGTGCGCCGCCGCCTGCGCGAAGGCGTTAGTACGCAGGTGGTCGGTTTCCGTTACTTTAATGTTTACGGCGCACGCGAGCAGCACAAACAACGCATGGCATCGGTGGCCTACCACCATTTCCACCAATACCGCGATTTGGGGCACGTTACCCTGTTCGGCGCATGGGACGGCTACGAAAACGGCATGCAGAGCCGCGACTTTATCAGCGTGGAAGACGTGGCGGCGGTGAATCTGTTTTTCTTTGACCACAACGAAAAATCAGGTATTTTCAATGTGGGTACCGGCCGCAGCCAGAGTTTTAACGAATTGGCCGCCGCCACCATCAACGCCTGCCGCGTGGCAGACGGCGAACACGCATTGACCTTGGAAGAAATGGTGTCGCGCGAATTGGTGCGCTACAGCCCCTTCCCCGATGCGCTGAAAGGCAAATACCAAAGCTTTACCCAAGCGGATATTAGCAAATTGCGTGAGGCAGGCTATGCGGACGGCTTTTTTGATGTAGATGAAGGGGTCAGCCGTTATATTTACTGGTTGATGCAAAACAGTTAAGCCGAAACCATTTAACCATCCAAATCCCGTCCGTTTTTAGCGGACGGGATTTTTTCAGGCTGCCTGAAAACGGTTAATATCCCGATTCCGTTAATTACGCTAAAATACCGCCCTTTTCAGTTATCTATATTGCGCCAAACGCCATGTACAACGCCAAGCAAATTAC
>JAUNOT010000076.1 GCA_030537065.1 Conchiformibius sp.
GCTTCCGTGTGTGTGTTTGTGTGGAAACAATAGCTTAACACGTTTGCCCTTTAATATTTATGGGATTCTTATCCCGAACTCACGTTAAATAATGTGCCGTCCAATTCCGATTTGGGCGGCGGTTTCCGTACCGACCCGCCTGAAGCAGGTAACGGTGTGGCCATGTCGTTGGGTGCGGATAAGCAATATACTTGGGGTAGCGGCCTGTTTCATGAAGTTCGTGCGGATATTAATGGGAAATATTATTGGAATAATAAGAAATATAATGAGTTGGCTGCCCGAGCCGCCGTCGGTGTAGGTTATCAGAATGCCCGCAACCGCATGGTTCTGCTGCCGTTTGCCGAATATAACTGGTATGCGGGCGGCAGCAAAAACAGCCGTCATTTACACCGCTTTTCACGCAGTTACGGTATCGGTATAGAAGGCAGCCGTTATTTCAGTCCGAAATGGCAGGGCAGTGTGCAGGCCGAATACAGCCGCCGCATTTACCGCAGCCGTCCCCATTTGAACGGACATACGGCTTTTGCTTCTGCGACTTTTACCTATCAGCCGCATGCCCGCCGCTACTGGTTTGCCGGTAGCGATTACACCCGTTTGCGCAGTCGCGACCGCGATGACGCTTACAACCGTTACGGTTGGCGTATCGGTTTGGGACAGGAGTGGGGCAGGGGGCTGTCCGGCCGTTTGACCTTAAGCTATGCCCGTAAGCGCCACCTTGCCCCCAATTTTTTGATTCGGTACAAAATAACCGCGAATACGGGGTCGGTATTTCCTTATGGCACCGCCGCTTACATTGGCTGGGGGTAACGCCGCGTTTAAGCTGGCATTACCAGAACAACCGCAGTAATCAGGCTTTATATACCTACAAACGGCAGCGTTTGTTTATTGAATTGGGTAAACAATTTTAAACAACTTGATTGCTATGAGGAAAATTTATACAATCGTTTAATTCTGTTTTGAGTTAAACGGTGGGCAGTAAGTTGGGGTTGTCTGATTGTCAGCAGGCTGCCTGAAAGCACCAAACGCTTTTCAGGCAGCCTTTGCCGCGCCTGCCGTTGAGCAAAGGATAAAAGACATTATGGATTTAAGCTGGTTAGCCGAGCCGCAAACCTGGATTGGATTTGCCACCCTGCTGGTGTTGGAAGTGGTGTTGGGCATTGACAATTTGGTGTTTGTGGCGATTTTGGCAAACAAAGTCAAACCCGCCCGGCGCGACCGTGCGCGTATTCTCGGCCTGTCGCTGGCGGTCACCATCCGCGTGGTGATGCTCGGGTTTATGGCAAAAATCATCACGCTTACCCGACCCCTGTTTTATTTGGGCGGACACGCCGTTTCCGGCAAAGACCTGATTATGCTGCTGGGCGGCCTGTTTTTGCTGTACAAGGCCACCACCGAGCTGCACGAGCGGCTGGAGGGTGCAAACCAGTTTCATGTGGCGGAAAACCATAAAAAACACGCCGCCTTTTGGGGTGTGGTGGCGCAGATTTTGGTATTGGACGCGGTGTTTTCCATTGACAGCGTCATCACCGCCGTGGCGATGGTGGAACACATTGTCGTGGCGATGGCGGCGGTGGTGGTGGCGATGGCGTGCATGATTTTGGCCAGCAAACCGCTCACCGATTTTGTGGAACGCCATCCGACCGTAGTAATGCTGTGTTTGGGCTTTTTGTTGATGATTGGTTTCAGCCTGATTGCCGAAGCCTTTCATTTCCACATTCCCAAAGGCTACCTGTATGCCGCCATCGGCTTTTCCATCCTGATTGAAATTTTCAACCAGATTTCCCAGCGTAATATCAAGAAGAAAGACTATATCGGCAGCTCGTGGCGGCAGCGCACCGCCGAAAACGTTTTGGGCATGATGGGCATCCGCGAAAGCATTTTGGCCAGCGCGGGCGACGAAGCGGGCGACGGCCGCCATTTTGAAGAAAACGAAAAATCCATGATTCGCAGTGTGCTGACTTTGGCGGAACGCCCCATTTTTGGCGTGATGATTCCGCGCAGCGATATTGAGCGGCTGGATATTTCGCAAAGCCGCGAAGAACAGGCCAACCGCTTGAGCGAATCGCCGTATTCGCGCCTGCTGGTGGTGGGCAAGGCCGGTGTGGACGAGCCTTTGGGTTATATCAACAAAAAAGATTTGCTGGTACAACTGCTGCAAACGGGCGAAGTAAACGTGCATGCCGCCTTGCGTCAGCCGCTCATGCTGCCTGAAAGCGCCACCGCTTTGGACGCGCTGGAGCTGTTCCGCCAACACCGCGCCGATTACGCGCTGGTGGTGGACGAGTTCGGCGCGGTGTTGGGCATGGTAACCGTGCAGGATTTGCTGGAAACCATTGCCGGCGAGTTTCCCGAAGCCTTCGGCGGTACCGACGAACCGGCGTTGCAGGCCAATGCCGACAACAGCCTGACGGTGGACGGCGCATTGGAATATGTGGAACTGGCACCGCAACTGGGCTTGCCGCCGCAGTCGGAAGATGCCGATTTTCACACCGTGGCCGGTCTGATTTTGGAGGAGTTGCAAAAACTGCCCGAAGTGGGCGAGGGGGCGGACTTTTGCGGCTGGCGTTTTGAAGTGTTGGAAAAAGACGGTCACCGCATTGCGCGGGTCAAAATCAGCCGCCTGCCCGAAGAGGACGAAGCGGCGGACAATGCCGAAGCCTAATGCTTTCAGGCAGCCTGAAAACGGAAGCGGAGTTTATGGCCGCTTCCGTTTTTGTTTGCGTGGTAAGAATAATGAAAAAATGTTTTTCAGGCTGCCTGAATCAAACCAACTGTTCGCCCCAATGCAGCTTTTGCCGCAGCGTGGCGTAATACTGATAATGGGCCGGGTTTAATACCTTAACCGCATGATGATAACGGCGCAGGGTAATGCGGTCCATACTTTGAATATCGGTAAACGACTGACCGTCATAATGCACCCGCGCATCGCCGGCTTTGGTAACCAAAATCTCAATTTCGGCGGTGTCGGCAATCACAATCGGGCGGTTGGTCAGCGACTGCGGACACACCGGCACCAGCGTAAACGCATTCAGCCCCGCTTGTAAAATCGCTCCACCCGCCGCCAGCGCGTAGGCGGTCGAGCCGGTGGGCGTGGACACAATCAGCCCGTCCGAGCGTTGCGTGTAGACAAATTCTTTATTGATAAAAACTTCAAATTCAATCATTTTGCCGGTCAGGCCGCGCGACAGCATCACATCGTTTAAGGCCAGATTGCGGTAGATTTCTTCGCCGTTGCGCCACACTTCCGCCTGCAACAGAATGCAGTTTTCCACCAAATATTGACCGCGCAGGATTTTGCCCAGTTCTTCCGTCATCTTTTCACGCGGAATCTGCGACAAAAAACCCAAATGCCCCAAGTTTACCCCCGCCACCGGCACGCGGTACGGCGCAACATGCCGCGCCGCCGATAAAAACGTGCCGTCGCCGCCCAATACCACAATCAGATGGCAATGTTTACCCAACTGCGCGGTATCGCACAGCTCGCAGTGTTCAGGCAGCGGCGTGCTGCCCAGCGCGTCGGCGGCGCTGGCGGCATCCAAAAACACGCTCCGTCCCAAGCCGTGTAAAAATTCAATTAAGCGGCACAGGTCGGCGGCGATGTCGGGGGTGTCGGGACGGGTAACGATGCCGACACGGGCAAAGTGGCGGTGCATGGTGTCAGAACGGTTTGGAACGTGCCAAATAAATCACGGCGGCAATCAGCAGCATACAAACGGCATAAGCGGCATAGGAAGCGGCATGGCGCGGCGGCCGTTTCATGCAGACAAAGCCGCAGCCGATATAGGCGACAACCAGGAGCAGTTTCAGCCCCAGCCAGCCGCTCAGTGAAAACTTTGCAATCGCCGCCAACAGCATGCCGCTGCACAGCAGCAGGGTGTCGTTGATGTGCGGCAGAATATTCAACACTTTGGGCAGTGGACGCGCCGGTTTGGCGGTACGCAGCCAAAAACGCAGGTTAAACAGGATAATGCTGAGCGCGATAAACAGCAGGTGGCTGTGTTTGGTAGGCAGGTAAAAAGCTTCCATCGAGATTCCTTATCGGGGCGTGGGGTGTTTGTGTACCGCCAGCACAAACGGCGGACGGTTGGGGCGGTTGCAAAAGCCGTAGCGGACCACGCTGAAACGCTGCGGCGGCAGGCTTTCGGCAAACTGCGGCAGCAGACGCGCTTCTTGTGCGCCGGCAGGATGGCCGGGGTAAAGCACCGCCACCAGCAGGCCGCCGTCGGCCAGTAAATTTAAGGCTGCCTGAAAACCGCGCAGGCTGGTGTGGGGCAGGGTGGTCAGGTGTTTGCCGCCGCCGGGCAGGTAGCCGAAATTGAACACGGCCGCCTGAATGCCCTGCGGCACATAGCCCTGCATCTGTTCGTGGCCGATGGCGCACAGCACCGCACGTTGGCGCAAACCGGCATCGCGCAGGCGGCGGTCGGTGGCGGCAAGGGCAGCGTTTTGTACGTCAAAGGCAAACACGCGTCCGCGTGCGCCTACGCATTCGGCTAAAAACTGGGTGTCGTGGCCGTTGCCCATGGTGGCATCGGCGGCGGTGTCGCCGTCTTTCAGGCAGCCGCGCAGCAGTTGGCGGGCAAAGGGCAGAATGTCGGGCAGGGGCATGGCGGCGCATTAGTTAACGATAACGTTCATGTTGCAGGCGCAGCAGCGCGTCGCGGTTGGACGAGGAAAACACCAGTTGTGCGGCTTCGGCGGCGGGCAGCCAGCGTGCGGCGGTGTGTTCGGTCAAGGTCAGCGGCGTATCGGCGGCAACGGCGGCGGCAAACCAGTGTTCGGTGTTGCGGCTGACGCCGGGCGGATAGCGGTGCCGCCAATGCGGATAGATTTCGTATTCCACCTGTGTGTGCCAGTCGTGCAGGTTTTGCGGCGGCAGCACGATGCCGGTTTCTTCCATCACTTCGCGCAAGGCTGCCTGAAACGGGGTTTCATCCGCTTCCAAACTGCCGGTTACCGACTGCCAAAATCCGGCGCGGTCGGCGCGTTCCAACATCAGCACGCTGCCTGCGCCGTCGTGCAGCAGCACCAGCACGGAAACGGGGCGTTTGTAGGGTGGGGCGGACGGCATGGCTGCGGCTTTCGGCGTGGCGGAAAACGGCGGATTATAGCGGTTTGGCGCGGTCTTGGAAACCGCCGCCGCGCTGCCTGAAATTTTATCCACGGAATCTGTGGATAAGTCTGTTGAAAACGGGGTTTTTGATGTAAAAAAACGTTATTTTTCAAAGGGTGTGTCTTTGTTGCATAAAAAATAGGCACGTTTGATTTTTATTTAATAATCAATGTTTTGTTTTTAATATTTGATTTGAAAAAGGATTTTTGCCGTGTGAGATTGTGTGAACAGCGGCGTGAAATGTTATCCACGAAATCTGTGGATAACTTTGCCAAAAAGGGGATTTTGACGGCGAAAAATGCTTATTTTTCAAATGCCGCGCCTTTGGTGCTTAAAAAATAGGCACGTTTGATTTTATTGTTTGTAAACAATGGTTTGTGTTTTTGGATTGCCATGTGTGCTTTGTGCGCTAAAAACTTTGATTTTTATCGGATTTGTCGGAATGTGGCGGCGCAGGCTGCCTGAAAGCGGCAGGCGCGTTATAATCCCGTTCTTTTTGTGAGCCGCCGCCATGACCGCCAAAGCCGTTTCGCCGATGATGCAGCAGTATCTGGAGATTAAATCCGCCCATGCCGACAAGCTGGTGTTTTACCGCATGGGCGATTTTTACGAACTGTTTTTGCAGGACGCGGTGGAAGCGGCGCAGTTGCTCGACATCACGCTGACCACGCGCGGCCAGCTTAACGGCGAACCGATACAGATGGCGGGCGTGCCGTTTCACGCGGTGGAACAGTATTTGGCCAAGCTGGTAAAACTGGGGCGCAGCGTGGCGGTGTGCGAACAGGTCGGCGAAGCGGGGCGCGGGCTGGTAGAACGCAAAGTGGTGCGGATTGTCACCCCCGGCACGCTTACCGATGCCGCCCTGTTGGAAGACAAGGAAACCAACCGTACCGCCGCCCTGTGCCGCCACAAAAAACAACTGGCTTTGGCGTGGGTGTCGCTGCAAAGCGGCGAGTTTCAGGCCAAAATCATTGACGAAACACGGCTGACGGATGAACTGGCGCGGCTTCAGGCCGCCGAAATCCTGATTGCCGACGGCGAACGGGCGCGGCTGCCTGAAAGCGCGGGCAAATACCATTTCACCCGCCAGCACGACTGGCAGTTTGACCCGCAGGCAGGCTTTAAACTGCTGACCCAATATTTCGGCAGCCAAGATTTGAACGGCTTTGGGCTCAATTTAAGCGAACATCCTGCCGCCATCGGCGCGGCCGGTGCGCTGCTCAACTACATCCGCCTGACCCAAAACCAACTGCCGCAGCACTTGGACGCGGTAACGCTGGAACAGACCCAGCAATACATCGGCATGGATGCCGCCACCCGCCGCAATCTCGAGCTAACCCAAACCTTAAGCGGCAAAAGCGCACCGACCCTGCTGTCGGTACTCGACCGTTGCGCCACCCATATGGGCAGCCGCCTGCTGGCACAATGGCTGCACCACCCCCTGCGTAACCGCGAACAAATCCTTGCCCGCCAACAGGCCGTGGCCGCCTTAAACGACTGTCGCAGCGCCGTACAAAGCTGCCTGAAACGCAGCGCCGACATCGAACGCATCAACGCCCGCATCGCCTTGGCATCGGCGCGGCCGCGCGACCTGTCCGCCCTGCGCGACAGCCTGCTGGCTTTGGCCGACATCCGCCTGCCCGAACACAGCAGCCTGCTGCAAACTTTGGGCGCGTGTTTTCCCAATACCGTGCCGCTGGCCGAGCGCCTTCAGGCAGCCTTGTTGCCCGAGCCGTCCGTGTGGCTGAAAGACGGCGGCGTCATCAACGACGGCTTCCACCCCGAGCTGGACGAACTGCGCCACCTGCAAAATCACAGCAGCGACGCCTTGTCCGAGCTGGAACAGCGCGAACGCCAACGCACCGGCCTGTCCACCCTCAAAGTAGAATACAACCGCGTACACGGCTTTTACATCGAATTGTCCAAAGCCCAAGCCGCCTCCGCCCCTGCCGACTACCAACGCCGCCAAACTCTGAAAAACGCCGAACGCTACATCACCCCCGAACTCAAAGCCTTTGAAGACAAATTCCTCAGCGCCCAAGAACGCGCCTTGGCTTTAGAAAAACAACTGTACGACAACTTATTGCACGAATTACAGCAATCCCTGTCCGCACTGCAACAAACCGCCAAAGCCGCCGCCATGTTGGACGTATTGTGCGGCTTTGCCGAAACCGCCGCAGAATACGGCTACACCGCGCCCCAGTTTGCCGATTATCCCGTGCTGGAAATTGACAATGGCCGCCACCCCGTCGTGGAACGGCAGGTCACGCGCTTTACCCCCAACCACGTCCGCATGGACGGCAAACACCGCCTGACCCTGCTCACCGGTCCGAATATGGGCGGCAAGTCCACCTATATGCGCCAAACCGCCCTGATTGTGCTGATGGCGCATACCGGCAGCTTCGTACCGGCCGACCGCGCCCTAATCGGCAGCACCGACCAGATTTTTACCCGCATCGGCGCGTCCGACGACTTGGCGGGCAACCGTTCCACCTTTATGGTAGAAATGTCGGAAACCGCCTACATTCTGCACCACGCCACCGCCCAATCGCTGGTGTTGCTGGACGAAATCGGGCGCGGCACCTCCACCTTTGACGGACTGGCTTTGGCGCAGGCGGTGGCCGAACACCTGCTGCAAAAAAACCAATCACTGGCCTTGTTTGCCACCCATTATTTTGAACTGACGCGGCTGCCTGAACGCCATGCCGCCGCCGTCAATCGCCATTTGGCCGCATTGGAACAGGGACAGGACATCGTGTTCCTGCACCATATTGAAGCGGGGCCGGCCGCCAAAAGTTACGGCATTGCCGTCGCCAAACTGGCGGGGTTGCCGCCGTCCGCGCTTCAGGCAGCCCGCAAACACCTGCGCCGCTTGGAACAGCAGCAGGACGGCCGCCAACACGATATGTTTGCCGATTGTGCGCCCGAAGACGAAGAAATTGCCGCCGAACCGCCGCCCGTGCATCCTGCCGTCGCCGAACTGGCGGCGTTGCGGCCGGACGAACTCAGCCCCAAAGCCGCCTTGGACGCGCTGTACCGCCTGCACGCGCTGGCATCGGAACAGCAGCCATAAATGCAGTGTTACTGTTTTTCAGGCAGCCTGAAACGGCTTTGACCGCTACGGTCAAAGCCGTTTTTTGATATGATGCGCTCTTTTGTCGTGCCGAAAGACTGTAATGGATATTCACGCCCTGCTTGCCACCGAATTGGCTGCTTCCCCCGCCCAAATCACCGCCGCCGTTGCCTTGTTGGACGAAGGCGCAACCGTGCCTTTTATCGCCCGCTACCGCAAAGAAGCCACAGGCGGTTTGGACGACACACAATTACGCCAACTGTCTGAACGCCTGACTTATCTGCGCGAACTGCAAGAGCGCAAAACCACCGTGTTAAACAGCATCAGCGAGCAAGGCAAACTTACTGCCGAACTGCAAGCCGCCATTGAAGCCTGCGACAACAAAACCGCGTTGGAAGACCTGTATCTGCCCTACAAACCCAAACGCCGCACCAAAGCGCAAATCGCCCGCGAACACGGTTTGCAGCCCTTGGCAGATGCCTTGCTGTCCGACCCCACGCGCCAGCCTGAAAGCGAAGCTGCCGCTTATCTCAACGAACACATTGCCGACACCAAAGCCGCTTTGGATGGCGCACGCGCCATTTTAATCGAGCAGTTTGCTGAAGATGCCGAACTGGTCGGGCGTTTGCGCGAAAAACTGTGGCGCGAAGCCGAAATCCGTGCCGAAGTGCAGGCAGGCAAAGAAGCCGAAGGCGAAAAATTCCGCGATTATTTTGAGCACCGCGAAGCCCTGTGCCGCATGCCCAGCCACCGCGCCTTGGCGGTTTTGCGCGGACGCAATGAAGGCGTTTTGCGCGTATTTTTAAGCTATCAGGACGACGATGCCCCTGCTGCCGAAGATGCCTATGCCGACACCGTTGCCGCTCATTTTGGCATTGCCGAGCGCGGACGTGCCGCCGATGCGTGGTTGCGCGACACCGTGCGGCTGGCGTGGCGCGGCAAACTGTTTGTTTCCTTGGAAACCGAAGCCCTGTCTGCCTTAAAAGAACAGGCGGATGCCGATGCCATTACCGTTTTTTCCAAAAACCTCAAAGACCTGCTGCTTGCCGCCCCCGCAGGACGTTTGCCCACTTTGGGTCTTGACCCCGGTTTCCGCACAGGCATCAAAACCGCCGTTGTGGACGACACGGGCAAATTATTGGACACCGCAGTCGTCTATCTGCACCAACAAGAAAACGCCCTGAATACTTTGGCGCGTTTGGTCAAACAACATCACATCAAACTCATCGCCATCGGCAACGGCACTGCCAGCCGCGAAACCGACAAACTCGCCGCCGAGCTGCTGCACAGGCTGCCTGAAAGCGGTTTGCACAAAATCACCGTATCCGAAGCGG
>JAUNOT010000077.1 GCA_030537065.1 Conchiformibius sp.
TAAAAAATAATACAATACCACTAAAAAATACAACCAAAACATAATTTTTACATAAAAAATAGCATTGACCATCTGAAACAATAAATAAGCCGACAAAAAAGCAGTAACAGCATACACTAGATTATAAAGATTAATATAATATTCATAATTAATAGACAAAAAACTGAACAAAACAAACAAAACAAACAAAGCCAAACACTTCAAATAATAAGTTATATCTTGTCTAAAATTTAGTAACAGGCTTTTACCTTTAAATAACATCAGATACAAAATAACAAAAAAATTAAAAAAGAAATAAAAGAATAAAAATAGGTGATCATCCGTTCTAAAATAGAGGAAATAAAAAAAGTATTGAAATAAAAAAATAGCACCAGCAAATATATTACTAAATGAAATTACCATTCCATCACCAAACTCTCTATTTACAAATCCGTCTAAATCATACCACACAATTAATCTATAAAGTTTCTTACTTTATTATGCTTTAAGACAAAATCCCATTTCTGCCAAGAAATCAAAACAATGATTTGAACAGCTCAAATAAACTGCGATAAAATAAATCATCTATACAATCCTGTAAGGACATTTTATGTTAATCAGCAATCTTGAGCACATCCCCAACTGCCGCATCGTCAAACATTTGGGTTTGGTGCAAGGCTCTACCGTCCGCGCCAAACACGCGGGGCGCGATTTGATGGCGGGTTTGAAAAATCTGGTTGGCGGCGAGCTGAAAGGTTATACCGAGCTGTTAAACGAATCACGCGAACAGGCTTTAGAACGAATGCAGGAGCAAGCGCGTCAAATTGGTGCAAACGCTGTGATTAATGTGCGTTTTTCCACGTCGTCGGTGGCGGCGGGCGCATCGGAGATTTTTGCTTACGGCACGGCAGTGGTGTTGGAATAAGGAGACAGCCATGTCGGAAGAAACTTGGTGGGTAATGGGGATTACCCTATTTCCCTACCTGCTGCCTGTGGGTTTGCTGGTGTTGGGCTTTGTATTCGGCAGCCGCGCCGAGAAAAAACACTATGCCAGCATTTTGGCGCGTGAAGAACAGCTACGGCATATTGTGGTGCTGTCGGTCAAACGTCCGCCCAAATCGTTTGCCGAACAGCAGATGGTCATGGGCAGCGTGGTGGTGTCCAGCGACTACTTTACCCGTTTGCTGGCGTGGTTTCGCAATATTTTTGGCGGCAATGTCCGCAGTTACGAAACCTTGCTTGACCGCGCCCGCCGCGAAGCAATTTTACGCATGAAGGCGCAGGCAGACGAAATTGGCGCGGAAATGGTGTTAAACATGAAGTTTGAAACCGCCACTTTGGGCAGTCCCAATCAGCCGCAACAGCAAGGCGCATTGGGTACGGTGGAAGTGTTGGCTTACGGCACGGCAGGCAAAATCCGCCGTGCGCCTGCAACAAGGTAGCAGCATGCACACGCCAATGCAAGACCCAAAATTTGACGAAAGCCGCAATCCCAATATTCCGGCAGCAGGTTACCGTTGGATTGAGTTGAAGCAGATGATCGGTTATTTGGTCGTTACTGTTTTGGTGATTTGGCTGGCAGTGGAAGCCCTGATTGCCGCCGCGCCGAAGCTGGTCAGCTTGGAGCGCGAACAACGCCGGTTTGCCTTTATCGGCACACATTTGGCCGACAGCGAAGATATTGTCCGAGAACCAAAATTACAGGCTTTGGCCGATGATATTGCACAGCGCATGAACCTGCCCGCAGGCAGCCTGAAAGTGTTTTTGGACAAGGGCGAAACCGTCAATGCCTATGCCACTTTCGGCGGCCATATCGTCCTGTACCGCGGCCTGTTGGAAAAACTGCCTGATGAAGCAACAGTTGCGGCGGTTCTGGCACACGAAGCCGCCCACGTCAAACACCGCGATATGTTACGCGGCATGTCGCGTTCGCTGCTGTTTTCATTGGCCGGTTACGCCGTATTCGGCAACGACGGCAGCCTGAACGCGCTGATGTCGGCAGATGGATTGCGTTACAGCCGCGATTTGGAACGCCGTGCCGACGAAGCCGCCGCCCATGCCGTGTATGCCCGTTACGGCGATGTCGGCGGCATGATACGCGTATTGGATGTATTAAGCAGTGAAAGCGGCAACGAACCGCCCGCGTGGTTGTCCGACCACCCGCACGGCAGCGAACGCAGCAGCAATATCCGCAAACTGGCTGCCAACCATCACTATCCCGAAAACGGCAAAACCCCGCCGCCCAATCCGTTCAGGCAGCCTGAAAAACCCTAAACCCAAGGAATCCCGTCATGTCCCTGCTTACCGTGTTTATCGTCCTGCTGGTTATTTTTGTCCTGATTGTGCTGTATATGGCCTTTAACCGCTTTTACCGCCACGCCAACAAAGAAACCGCGCTGGTGCGTACCGGCTTTGGCGGCGAAAAAATCGTTATCAACGGCGGCAGCGTGGTTTGGCCGGTTATCCAGCAAGTGATGGAAATCAATATGCAGACCATGCCCTTGGAAATCCAATGCGAAGAAACCGACTCCCTGCTGACGCGCGACCGGATGCGTATTGACGTTACCGCCGAATTTTTCGTGCGCGTCAAACCCGTAGAAACCAGCATTGCCATTGCCGCCCAAACCCTCGGCCTGCGTACCCAAGACCAGGCAGCCTTAAAAGAACTGCTGCAAGGCAAACTGGTTAACGCCCTGCGCGCCATTGCCGCACAAATGGACATGGAAGAGCTGCACGAAAAACGCATTGATTTTATACGCGGCGTCCAATCACAAGCCTCGGAAGAATTAGACAAAAACGGCTTGGAACTGGAAAACGTCGCCCTCACCCGTTTTGACCAAACATCTAAAGAATTTTTCAACGAAAACAACGCATTTGACGCCGAAGGCCTGACCCGCCTAACCGAAATCATTGAACAGCGCCGCAAAAAACGCAACGACATCGAACAGGACAACGACCTCGCCATCCGCAGCAAAAACCTTGAAGCCGAGCGCAAACGCCTACAAATCCAACGCGAAGAAGAATACGCCCGCTTGGAACAAGAGCGCGAAATCGCCATCCGCCGCGCCGAACAAGCCACCTTGATTGCCGAACAAGAAGCGCAAAAACAACGCGAAGCCGAAGAAGCCCGCATTGCCGCCGAGCGCGAAATCGACCTCAAACGCATTATGGCCAAACGCGATATTGAAAACGAAAGCATCCGTAAAACCCAAGCCGTAGAACAAGCCGAAGTGGAACGGCGCAAAGCCATTGAGCTGGCCGAACAGGAACGCGCCATCGCCGTAGCCGAAAAATCCCGCGCCGAATCCGAAGCCAAAGCCGCCGCCGACAAAGCCCGTGCCCAAGCCGTGCGCGAAGAAGAAAGCGTGATTACCGTGCGCGAAACCGAACGCGCCGAACGCAGCAAAGCGATTGAACTGATTGCCGCCGAAGAAGCCGCGCAAAAAGAAGCGATTGCCGTAACCGTTTCCGCCGAAGCCGAAAAGCAAGCCGCATTAGACCGCGCCGAAGCCGCACGGTTGGCGGCACAGGGCGAAACCGATGCCCAAATCCTGCTGGCACAGGCGCAGCAGCAACAATACAAAGTGGAAGCCGAAGGCACGCGGGCCGTCAATGAAGCCGCCAACACCCTATCCGGCGACCAAGTGGAAATGCGTATCCGGCTGGCGCTGCTGCAACACCTGCCCGACATTATCCGCGAGTCCGTGCGCCCGATGGAAAACATCGACGATATTAAAATTTTGCAGGTAAACGGCTTGGGCGGTTTCGGCGGCAGCGTTTCAGGCAGCCTGAAAGACGGCGGCGGCAACGACAACCTTGCCGACCAAATGGTCAACAGCGCCCTACGTTATCGCGGCCAAGCGCCGTTGGTGGACAGCCTGCTCAAAGAAATCGGTTTGGACGGCGGCAACATCAACGGCCTCACCCAAGGACTGCACCAAAGCGTGCGCGACGTACTGCAAAACCCCGTGCTGCCTGCCGCCGACGCGACCGAGGCTGCCCCTACTGCTGCCGATGTTTCCCCACAGGAAACACAGTTTCAATAAAATCTCCCTGTTCCCCAGCAGCCGAAGCCGCTATAATCCGCCGTTCCATTTACTGTTTCTAACCCTATAGAGGAAAAAACCATGTCCGTACAGACTTTGCAACAAGCCGCCGAAACCCGCCGTTCCGTTTACGCGCTGAACAAAGAACTGCCCGTTTCTAAAGAACAAATCACCCAAATCGTTGAACACGCCGTTAAACACACTCCGTCTGCGTTCAACTCACAATCTACCCGCATCGTGGTACTGTTCGGTGCCGAGCACGAAAAACTGTGGGACATCACCATCAACGAACTGCGTAAAATCGTTCCTGCTGAAAACTTCCAACCCACTGAAGAAAAACTGAACATGTTCAAAGCCGCTGCCGGCAGCGTACTGTTCTTTGAAGATGAAAACGTGGTAAAAGGCCTGCAAGAGCAGTTCCCCGCTTACGCTGCAGGCTTCCCCGTATGGGCCGGTCACAGCGACGCCATGAGCCAATACGCCATTTGGACTGCCTTTGCCGTTGCCGGCGTAGGCGCTAACCTGCAACACTACACGCCGATTATTGACGCGGAAGTGGCCAAAACTTGGAACTTGCCCGCCAACTGGAAAATGAGCGCGCAACTGGTATTCGGCGGTATCGCTGCCCCTGCCGGTGAAAAACAATTCCAAGCAGTTGAAGAGCGTTTGAAAGTATTCGGTTAATCTAAACCGCTAAAAGCAGGCTGCCTGAAACGAGTTTTCCGTTTCAGGCAGCTTGTTTTATTGATTTTCGCGCACCCATTTCAGCCACACGGCAAACATTTCCGCCTGTCCGGCCGCAATCACCGAGCGTTGGAATACATGCTGCCCACTCCAAAACTCGTCGCCCTCCAAAGTGGCCAAACAGCCGCCTGCTTCTTCCAAAATCAATGCGCCTGCCGCGTAGTCCCATAAATTTTGACCGCCGTGTACATACACATCGTAACGCCCTGCCGCCAGATAACACCAATCCAGCGTACTGCTGCCCAAATTGCGGATGCTGCGTACCGGCGACAGCGTGTGAATGCGGCTGGACAAGCGCCCCGAGCGCAGGCGTTTCACTTCCACTCCCGCCACCGCTTCAAACAGCCGTTTCTGCGGACTGCGCAGCGGCAGCGACCGCCCGTTCAGCCACGCACCGCCGCCGCGCAGGGCGGTAAACATTTCGCCCGTTGCCGGATTATAAACCGCGCCCAACTGCGGCAGCCCGTCGCGTATCAGCGCCGCCGACAAGGCAAAATGCGGCAAACCATTGACAAAATTGGTGGTGCCGTCAATCGGGTCCACCACCCACAGGCCGGACTGTGCCTGCTGCCACAAGGCTTTTTGCTGCGCCGCTGTCATTTCCTCACCCAACACAGGCTCGGCGGCAATTTCAGGCAGCCTGCGCTCAAACGCCGCCTGCGCCGCCAAATCCGCCGCCGACAACAGGCTGCCGTCCGCTTTGCGGATGCCTTCCACTTCCAAAAAACGCGGCATCACCTCTGTGGCGGCAATTTCTATCATTAATTCCGATAATTGTGTAAGCAGTTTCATCTCGTTTGGGCGCGGACGCTTCAGGCTGCCTGAAAACACCGTCCGCCGTATGCCGCTATTTGTTAAAATAAGCGCGATATTAACGATTTTTTACATGTGAAACAACCATGCCCCGTTTCTACGTTCCCTTTACCCCCGAGCCGCAGCAAATCTGCGCCCTGCCCGATGCCACCGTGCGCCATATTCACGTTTTGCGCCTGCGTGTCGGCGACCCGATTACCCTGTTTAACGGCGACGGCCGCGCCTATCACGCCGAACTGAGTTTGCTGGAAAAACGCCGTGCCGAATGCCGGATTACCGCCGTCAGCGCAGCCGAATGCGAAAGCCCGCTGGCGGTTACGCTGGTGCAGGCGGTATCAGGCGGCGAGCGCATGGATTTTACCCTGCAAAAAAGTGTGGAATTGGGCGTGACGGCCATTCAGCCGGTTATCAGCAGCCGCAGCGTGGTGCGTTTAAGCGGCGAACGCGCCGACAAACGGCAGGCGCGTTGGCAGGAAATTGTAATTGCCGCCTGCGAACAATGCGGCCGCAACCGTGTGCCGCCGGTGCTGCCGCTGCTGGGTTTTCAGGAATATCTGGCCGCCAAGCCGCCGCAAACGCATCTTATAATGAGCCTGAACCACGCCCGCAGCCTGAAAAGCCTGCCGCCGCCCGACAAACTGTCGCTGCTGGTCGGCCCCGAAGGCGGCTG
The DNA here is from genome assembly GCA_030537065.1 of Conchiformibius sp. Lineage (GTDB taxonomy): Bacteria > Pseudomonadota > Gammaproteobacteria > Burkholderiales > Neisseriaceae > Conchiformibius. Next base: position 6,253 of record JAUNOT010000077.1, read on the forward strand.
GACGGCGGAAGAAGAAGCGGCCGCGCTGGCCGCCGGCTGTCAGGCTTTTGTATTGGGACAGCGCGTGTTGCGTACCGAAACCGCTTCGCTGGCGGCTTTGGCGGCCATGCAGACGCTGTGGGGGGATTTTGTGTAAAATAATCACCGTTTTCAGGCTGCCTGAAAACCATTTTGCCCACCCGATATAGTGAATATGATTTATTTTTCAGACACGGCGGCAAGCCGCAGACAGCCAACACCATACGAAAAATAAAGCATATTCACTATAAATAAAGGAATCAATATGAAACCGATAGCCCTTTCCCTAACCGCCCTGCTGCTGTTGGCCGCCTGCTCCGACAAGGCAGCCACCTCCGCCCCTGCCGCCTCCGCAGCCGCACCGGCTGCCGTCGCCGCGTCCGCCATCAGCGACCCGACCCTGCGCCAACTGGCCGAACAGACCGAGCAAGTACGCCAGCAACTGCAAAGCCGCCCCGATGGTAAAACAGTAGAAAAACTGTATCAGCAACATAAACAAGACGTGGATAAAGCAGTAGAAACCTTATCCAAACAACATGCTGAAATACTGGATAATTTTATAGAAGAATGGGAACAGAAAGGCGATGAGTCCGTGCCGTCCGCCAAACTGGCCGCCAAGCAGAAAGAATTGGCCGCCGCCGGTTTGGAATTTTGGGATATTGGCGAAGGCATGGCGGTCATCCGCCCCGTGCATGATTATTATGTCAAACTGTTCGGTCAGGCTGCCGATAAAGATTTGAAAGACTTTCTGCAACTGCAAGCCAACGACGACCAAGAAAATCTGACCAATGATGCCGCTTTGGCGATTTCATGGCAGGACTTGGGGCAACGCATCCGCGCTTGGGAAGAATGGCAACAGCGTTATCCCGACAGCGTCCATGCCAAAGCTGTACAAGACTTGTTGGATATTTACCGCCACGGCTATTTAATCGGCTACGACAACACACCCATTAAAGAATTTGGCGACGATGCCCAAATCAACGAAGACACCCAAAAAGAATGGCAGCGTTTCCGTCAGGCGCACCCCGACAGCCCCACCGTCAAACTGATGGACGAAGCCGAACGCTACCACCTGCAAAAGCTGTCGGAAGACAATCTGTCGCCCGAATTGAAAAAAATCGTTACGCTGTACCGTTCGGCGGAATAAACCTGCCGTACTTTCAGGCTGCCTGAAAACCAACAGCCTTATCGGGGTCGGTTGCCCTTAGCGCAACCGACCCCGACACAATTTGACAAAAATCAAGCAGTAAAACTAGAATCCCCCGTTTCCCTACCCAAACAGCCTGAAATGACAAAACGCGTATTGGTGGTTTCCTACTCGCAAACGGGGCAGCTGGCACGGCTGCGCGACCGTTTTATCCAAGGTTTGCAGGAAGGCGGCGGCATTGAAGTGGAAAATCTGGTGCTGCAACCCGTTCGCCCTTATCCCTTTCCGTGGCCGTTTACCGAATTTTTCAACACCTTCCCCGAAACCGTACACCTGCATCCGCAGCCGATTGAACCGCCGCATCTGCAACAAAGCCGTTACGACTTGGTGGTATTGGCTTACAGCGTCTGGTTTTTATCGCCCGCCCAACCTATTACCGCCTTTTTACAGTCCGATGCCGCTGGCCGCGTACTGAACGGCACACCCATTATCACCCTGATTGGCTGCCGCAATATGTGGCTGATGGCACAGGAAAAAGTAAAAACCCTGCTGAACGGACACGGCGCACGGCTGATTGGCAATGTCGTCAAAACCGATGCCGTCGGCACCGCCGCCAGCTTTATTACCACCCCGCTTTGGCTGCTGACCGGCCGCAAACGTGCCGCCGCATGGTTACCCGAAGCCGGTATTGCCCCCGCCGATATTGACGATGCCTGCCGTTTCGGCCGCCGCACCGCACAAGGTCTGTCGGGCGAAGCACCCTTGGACGAAAGCCTGCTGCGCGGTATGGGTGCGGCACCGGTAAATGAGCGTCTGATTTTCAGCGAACGCTTCGCCCACCGCAGCTTTTACCTGTGGGGCAAACTGCTGATGGCGGCAGGACGGCGCTCGCCCCGACTGCGGCGCGGCCTGCTGTATCTGTATATTGCCTTTCTGATTACCCTTATCCTAACCGTCGTACCGGTAACCGCCCTGATAAAACGGCTGCTGTCGCCGTGGCTGCGGCAGCGCATTGCCCGCGAAAAAGCCTATTACGGCGCACCTTCGGGCGAATAATCCCGACTTTCCCACCCGTTTTCAGGCTGCCTGAAACACCCGACACCATCAAAAAAGGAATACCGTGAACGGCCTATCCGAAGTGTATCTCAACCGCACGGCGGCATTTCTGCCCAACCGCCCCGTCGGCAACGATGAAATGGAAACCCTGTTGGGGGCAATCGGCGGCGTACCCTCGCGCGTGCGCAAAATGATTCTGCGTGCCAACGGCATCCGCAGCCGCCATTACGCCATTGACCCCGTCACCCGCCGCCCTACCCACACCGGCGCGGAACTGGCTGCCTGTGCCGTACGCGGCCTGTTTGCACAGGGCTTGCGCCCCGAACAGGTATCCGCGCTGGCCTGCGCCACCTCCTACCCCGACCAGATTATGCCTGGACAGGGCGTAATGGTACACGGCCTGCTGCCTGAAATTCCGCCCTGCGAAGTCACCACCGCCGCAGGCGTGTGTGTGGCGGGCATGGCGGCGATGTTGCAGGCTTATCGCGGCGTGCGCTGCGGCGCACACCGTCATGCCGTGGCGGTGGCGGCAGAAAACGCCTCGGCGGTTATGCGCGGCGAACGCTTTGCCGCCGACCGCAACTGGGCGCAAACCGATGCCGCCATCGGTTTTGAAAAAGACTTTTTACGCTGGATGCTGTCGGACGGTGCAGGCGCGGCCGAATTGTCCAACCGACCGCTTTCAGGCAGCCTGTGCTGGAAAATTCATTGGATAGAACTGTTTTCCTATGCGGGCGAACTGCCCGTGTGCATGTATGCCGGCGGCGATTTCAATCCACAGGGCGAATTTCAAGGCTTCAAACAATACACCGCCGCCGACAGCAGCGATAAAGACCTGATGGCGGTCAAACAAAACGTCAAGCTGCTCAATACCGAAATCATCGCCCACACCGTTGAAAAACCCCTGCGCCGCCTGATGGAAAAATACGGCTTGCGCCCGCAGGACATCCAATGGTTTTTGCCGCACTATTCGTC
>JAUNOT010000078.1 GCA_030537065.1 Conchiformibius sp.
TCGCCCGAATAATCGGTTGCTGCCGTCCACAAGCGCAGAATATCCGCGCCAAACTCGTTATACACTTCCTGCGGCGCCACCACATTGCCGATGGATTTGGACATTTTGCGACCGTTTTGGTCCACCACAAAACCATGCGTCAAAAGCTGTTTGTACGGCGCACGTCCCAAAGTGGCGCAGCCCGTGAGCATGGACGATTGAAACCAACCGCGGTGCTGGTCGCTGCCTTCCAAATACAAATCGGCGGGCCAAGCCAATTCTTCACGTTGTTTTAATACGGAAAAATGGGTGCTGCCTGAATCAAACCACACGTCCATGGTATCGGGCAGTTTGTCGTATTGTTCGCAGTCTTCGGGCGACAACAGCTCGGCTTTATCCAATTCAAACCAAGCGTTAATGCCTTTTTGCTCGATTTTTTGCGCGACTTTTTCCAGCAGGGCGGCGGAATCGGGGTGTAACTCGCCCGTTTCTTTGTGGGCGAAAAAGGTCATCGGCGTGCCCCAGTAACGCTGGCGCGACACTACCCAGTCGGGGCGGTCTTCAATCATCGCCTGCAAACGGGCGCGTCCCCACGCAGGGAAAAACTCGGTGTCGTCCACCGCTTTCAGGGCGGTGTTACGCAGGGTGTTACTGTTGTGTCCGGCGGTGTCCATACCGATAAACCATTGGCTGGTGGCGCGGTAAATCAAGGGGGTTTTGTGCCGCCAGCAGTGGGCGTAGCTGTGTTCAATTTTGGCGTGCGACAGCAAAACTTGGTTTTCAGCCAGCCAGTCAATAATCACGGGATTGGCTTCCCACACGCTCATGCCCGCCACACGCGGCACTTCGCTGATGTAGCGGCCTTGGGCATTGACGGGGTTGTACAGGGTGATGCCGTATTGCAGGCAGACAAAGTAGTCTTCCAAGCCGTGTGCGGGCGCGGTGTGCACCAAGCCGGTACCGGCATCGGTGGTGACATGGTCGCCGTTCAATACGGGAATGTCGCGCGGCAGGAAGGGATGCGACAGCAGCAGGTTTTCCAGTTTTGCGCCGGTAGTTTCCGCCAAAACGGGACTGCCTGAAACGCCGTAACGCGCCAAGGCATCTTCCGCCAAATCTTTGGCCAGCAACAGTTTGCCTTTGGGGGTGTCAATCAGTTGGTAAACAATGTCTGCACCGGCGGAAACGGCTTGGCTGGCGGGCAGCGTCCACGGCGTGGTCGTCCAAATCACGGCAAAGGCGTTGCCGTTGATTTCAGGCAGCCCGAATGCCTGCGCCAAAGCGGCGTTGTCCTGCACGGGATAAGCCACGTCAATGGCAGGCGATACTTTTTCCTTGTATTCTACTTCGGCTTCGGCCAGCGACGAACCGCAATCCAAACAGAACTGCACGGGCTTTTGGCCGCGGTACAGGTAGCCTGCTTTGTAAATTTCGCCCAAAGTACGCACGGTGTCGGCTTCGGTGCGGTAGTCCATCGTCAAATAGGGCTTGTCCCAATCGCCAATCACGCCCAAACGGATAAAGTCTTTTTTCTGGCGGGCGATTTGTTCGGCGGCGTATTCGCGGCACAGTTCGCGGAACTTGGCATCGGGCATGTCTTTGCCGTGCAGTTTTTCCACCATCACTTCAATCGGCAGGCCGTGGCAGTCCCAGCCCGGCACATAGGGCGCATCAAAACCCGCCAGCGTTTTGCTGCGGATAATAATGTCTTTTAAAATTTTATTGACCGCATGACCGATGTGGATGTCGCCGTTGGCATAGGGCGGGCCGTCGTGCAGGATAAATTTGGGGCGGCCGGCTGCTTTCTCGCGCAGCTTTTGGTAACGTTGCTGTTGCTGCCACGACTGCACCCATGCCGGTTCGCGCTTGGCAAGGTTGCCGCGCATGGGAAAGGGCGATTCGTGCAGATTGACGGTTTTACTGTAATCGGTCATGGTGTTATCCGTTTAAGAATGTTAAACAAACGCGTTTCAGGCTGCCTGAAAAACGGGTTTGCCGTTAAAAAAAACCATTCAATTTTACAAGTATTTGGGCTGCCTGAAAAGCGGCTCGCCCGCGCCCGTGCCGCGTAAATTCAAGTTAAAGCACATTACAGACGGCAAGCTACAGTTGTAAGATTTCCCGTGTTTCCTTTGCCGCTACCGTGCGGCAGCTTTCCCCAACCTTTTTGCAAAGGACAATAACCATGAACGTAAAACTGTTAGCCGCTTCTTTCGCTGCTGCCTGCGCGTTGGCTGCCTGCCAATCCAACGGTATGGCCAACGGCAACAATATGGGTAATACCATGCACAACGGCATGAATCAGAGCGGTATGCATAACCACGCCCATAACCAGCAACAAGGCAACTATATGCCGGTACCGCAAAATATGCCCGATGAAAAATTCAAATGCCGTAACGATATGACCGTTACCATCAAATACTTGGGCAACGACCGCATCGGTTTGAGCATCAACACCGACACTTCCACCAGCGCAGTATTGAGCCAAGCCCGCGCCGCTTCCGGCGAGCTGTACACCGGTGAGCGCGGTTTATACAACAAAGCCACTTCATGGCATCAAAAAGCGGGTGAAGCATACTTCTCTTTCCGCGACCCCTACAACAACTTGGTTGAAACCACTTGTAATAAAACCCGTTAATATGTAGTTGAAATAATTTATTTTTCATACAAGGCTGTAAGCCCATCACCGTATGGGAAATAAAGCATTTTAACCATAGTGAAATAAAGGCGGTATCCCAACATTAGGACACCGCCTTTAATCTTCAGGCTGCCTGCATTCTTACCAAGGACGCAAATCCACAATTTTCACAATTTCCTGCCGTTTGCTGTCCAATAACACCGTCATATCTTGTGCCGGTGCTTTTAAAGGCAGCCATTTATCCGCCTGCGGATAATCTGCCAATACCGTCTGCACCTGTTGTGCCGGATTATAGCGGTTCAACGCCTCTTTATTGAACGCTTTGGCAAACATCTGATTTTTCTGCTGCTGCCAATCCTCATATAAATCCGGCTGCATAGACGGTGCAATTCCTTCGCCAAGCTCCAATTTCATCCGCCGTTCCTGTTCTGCTACTGTTTCATACGGCCGTACTGCCACCCATTGCGGCGTAAACAAAGGTGGTGAACGAAAAGCAGGCAAAGCATTATCCCCGCCATACAGCGTATTATTCTGCACCACTTCAAAACGCCCCGTATCAAAAGCCAGCCACACAGGACGGGATAAAGCAATACTGTGTAAACCGTACAGCATGGCCGCAATCTGCACAGTGGCAATTACTGCCAAATCCGTTTTCAAAGATTTTTTACCTTGCTTGGCCACCAATAAAGTCAATATTGGTCCCAAAATCAAATCCACGCCCAGCAACAATAAAAAAATATCCGTAACCCCCACCGCTTTTTGCAGGGGGTTCGGATGCCAAACCATAAACACCAATAAAACAATCGCTGCCGCAACCGTACAAGATACGGCCAGATGGGTTAAAAACGCTTTAATACGAAACGGCATAATACTAATTTTCCTGACAGGAAGACGGAATCCGTTTAGACGGAATCGCTTTGGCCGCATCGCTGCCGCCACTGCATACCCATTTAATTACCTGATTAACAATATCTGTATGGGCGTTTAAATGCGGTTCCAGTACCAAAACTTTACCTGCATTAGCGCCTTGACCAAATTCAACCGTAATGACGCCCGTATCGGCGGCTACGGTTACCCCTTTGTCTTTAATATATTTGCCTTTCAGGCTGGCTGCCTGTGAGCCGATATAACCTTTTTCAGACACCGCTCCCGCATCAGGAAAAGCCCTGTTGTCATAAGTCCAAGTACCAATATCCTGACGCAGGCCGCCGGTGGCGGTAAAGCCTTCGGTTGCTTGGGCACGGGCGGTGTAATCCTGATAGGCAGGCAAGGCAATTGCAGCCAAAATGCCGATAATGGCAATGACAATCATCAACTCAATCAGCGTAAATCCGCGATAGGATTGCATAAAAACTCCTTTCATAGTTGTGATGAAAAAGGTATTGTAAAACAATTATTGTAAGGAATGATATTGTTTCCATAGCCATCTGATAGTTTATTATCTTATTTTTATAAAGAGTGGCAATAATGCAAATATCAACGCAAGCAGTATGCCAAAAACAGCCCGACTCATAAAGAGTCGGGCTGTTTTAGTTTGATTAACAGCTAACTGTTAAATAACCAAAGTTAAATATTATTTGGCAGTAGCTTCTTGGCAGCTGGAGGGCAGGCGTTTTTCCAAGATGCCGTTATTAGTGCCCGGAGCACATACCCATTTGGTGATTTGACCGGCATTTTCATGCGGGGTCAGCATCATGCTTTTACCAGAGTTAGTACCTGCATTGAAAGTGATGTTGATGACGCCATTAGCACCGATGGTTACACCGCCGTTCTCAGCAAAGTATTTACCTTTCAGGGCTTTAGCTTGCTCTTTCAGCATCGGGTCATTTTCAACACCAGCCAAACCGCCTTTGTCGGCAGCGTAAGTACCGATGTCGGTTTGCAGACCTGAAGTGGCTTTAAAGCCTTCGGTCGCTTGCGCACGGGCGGTGTAGTCTTGGTAAGCCGGCAGAGCGATGGCGGCCAAAATACCGATAATCGCGATTACGATCATCAATTCAATCAGGGTGAAACCTTTTTGCAGAGTTTTCATTGTGTGTCTCCAAAATTGGGGATTAAGTTAAAGAAATCAGTTTCACAACATCGGCTTTCCGATTTCGGTCTGGCCGTTCCGTCCGGCCGTAGCTGTGTAGCTGATTAAACGGAAGCAGTCATTATGCCCGTTTTTTTCGGGTTTTTTCATTTAAATTGCAACTGGTTTATTTTAAATGAAAAATTGATTTCCCATTTGCTGGCCTAAATGGCATAAAACGGGATTCGGACACAAAAATACCGTAATTTGTCAGATTTTGTCAAGAAAAACGGCTGTGTCCTGCATTAGGATACTGACGCAAATGGGCAGAAATCTGACAATTTATTCTAAAAGGGCGGAAAACGTCAGTTTTATACGTTTTTCAGGCAGCCTGAATTTTACGGTGGCGTTTACGCAACCATTTTACCAACACGCCGCTTTGCGCCCCCACCAATACCGACAGCAGATAAGTTGCCCCGCAAAACAGGATAATCGCCGGTCCAGACGGAATGTCCACATAATACGAAAACAGCATCCCCGCCACCCCGCACAGCAGTGCAATCAAGGCCGACACCGCCATCATCGCCCCGATGCGGCGCACCCACAGCCGCGCCGTTACCGCAGGCAGCATCATCAGTCCCACCGACATCAGCGTCCCCAACGCCTGAAAACCCGCCACCAAATTCAACACCACCAGCATCAGAAACAGCACATGCCACAAGCCGCCCCTGCCGTTAACCGCGCGTAAAAACAAAGGGTCAATGCTTTCCAGCATCAACGGGCGGAACATCACCGCCAAAGCCAATACGGTAAAACTGGCGGTAATGCCCATCAACAGCAGCGACGTGCCGTCCACCGCCAACACCGAGCCAAACAGCAAATGCAGCAGTTCCACGCTGTTTTTGCCCAAACTCACCAGCACCACGCCCAAAGCCAAACTGCTTAAATAAAAGGCGGCAAAGTTGGCGTCTTCTTTCAACTCGGTAAAACGGCTGACCAAACCCGCCAGCAAGGCCATCAGCATACCGGCCGCAAAGCCGCCCACGCCCATCGCCGGTAGGCTCAAGCCGTACAGCATATAACCCACTGCCGCCCCCGGCAGCACGGCATGACTGAGCGCGTCGCCAATCAGGCTCATGCGCCGCATCACTAAAAACACGCCTACGGGCGCGGCCGACACGGACAAAAACACCACCGCCGCCAGCGCGGTACGCATAAAACTAAATTCGGCAAAAGGTTGGATAAGCAGTTCGTACATGGTTTAGGGCTTTTGTGATTTGTAATGTTGTAATAGAAATTCGGTGCGGCGGCGGCCACGCTGTCTTTTAGGTGGGCATCGGAAAAATATTTCAGGCAGCCTTGGCGTTTAAATGGCGTTTAAATAAGGTTTCATCGACAAAATAGCTTTCGCTGTTGTAACGCGCCGCAGTGGTATGATTTTCATTTAATAAAGAAGCATCGTCCAATAAAGTTTGGCAGGCACAGAGGGAGCGGCACAGGCACTTAACAGCACTATTAGAGCAATGGCATTTGAAAACTTTACGGCCAAACTGTTATGCGGGTTTTAGCTGGTGTATCAAGCCATTGTGTTTAAAACAAAACGGCTGATTGTCGGGGAAAATCAGAAATCTAAAACGGTTGGCAGAGTCATGGGTTTGCCCTTGTGAAAAACGGCGATTATAACAGGCTGCCTGAAAGTCCCAATGTTATAATCGCCGATTCTTTTTTCACAATGTAAAAAATCATGTTACCCAAATATTCCCCCGCCGAACTTGAATCCAAACATTATGCCCGTTGGCAGGCAGCAGGCGCGTTTCAGCCCGATTTTAGCCGTGGCGAAGCCTTTGCCATTCAGCTTCCCCCGCCCAATGTAACGGGTACGCTGCACATGGGGCACGCCTTTAACCAAACCATTATGGACGGTTTGGCGCGTTACTACCGCATGAAAGGGCGCAACACTTGCTGGATTCCGGGTACGGACCACGCAGGCATCGCCACGCAAATTGTGGTGGAACGCCAGCTTGCCATGCAAGGCGTGTCACGCCACGATTTGGGACGCGAAGCCTTTTTAGAAAAAGTGTGGCAATGGAAAGAACAATCGGGCGGTACGATTACCGACCAAATGCGCCGTGTCGGTTGTTCTGCCGACTGGTCGCGCGAATACTTTACCATGGACGAAGTCCGCGCCGACACCGTTACCCGCGTGTTTGTCAAACTGCACGAACAGGGCTTGATTTACCGTGGCAAACGCTTGGTGAACTGGGACCCCGTATTGGGAACAGCGGTTTCCGACCTTGAAGTGGAAAACGTGGAAACCGACGGACACATGTGGCACATCCGTTATCCGCTTGCCGATGCCCCCGATGAAGCCCTGATTGTCGCCACCACCCGCCCCGAAACCCTGCTCGGCGACGTTGCCGTTGCCGTTCACCCCGAAGACGAGCGTTATCAACATTTAATTGGCAAACAACTGCAACTGCCTTTGTGCGGGCGCACCATTCCCGTGATTGCCGATGAATATGTGGACAAAGCATTCGGCACAGGCTGCGTCAAAATCACCCCTGCCCACGATTTCAACGACTATGAAGTCGGCAAACGCCACGACACGCCCTTGGTAAACGTTTTGGATTTACAAGCCAAAATCCTGCCCGAAGCGCAAGTATTTAACTTCCGCAGCCAAGTGTTGGACAGTTTCAGGCTGCCTGAAAACTACGCAGGTTTGGACCGTTTTGCCGCGCGTAAACAAATCATTGCCGATTTGGACGCACAAGGCTTGTTAGCCGAAACCAAAGCCCACAAGCTGATGACCCCCAAAGGCGACCGCACAGGCAGCGTGATTGAACCCATGCTCACCGACCAATGGTTTGTTGCCATGCACACCCAGCCGCAAAACGGCGAACCCGACAGCGAATTTACAGGCATGAGTTTGGCACAAAAAGCCAAACACGCCGTAGACAGCGGACAAGTCAAATTTATCCCCGAAAACTGGGTCAATACCTACAACCAATGGATGAACAACCTGCAAGACTGGTGCATCTCACGCCAGCTGTGGTGGGGACACCAAATTCCCGCATGGTATGACGAAAACGGCAATATTTACGTTGCCCTCAACGAAGCCGAAGCCCAAGCCCAAGCAGGCGCAAACGCCGTTTTGCGCCGCGATGAAGACGTGTTGGACACATGGTTTTCGTCTGCGCTTGTGCCGTTTTCCACTTTGGGCTGGACAGACAAGGGCTTGGATACCGATGAACTGAAAGCCTTTTTACCGTCTTCCGTGCTGGTAACGGGTTACGAAATCATCTTTTTCTGGGTGGCGCGGATGATTATGATGACCACCCACTTCACGGGCAAAGTGCCGTTTAAAGACGTGTATATTCACGGCATGGTGCGCGACCACGAAGGCAAAAAAATGTCCAAATCCGAAGGCAATGTGATTGACCCTGTGGATTTGATTGACGGCATCGCCCTGCCCGAACTGCTGGAAAAACGCACCACAGGTTTGCGCCGCCCTGAAACCGCACCGCAAGTCCGTACTGCCACCGAAAAACTGTTCCCTGAAGGCATTCCCGCTATGGGCGCAGACGCATTGCGTTTTACCATGGCAAGCTATGCCAGCTTGGGGCGCAGCATCAATTTTGACTTTAAACGCGCCGAAGGCTACCGCAATTTCTGTAACAAAATCTGGAACGCCACCAATTTTGTGCTGATGAACACCGAAGGCAAAGACTGCGGACAAGACGAAAGTCAGCCTTTGGCATACAGCTTTGCCGACCAATGGATTATCGGACGTTTGCAGCAGACCGAAGCCGCCGCCGCCGAAGCCTATGAAAGCTACCGTTTTGATTTGGCAGCGCAAACCCTGTATGAATTTGTGTGGAATGATTTTTGCGACTGGTATGTGGAATTGGCAAAAGTGCAGTTGCAAAACGGCTGCGACAGCCGCCAACGCACCACACGCCGCACATTGGTGCGCGTATTGGAAGTGGCGCTGCGTCTGCTGCATCCGATTATTCCGTTTATTACCGAAGAGCTGTGGCAACACATCGCCCCGCTTGCCAATGCCAAACACGGCGACAGCATTATGTTGGCGGCGTTCCCCCAACCCGACCCCGACAAAATCGTCCCTGCCGCGTTTGACAAAATGGCGGCTTTGCAGGACTTAATCGGCGCGGTGCGCGTATTGCGCGGCGAAATGGGCATTGCCCCCAATATCAAAGCGCCCTTGTTTGTGGAAAGCCATCAGGATTTGGCGGAACTGCTGACCTATCTGCCCGCGATGGCGCGTTTAACCGAAGCGGTGCAAGTAAGTACGCTGCCTGAAAGCGAAGACGCACCTGTCGCCGTGTGCAACGGCGCACGTTTGATGCTGAAAGTGGAAATTGACAAAGCCGCCGAAACCGCACGCCTGAACAAGGAAGCGGAAAAGCTGCAAAAGGCTTTGGACAAATTAAACGCCAAGCTGTCCAAACCGGGCTACACCGACAAAGCCCCCGCGCATTTGGTGGAAAAAGACCGCAGCGAACTGGCTGCCTTAAATGAAAAAATGGCGAAAGTAAAAGACGCGCTGGCGAAACTGGCGTAAAGCAAACGGGCTGCCTGAAAGAGGTTTCAGGCAAGCCTGTAAACAAGCGGTTGTTTAATTTAACGTGAGTTCGGGATAAGCGCTTATTTACTTATTGGGTAACAAAGA
>JAUNOT010000170.1 GCA_030537065.1 Conchiformibius sp.
TCAATGTTTTATCATGTTAAATCTTTTAATATTGGATTTTGGGCAATCAATCATCCCAAACAAATTTAACCCAGCACACTTTTCAGGACACCACCAAATCAAATTTATTTAATGGCTTGAAATTTAATAGCATCTGCAATGCAGATAATTGATTTGCTTCATTCATCAATTTTTCCAAGATATTTAGTTAATTATTTTCTTTCCCCTCTGACACATCCGTCCACGTCAGCCCAAAACGCGCCAAATATTTGCGCAAACGGTCGCCGTCGTTGGGCGTGCTGCGTTTTAGCCGCGACACTTGAAACAACGCCCGCCCCGCCTGCGCCAGCGTGGGATATTGACGGCACACCGTCAGCACATTTTGCAACTGCATCAAATCAAACTCATCAAATGCTTCCGTGTTCACTTTTTCAGGCAGCCGCGCCGCATCACGGCTGCCTGAAAGCGTGTCCTGCCATTGCCATTGTAAACGTTCAATTTCTGCCGCCACCAAATCCGCCGAAATCCGCCCTTGCGGTGCCAAAGTTGCCAAACGCATCACGCTGGCCGCCAAATCACGGAAATTGCCCGTCCACACTGCTTGCGGCGACAAGGCAAAATCCAAATACGCCTGTTGCGCCTCGCGGTTAAAACGGGTGGCGCGACCCAATTCCTGCGACACCAGCGCCAACTGATGCGCCAAATTCGGCTCGATGTCTTCACGCCGTTGCGCCAAAGGCGGCAGCGCGTAATGCCAAATATTGATGCGGGCAAACAAATCTTCCCGAAACCGCCCCGCCCGCACTTCGGCGCGTAAATCGCGGTTGGTGCCTGCAATCAGCTGAAAACGGCTTTCGGTTTCGCTGTCGCTGCCCAGTGGGTAAAAACGTTTTTCCTCAATGGCTTTTAACAACATTGCTTGTTCGTCCAAACCCAATTCGCCGATTTCGTCCAAAAACAACACGCCTTTGTCGGCACTTTTCAGCCAGCCGTCGCGTTTGTCCGCCGCACCCGTAAACGCGCCTTTTTTGTGTCCAAACAAAGCCGAAGCCGCCGCATCGCCGCGCAAAGTGGCGCAATTCACATCCACAAACCGCCCCGACACCAAATGACGGGCTTTTTTCAGCTCAAAAATCCGCCTTGCCAACATAGACTTACCTGCCCCAGTCGGACCGCTTAATAAAATCGGCGCAGGCGAATGTAAGGCAACCTGTTCAATTTCGGCAATCATGCGGTTAAACGCAGGATTGCGGGTGGCGATGCCGCTTTTCAGATACAGCACGGCATTGTCGCGCACCGCCGCCAGCCGCGCCGCCAAAGCATCATAACGCGCCAAATCCAAATCAATCACTTCATAACTGCCCGCATAATCATGCTCGGTCTGATGGCGCGGCGATTTCGGCGGTGCCGTTTGCAGCAGCACACCGGGGATTTGACGGCTTTCCACCAGCAAAAACAGGCAGATTTGTGCAACGTGTGTGCCTGTGGTGATGTGCGTCCAATATTCTTCTTTTTCCGTATCAAAGGGATAAGCAGCCGCCCAATCGTGCAGCTTGGCATACACCTCGCTAAAGTCCCATGGATTGTCCAATGCCATCGGCACCAAATTCACGGTGGTTTGCGGCGAAACAGTAGTAATATCCGCGCGTATCTGTTCTGCCAAGCTACGGAATTTTTCGCTATAAAACAATTCCAAACGGTCAATCTGCAAACCGTTTTGCTGATGAATGGCAACATTCGGACGCCATTTGCGCCAGCGCCCTTGCCCGAATGTGCTGTCCAAAACCGTGCCGAGAAAGCTGATAACGATGCGTTGTTTGTTCATAGTGGGGTGTTTCAGGCTG
>JAUNOT010000079.1 GCA_030537065.1 Conchiformibius sp.
CCCCGGACACAAGGATTATGATTCCTCTGCTCTAACCGACTGAGCTAATTCGCCGCTTCAGCTTTAAAGTCCGCCACTATAAGCGGTTTCAGGCAGCCTGTCAAAAGGATTTTCAGGCAGCCGCGTTTGCCGACTGATTTTATTGCGATAAAGTTTCAGCAAACAACACGCCCGGATTCATCACGCCGTGCGGGTCAAGCTGCGCTTTGACCGCCCGCATCAACTCCAGCTCGGTGCGGCTACGTACTTCGGGCAGCCAATGCGCTTTCAGGCGGCCGATGCCGTGTTCGGCGGCCACCGTACCGCCGTGCGCCAACACTTGGCGGTACACCACCCGATTAACCGCATCTTCCTGCGCGTAGGCGCGGTTGTCCAAAGTATCGGGCAAAAAAGTGTTGTAATGCAGCGAGCCGTCGCCCAAATGGCCGAACACGACGATGCGGATGCCGTCAAACGCCGCCGCCAAATCGCGTCCGCACGCGCCGATAAAGTCGGCCACGCGCTCAATCGGCACGGCAATATCGTGTTTGATGCTGACACCCAAATCGCGCTGGGCGGCGGAAACATTCTCGCGCAAACGCCACAATTCGGCGCGTTGCTGCTCCGATTGTGCCAACACCGCGTTATCAAAACCCTGCTCGGTCAGGCATTCGGTCAAATGCTCACCCAAAGCGGCATCGGGCAGGCTGTCGCCCAACTCCAACAAAACATGCCACGGCGCATCAGCTGGTTGCGGCAGGCAGCTGTAGGCAGACGATAAATCTAGGGCAAAACGGCTGAGCAGTTCAAAACTGGTCAGGCGGTCGGCAAAGCGGTTACGTACCGCCGCCAGCAGGCGCACAGCCTCTTCTGCCGTCGCCACGCCTACCCATGCGGTTTCCACCGTTTGCGGCGGCGCAAACAGCTTCAGCGTGGCGGCGGTGATGATGCCGAGTGTGCCTTCGCTGCCGACAAACAGGTGTTTCAGTTCGTAACCGCTGGTGTTTTTGTGCAAAGGTTCAAGATGCGACAGCAGTTCGCCGTTAGGCAGCACCACCTCCAAGCCCAGCACCAAATCACGCATGGTGCCGTAGCGCAAAACGTTTAAACCACCGGCATTACAGGCGATATTGCCGCCGATTTGGCAACTGCCTTCGCTGGCAAGGCTGAGCGGAAACAGCCGTCCGGCTTCGGCAGCGGCGGTTTGCACATCGTACAGGACACAGCCGGCATCGGCGGTCAGGGCGTTGTCGGCGGTATTGATGCGGCGGATGCGGTTTAAACGCGACAGGTTCAGCACCACGCCGCTTTGTGCCGCCGAGCCGCCCACCAAGCCGGTGTTGCCGCCCTGCGGCGTGAGGGCAATGCGGTGTTGGTGGCAGAACGCGGCCACGGTTTGTACGCCGTCCACGCTGTCGGGCTGCACCACCACGGCGTTGCGGCTGGGGTAGCGGCGGCGTTGGTCGAGCAGAAAGGGGGCAGGGTCGTCGGGTATGGCGGCAGGGGAAAGCAGTTCGCGCAAACGGGCAAGCAGGGTTTCGGGAGACATGGTCGGGCAGCCTGAAATCGGTTGGAAAGCGGAAATTATAGCGGTTGCGGCGTTTTCAGGCAGCCTGAAAGCGGGTGCTTGCCAAAATCCGATGATTAGAGTATAAAATCTATACATTCACGGTATAATCCCGCCGCATCCGTTCCCTCAACAAAGGAATCAGACACATGAGCTGGCTAGACAAAATCCTCCCTCCCAAAATTAAAAAAGACGAAAACGGCAAGTCCGGCATTCCCGAAGGGCTGTGGAGCAAATGCCCGTCCTGCGCCACCACGCTGTACACCACCGATTTGGCACAAAACCACCATGTCTGCCCCAAATGCGGCCACCACAACGCGCTGAATGCCCGCGACCGTTTGGCCTTGCTGTTGGACGAAGACAGCAGCGAAGAAATCGGTGCAAACATCAAACCCGTTGATATTTTAAAGTTTAAAGACAGCAAAAAATACCCCGACCGCTTGTCGGCCGCGCGTAAAAGCACCGGCGAAGAAGATGCGCTGGTGGTGGCAAAAGGCACGTTAAACGGCCTGCCCGTGGTGGCGGCGGCGTTTGAATTCCGCTTTATCGGCGGCTCGATGGGGTCGGTGGTGGGCGAACGTTTTGTACAGGGCGTGCGCCGTGCCGCCGAAGACGGTTGCGCCTTTATCTGCGTGGCCGCTTCGGGCGGGGCGCGGATGCAGGAAGGTTTGAGTTCGCTGATGCAGATGACCAAAACCAGTGCGGCGCTGCATTTATTGTCCGATAAAAAACTGCCGTTTATTTCGGTGCTGACCGACCCGACCATGGGCGGTGTGTCCGCCAGTTTTGCCTTTTTGGGCGATGTGGTGCTGGCCGAACCGAACGCACTGATTGGTTTTGCCGGCCCGCGCGTGATTGAACAAACCGTGCGCGAAACCCTGCCCGAAGGTTTCCAACGCGCCGAGTTTTTGTTGGAAAAAGGCGCGATTGACCAGATTGTTGACCGCCGCGACATGAAGCAGCGTATTTACGAACTGATTACGCTGTTGTCTAACCGACCGCATTAGGGCGTGTCCCCATTTGCTTATGCGGCGGTATTTTTGGCATAAATCCGCCTATGCCGCGTTAAAAATCCTTGCAAGGTGTTCAACCTTGCGCGGATTTTTGCCTTGCATAGGCGAATTTCTACTCAAAAAACGCTTGGCAAAGCAAATGGGAACATGCCCTAAACTGTTTTGCCGCAGGCTGCCTGAAACCGTTTCAGGCAGCCTGTTTGCCGTTTTCAGGCAGACGGCGTTACAATCGCCCTTCCCTTTTACCCTGCACCCATAAGGAAAACACTATGGCTCATATTCTGATTGTCCCCACCGGCCGCCATGCCAACACCGCCGCCGTTGCCGCCGCATTGGCAAAATCCCTGCCCGATGCCGCCGTGTTCAATCCGCTTGCTCAAGCCGACCGTGCCGCCGAGCTGCTGGCGGCAGGCAAAAACGACGACTGGTTTGACCTGCTGATTGGCGAAGCCGCTGCTTCAGGCGCACAACATTTGGTGATTCAAGGCATTGACCCCGATGCCGACAACCTGCTGTTGTCATCACAAAACGTTGAACTGGCGACTTCGTTTAACGCGCAAATCGTGCTGTTGGCGACATCAGGTGGCTCGTCTGCCGAAACTGCTGCCCGCGTTCAGGCAGCCCAGCAATTATTTGCCCATGCCCCCGTGCGTTTTGCGGGCGTGGTGGCGGATAACCCCAAAGTCGCCGAACTGTGCAAACTGCCCTATTTGGGTTCTGCCGCGCAACTGCAAAACACCGACAGCCTGATTCACGACAGCCACGACCGCGTGTCGCCCGCGCAATTCCGTTTCAATATGATGGAAGCCGCGCGCAAAGCCAATAAACGCATCGTGCTGCCTGAAGGCGCAGAACCGCGCACTGTCCGCGCCGCCGCTATCTGCCACGAAAAAGGCATTGCCCGTTGCGTGCTGCTGTCCAGCCGCGCCGCCGTCCACGCCGTTGCCGAAGAGCTGGGCATCAAACTGCCCGACAGCTTGGAAATCATCGACCCCGAAAGCATTGCCGAACAATATGTTGAGCCGATGTGCGAACTGCGCAAATCCAAAGGTTTAACCCCCGAACAGGCACGCGAACAGCTGAAAGACACCGTGGTACTCGGCACCATGATGATGGCGCAAAACGACGTGGACGGCTTGGTATCGGGCGCGGTACACACCACCGCCAACACCATCCGCCCCGCCCTGCAACTGATTAAAACCGCCCCTGGTGCCAGCATTGTGTCCAGCGTATTCTTTATGCTGCTGCCAGGGCAAACCGTTGTCTATGGCGACTGCGCCGTGAATCCCAACCCCACCCCCGAACAGCTTGCCGAAATTGCCATTCAGTCCGCCGATTCCGCCAAAGCCTTTGGTATTGAACCGCGTGTTGCCATGATTTCCTATTCCACAGGCACATCGGGCGCAGGCGCAGACGTGGATGCCGTTGCCGAAGCCACTAAATTGGTTAAAGAAAAACGCCCCGATTTGGCGGTGGACGGACCTTTGCAATACGATGCCGCCGTGGTGGAAAGCGTGGCAAAATCCAAAGCGCCGAACAGCCCCGTGGCAGGCAAAGCCACCGTGTTTGTGTTCCCCGACCTGAACACAGGCAACTGCACTTATAAAGCGGTACAACGCAATGCCAATGTATTGAGCGTGGGTCCGATGCTGCAAGGCTTGCGTAAGCCCGTAAACGACCTGTCGCGCGGCGCATTGGTGGAAGATATTGTTTACACCATCGCCCTGACAGCAATTCAAGCGGTGCAGATGGAAGCGTAAGCCCTTAAATCATCAAAACGGACAGCCTGAAAACTTTTTTGTTTTCAGGCTGTTTCAATATATCCGACTTAAGCACGATGGAACAAAAACAAAAATGCACCCAATACCGAAACTGGTTTTAACACCAATTTCCCGCCACATTTGGGACATTCTTGCGGTGCAGGAATCAAAACATCAGATTTCATCAAAATATGATGCCGCCAATCACATTCGCTACACGCCCATTGCTGCGGTATTTTAGGTGGAACAGACATCTTATTTTTCCTTAATTACACCACGTTTTTGCAATTTATCGCAAATAGATACATTCATTTGCACAAAATCCTGCCAAGTTATGACTTCGCTTAAATGCGCCACATAATAATCTTCTACGCGGCAAACCAAAGGACGTGTTGCATAAATGCTGCATAATTTTGCAGATTCGTCAAAATAGCGGCAAACGCCGTCGCCCCTATCCAAAAAAGCCGTTTGTTCACTTCGATTGACGAGACGACAGCATTCACCGCAAGCATTACAGGGGAACGGTTCACGCATTTTCCGCTAAAGCATGGTATTGTGATAACTGCTCAATCCATTCGCTGTTCTTACGCTCACTATCGCTAAAACCCTGCCGCAAAGCATGAACCTGCTGCATAATATTGGCAAAAGTTTCCTCAATGGTTTTTTCGGTTTGTTCGCGCATAATATTTTCAAATTGCGATGCCACATCTCTCGCAGCATCCGCAATCTGCTGCATTGCACGCTCCCGTTGGCGGTTTTGTTCTTCAATTTGCTGCTGCATTTGCGCTGCTTCGCTGTCGCCTCCCAAAATATCTTTCAATGCAAACAAACCCGAAATCACCAAACCCACATAAGGCAGTTTAGACATCAATGCCCCTGCCCATTTTTCCATGGTTTTGATACCCACACCTTTCATCAGGCTGGGGATATATTCTTTAACTAACTGAAGGGATTTAACAATATGTTCAGGTTTGGCAATTTGGCTTAATTGACCAACTGCCGCCGCAACCACATCGGGCGAAATCTGCGAAACAGATTGTGCACCTAATTGCGAACCATCTACAGCAGCTTGCACATTGCCATAATTTAAATCCGATAAATTTACACTTTCCACAGCAATTTGGTTTTGCGGGATTTGCGCCTGCAAATCATCAATATCTAACTGTAACTGCTGCACCAGCGCCGACATTTCCATTTGCAGCACATCACTTACTTTTTCCGCACCATATTGAAAAGCCTGCTGAATTTGGCTGTCCGTATCGCCTTGTGCCGATTGCTGCCCATCAAACACACTTTTACGCAATTGGTTTGCCACATTGCGCTCAATACTGCCACGTTCATTGCCAATCGCCTGACGCACATTACGACGCACCTGATTCTTATTATTTTCAATGTTTTTCAACAAATCATCGTATTTTTTAACCATATTGGCTTGCGAACGCGTCTGCAGAGATTGCAAACCGTCTGCCAAAAACGTAACCAATACCGTTTTCAAACGTCCGTAAATATGGTTCAAAGAAATACTTTGTAAAAATTCATTCAAACGTTTTTCAAATTCGGGGAATCCGCTTTTTTCCAATAACTTGGATTTATTTTCAGTTTTGCCTTTAAAAGCACTTTTGGCATTAACACGTACAATCGGAATGTCTTTTAATACATTATTTAATCCTTTTGCCGCCGCCAAATCCTGTAAGCGCTGTTGAGTTTGGTCTTTTAATCTTTGGAAATCCTCCATCTCTAAAGTCTGCTTTTCATTAAAAACCAAAAAAACCTGTTTACGCGCCTGCACCAATTCCAATAATTTGGATAAAGTATTTTTTTCTTCTGCTGCCCCCACAGGATTAACCACAAAAATCACCGCATCGGCTTTCAACATTTCCCCATCGGTAATTTTCTGATGCTCAATCGGCGCATCCACCCCCGGTGTATCCAGAATATCGTATTGCCCCCAACGGTAAGCAGTTACGCTATCCGTTTTGGGTACATCATCAATTTCTGCCTGTTCCTGCCCCAAAAGTGCGTTAATTAAAGTACTTTTTCCCGCGTTATACACACCATACACCATAATATGCGCATCTGCTTTTTGGCGTTTGTCTTCAAACATGGTTTGTATCGCTTGAAAAGCAGTCGTTTCAAATTGGTTGGCTTGCACAAAATCAGCCGTTTTGTCGTAGGCTTGAAATAAGGTTTCTGCACGAATACTCATATTTTTTCCTTTTTACACACTACATTTGTTTTAAAGCATTTTCTACTTCTTGATGCAGATTCTGCAATTGCAGCTCCATATTCTGCACTTCATCACTTAAATCCTGCAGCAGTTTTTTTGCTTCCTGCAATACCTGATTTAATAATTTTTCTGCATTATTGGCAATTTGCTTTTGAACCGCATCGCTATAAGCCACCAATGCGGTATGACGGATTTCCTGAAAATTATCCGCCACAGGCAGTTGAATGGTTTCATAGACCACCGATGCACTTTGCCCGGACGCACCGCCAAGCAAACTGCCTACTGTCGCACCTAATGCTGCGCCTGCAGGTCCGCCAAAGAATGCGCCAGCTACCCCTCCCACAAACGCCCCAATACCCGAATTACGCCCTTTGGTTCCCGAACGCACACCCGAAGCAATCTGCTGTTCTTTCATTTCTACCGAAAATTCAGGCAATTTAACCATATCACTCTTGGTAAAATCATGGCTGATGGCTTGCTGAAAATCGCTCATCACTTCCGCAAAGATATCTTTTAATTGCTGTTCCACAATATTTTGGCATTCTTGATTTAATTTCTTTTGTGCCGCCCGAATACCGTTTTGCTTACTGCTGTCATCCAGATTACCCAAACCGTCAAATTCACGACTTACTGCCTGATTTATCGCCAAATTGGCTTTGGATTGGGCAACTGAAATGGTTTGTGGCAATTTTTGCTGTAAATTCACAACCGTTTTTTCAAAATCTGCCAATAAATTACCATAAGGCTGAATATCCTTTTTGCAGTCTGCCACAAAGTTTTTAAAATTATTCATCGGCACACGCTTTTTCATGGAAACACCTTCAGCATGCACCAATTTTAACAACACATCAAAAAACTGCCCCATACCGCTGTCTTGAAACAAGGTAGGTTCATTTTCATGTTCTTGTGCATAGCGCGCGGAAAAAGAAATAATTTCAATATCATTTACAGGCAATGCCTGTCTCACATAATCACGCTGCTTAGCGCGTGTATCGGCAGGCTTCATCACAATTGTTTGAATAATCTCACCTTGCTCGTTTTCATCTTCTTCGGTGGTATCACTGCCTGTTACCAATAACAAAGTTTTTTTATCTTTATTAAATAACTCATTAATTTCTGACAAATCCGTTTCCCGCCCTGGTGCATCCGATTTCATGGTGTATAAAATCAAATCAGCATGTTCTACATAATCTTTTGCCAATTGCCCGTTTTCTTCATTTACTGAATGCAAACCAGGGGAATCCACCCAAGTCAAACCCGCCAAACGGAAGCCCTGAATGGAACTGGTGGCTTCAGTTGCCCCCACACGGAACTCCTGTTTTTGTTCGGCTTCTTTGTGTGTATCCCCATTTGCCACATTGGTGCGTTCATGCGAAAAATATTGCGGTTGCAAATCTGCCTGAGCCGATTGTTTTAAATTGGGAACGGTATCAGGGTCGGTATGTCCCCAAGCTACATAATTGCCCAAAGAGCTTTTGCCCGATTTCACTTTACCATACACAAACACCAGCAGAGAATCATTAAACCCTTCACGGAATTTCACACCCTTATCGCGCCCAGCAACTTTTTCGTCCCATTCTTTATTGGTCTTTTCAAGCAAATGTACAAAATTAGCCACCTGCTGTGCCAAAGGATTTTTTGCAGGCAGCTGTTGCTGCGCCTTGTTTAAACGGTGTGTCAGATTTTGACGGAAATTATCGCGTAATTGTTCAAATTTTTGGTCTTTTTCCTTGGCATCTGCCAATGCCTGACCAAATTCGGCTTTCAATTTTTCAAACGACTGCAATAATTCCACACGGGTAACAACATGAGTATTCATTACATTTCCTTTTCGGTTTAAAACTCCACCGCTAACGGCGGTGAAGAGCAATACATCAGACCACACCCGATGTGCAGTCCCATATATTGCCATACACGCAAATTATTTGACCACTAGCCATGACCAATAACGCGGTCAATTTCAGCATCTACGGTTCGTTCGATGGCTTGCTTCAACTCACGGATTTCCTGTAAAAGCACTTCGCATTCTTCAATGTCTTGCAGGGCATAATGCAACTCAATATCAGGCGTTACCTCTGCATCATACTGATGTTGTACATAAGCCAAATTTTTAATGGTGCTTTGCAAAGGCGACTGCTCCCAATTTTCTGCCAGTACAGGACCAAAATAATCTTTTGCACCAATAATAGGGTTGCCTTGTCCATATTCTTCATCATTATCGACTTGAGACTGTAATTCACTGATTTGCTTCTGCATCTCATGAATATTAGATGACAGACTAGAAGAGTTGTTCCCTGATGCAGCCCCCAATATGGCACCCAATCCACCGCTGTATCCGCTTACTTGTCCTTCTTCTTGCCCAAAATCATCATCCGATTTCTTAATACTTGGCGTTCCGTGAAATTCCAGCGAAAAATAAGGTGCCAAACTTTGCTCAATCTGACTTTGTGCAACATAGCAATGTTTACCAAATTGTTCGGTCAAATGTCGCCTCTTGGCTTTTTTGGCTGCCTTTTTGCGTTCGTTTTCTGCTTCTTTGGCGGCTTTTTTACGTT
>JAUNOT010000171.1 GCA_030537065.1 Conchiformibius sp.
GCGGGCATGATGTGGTATTTATGTATTTGGCGGTCGGCTTCGATAACCTCGCCGCCGGATTGGCCGGTGCGGTGTTTGTGGCATTTTTATCGGCACTCACCGATATCCGTTTCACCGCCGTTCAATACGCTATTTTCAGCTCGCTGATGACGCTGCTGCCCAAAACGCTGGGCGGTTATTCCGGTGCAATGGTCGACAGCATCGGCTACCCGGGCTTTTTCACCCTAACCGCCTTGATGGGCGTGCCGGTATTGCTGTTGGTATATTGGGCAGAAAAACAACTGTTCGCCAAAAAAGCACACCCCGATAACGGGGCCGTCTGAAAAACATGAGGGCGGATTGTCTTCCCCGCCAAACCGCCCTATAATCATCGGTTTTGCGCGCGGCCGACCGTATTTCCCCAAGCCGCAACACATTTCTTTTTTGCATATTTTTTATCTTTATGTGCATGAAGAAATGATTTTTGCATACAACACTCCGATCCGGACGCAGCGCATACTCTCAATTATTATAATTTTGCAGCACAGCAAATACTGTTCACACATCAACACACACACCGCCCAAAGCGGGCAAACAGGCGTTATGTCAAATGAACTTAACTTGCTAAGGCGCAGCAACGCCCCGGCAAGTTAAATTTATTTGCGCTATGCGGCCGTTACTGCATTGCCGAATGCTCCGCATGGGTTGAATATGGGATTTATGGAAGCGTTTGTTTCATCTACTTTCAGCATAGCCGCCACCGAAATCGGCGACAAAACACAACTGCTGGCCTTGTTGCTTGCTTCGCGTTTTTCCCAGAAAAACGCCGTTGTGTCGGGCATATTCATGGCCACGCTGCTGAATCATATTTTATCTACCGTTTTGGGCATTTGGCTTGCTCAAACCCTTTCTCCCCAAACAGTCAAATGGATCGTCGGCCTGAGTTTTATCGTAATGGGCTTATGGCTGCTTCTGCCCGGCAAAATAAATGCTTTAAACGAACGCTGGCTGAAATACGGCGCATTCGGTGCCACCGCCATTTTGTTTTTCATTGCCGAAATCGGCGATAAAACACAAGTTGCCACCATAGTGATGGCGGTGAAATACCAAGAAATGTTTTGGGTAATCACCGGCAGCGTACTCGGCCTGTTGCTCGCCAACGTGCCGATCGTTTATTTCGGAGAAGCCTTAATCAAACGCATCCCCGCCCAAATCTTGCGCATGGGTGCATCTGCCGCTTTCTGTATACTCGGCGTCTTAACCCTGCTTGGCGGCGGCATTGCTTTACAGTAGCCGCGGTCAGCCATGTTTTCCGTTTTATTCCGCCATTCCGATTTTATCGCCATCAACAAACCGGCCGATATGTCTGTACATCAGGATCAAGACTCAGACGGCCTCACCCGCCAACTGGCCGCACAACTGAATGTAGAACGCGTTTGGCTGGTTCACCGCTTAGACAAACCCACCAGCGGCGTGCTGCTACTGGCTTTAAACGAAGCTGCCGCATCGGTGCTGGCACGGCAGTTTGCCGAACGCAAAATGCACAAAACCTATATCGCCCTAAGTGACCGCAAGCTGCTAAAAAAGCAAGGCCGCATTAAAGGCGGTATGGAAAAATCCCGACGCGGCACATGGAAACTCACCCGTTCAAACGAGCACCCCGCCGTTACCGATTTTTGCAGCCGCAGTGCCGTGCCCGGTATCAGGCTGTTTGAACTGCACCCGCAAACCGGCCGCACACACCAACTCCGCGTTGCGCTCAAAAGCATAGGCAGCCCGATTTTGGGCGACACCCTGTACGGCGGTACGCCGGCTCCGCGCCTGTTTCTTCA
>JAUNOT010000172.1 GCA_030537065.1 Conchiformibius sp.
CGTCCATTTATTCTTCGGTTGTGGTATCGCGTGCCTTGGTGAATCTGTGGTACGGCCGCCGCCGCAAGCTGAAAACACTGTCTATCGGCGCGTCTTATCCGGCGGTGGTTGACCCCGTAACGGCAGAGAAGGAGTAAGGTATGGAACTGTTCCGATTTAAACGCGATATTCCGTTTATGAGCTACGGTAAGCTCACGACTTTGATTTCGCTGCTGACGTTTATTTTATCGGTGTTCTTTTTGGTCACGCGCGGATTGAATTATTCGGTGGAGTTTACCGGCGGCACGCTGATGGAAGTGGAATACCAACAGGGTGCGAAGCTGGATGATGTGCGTCACAGTTTGGAAAGCCTGAATATGGGCGAAATTCAGGTGCAGGCCTTGGGTACGAACAAGCATATTATGATTCGCCTGCCCAATAAAGCCGATACGCCGTCCGCGCAGTTGTCCAATCAGGTGATGGCGCAGTTGAAAAAGGCTTCGCCCGATGTGTCGCTGCGGCAGGTGGAATTTATCGGCCCGTCGGTCGGCGAGGAATTGGTCAGCAACGGCCTGTTGGCTTTGGGCATGGTGGTTGTCGGCATTATTGTGTATTTGGCGATGCGCTTTGAATGGCGTTTTGCGGTGTCGGCGATTATTGCCAATATGCACGACGTGGTGATTATTTTGGGCTGCTTTGCCTTTTTCCAATGGGAGTTTTCGCTGACGGTGCTGGCGGGTGTGCTGGCAGTATTGGGTTACTCGGTAAACGAGTCGGTGGTGGTGTTTGACCGTATCCGTGAGAATTTCCGAAAAGGCTCGATGCGTAACCGCACTGTACCGGAAATTATTGATAATGCGATTACCGCCACCATGGGACGGACGGTGATTACCCACGGTTCAACCGAGGCGATGGTGATTTCCATGCTGGTGTTCGGCGGTGCGGCGCTGGAAGGTTTTGCGCTGGCCCTGACCATCGGTATTGTGTTCGGTATTTATTCTTCGGTGCTGGTAGCCAGTCCTTTGTTGCTGATGTTCGGTTTGAACCGCAGCAATATTGTGAAGCAGCAGGAAGAGAAAGAAGAAGCGGTCGTATAACAACAAAGCTGCCTGAAAGGATTTTCAGGCAGCTTTGTTCAAAAGGCTGCTGCGCCCTGCCCTACTGCATTTGAAAATAGCGGCATTTTCAGGCTGCCTGAAAGCCCGAAGGGTTGACCGTATCCATGCTGACATTCATCTTTACCATACTTATCGCCCTACTGTGTTTTTTGCTGATAACCCTGCCGGGCATTCTGCAATTTCACAAACTGCTGCGCCAACTGTGGCGTGAACCGCAACGTTTCCGCAGCCGCGCATGGTGGATGGCCGTGCCGTTTCATTTGCTGTGGCTGCCTGCTTGGTACGGCGAAATGGCAACTTTCTCCCAACCAAATGATTACAATCCTCAAATCGTCTCATTCTCAAATTTTAATTTTACTTGGCTGCTGGCAGCCGTTATCCTGCAAACCGTAATTGCCGCCGTATTGCTGCGGCAGCACCGACACGGACACCCGCGCGCTATTGTCCATTGCACCGCCTTTGTGCTGACCGGCATCACTACAGTCGCCCTATCCTACTGGCTGGCCGAATACCTGTATCGGCCGCTTTACCGTTGGTGGTGGCAGCCTTTACTGCGAACGGCGGATTTGGGCACAGCCGCCACCCTGCAAGGACTGAACCACACCTCATACAGCTACCATTCCCTGTTCATGTTAACTTTAGGGGCTGTCCTAGATAACTAGGCTAAACTTCCCTTAACTAATTTTTTTAAA
>JAUNOT010000173.1 GCA_030537065.1 Conchiformibius sp.
TTTAAAAAAATTAGTTAAGGGAAGTTTAGCCTAGTTATCTAGGACAGCCCCAATAATTTTAATATATAACAAACGTAGGTTGGGTTGAAGCGCAGCGAAAACCCAACAAAATGAAAATAATTTCAAAATGAATGACAATTTATACAAAAACTTCGTAACCGACCTTATTTACGAAATACAAAATAAGGACAATATTTTTGAAAAAGATACAGATTTATATAAAGGATACAATTTTGCATTGTATGACATATTGTCCTTAATTAAGATGCAAAGCGAAGCTTTCGGGATAAATGCCCAAGAAATCAGCTTGAATCAAATAAATTTGGAAGCGAAATACTTACTGGACAAAGACAAGACATAATTTTCCTGCTATTTCACCTCAACCGCATTTGTAGATTTTTTTAAAAAAGGGTTATAGAATGTAAAACCCTTTTGTTTCAGGCTGCCTGAAACGCCCCGCTATCAGAAAAACAAGGACTTCCGCCATGTACGAAACCCCGATTTACAATTTTTCCGCCGGTCCTGCCGTGTTGCCCGAATCCGTGCTGCGTACCGCGCAAAGCGAAATGTTTGATTACAACGGCACAGGCTTTTCCGTGATGACCATGAGCCACCGTTCCGATGTGTTTATGAGCATTCTTTACCACGCCGAACAGGATTTGCGCCAGCTAATGGACATTCCCGATAATTACAAGGTATTGTTTTTACAAGGTGGCGCATCGGCGCAGTTTAATCAAGTGGTGATGAATTTTGCCAATGGTTTCAAACGGGTGGATTCGGTGGTAACGGGCAACTGGTCGCAAATCGCCCACGCGCAAATGGGCAAATTGTCCGATGCCGAAATCCATCTGGCGGCAGACGGCAAAGCCTACCACTATCAAAACCTGCCCCCCGTGTCGTCTTGGGACATTAGCCCCGATTCGGCATTTGTGCATTTTGTGATTAACGAAACCGTACACGGTTTGCAATACCGCGAAGTGCCGAAGTTGCCCGAAGGCATGCCGCCCTTGATTTGCGATATGTCCAGCGAAATTTTATCGCGTAAAATCAATGTGTCGGATTTTGGCGTGATTTACGCGGGCGCACAAAAAAATATTGGTCCTTCTGGCGCAACCATTGTGATTATCCGCGAAGATTTGCTGGAACGCTGTTCGGCGCGTGTGCCCGATGTGTGGAACTACAAAGCCCATATTGAAAAAGACGGTATGTACAACACCCCCGCCACCTATCCGATTTATATTTCGGGTTTGGTGTTCCGCTGGCTGCAATCACAAGGCGGCGTAGAACAGATGGAAACCATCAATACCTTAAAAGCCAAAACCTTATACGATGCCATTGACAGCAGCGGCGGTTTTTACATCAATGAAGTTCACCCTGGTGCACGTTCTAAAATGAATGTGATTTTCCGCACGGGCGACAGCCGTTTGGACGAATTGTTTGCCCAAGAATCCACCACACGCGGGCTGCGGCTGTTGCGCGGCTACAAATCCATGGGCGGAATGCGCGCCAGCATTTACAACGCCATGCCACTGCAAGGTGTGGAAGCCTTAATTGATTTTATGAAAGAATTTCAAAAACGTTACGGCTAAAAATAAAAGCTGCCTGAAAATTCAGGCAGCTTTTTTAATCAAACGCCTGCACCAATTCAAAGCGCGGCCGCTCACCCACCTGCTCGGTAAACATTGCCAAAGGGCGTACCCATAAGCCGTAACTGCCGTATAAGGCGCGGTAAACGACCAATATTTCTTCGGTTTCACTGTGGCGGGCAAGGTCTAATA
>JAUNOT010000080.1 GCA_030537065.1 Conchiformibius sp.
TTGGCGGTTATCAGGATTATTTGGATGCGAAAAGCCGCGAACAGGTTTTACAGCAGGGCAAGGACAAAACCGCTGCCACCGACAAACCCGAACAATCCGCCAAACCGAAAAACCGCGCCGTTAAATTGTCATTCAAAGAACAGCGCGAATTGGACGCACTGCCCGAACGCATCGCCGCTTTAGAAGACGAACAAAACGCTTTAAACGCACAGCTTTCCGACCCCGAAGTGTTTAAAGATTACGAAGCCGCCGCCCTGCTGCAAAACCGCGCCGAAGCGATTGAAATGGAATTGCTGGAATGTTTGGAACGCTGGGAATGGCTGGAAGCGAAGCAGGCAGGCAGCCTGAAAGAATAAGTTTACTGTTTTTAAAGGAAAGTTATGTATTTTATTGACCGTACCGCCGTGGTGTTAAAACCCACCGAAGCCTTTTTAAACTGGCTCAAAAGCAGCAGCGACGACTTGCCCGACTTGACGCTGGCGCAACTGCGCAGCAACTGCAATGTATTTTTGCTGCCGCAGTTTGACGAGCCGGAACAGGCGGTTGCCTATTTTGACGAGCGTTACGAACCGATTTTGGCGGCTGAACTGGCGGCGTGGGCGCCTGACGAACACACCAAGCTGCCTGAATTGAGCTTGGAAACCTTTTGGGCGTTTTTTGAACTGGAAGTACACGATACCGTGCTGGATTTGACCGAAGGCGAGTTAAATCCGTCGCCCGTAGCGGAAACCACGCTGTGATGCCGTTTGCCGTCCGCTTCGGCGTATCGCGGCGGCGGCGTTGGCTGTGCGCGGGGTTGTATGCGCTGCTGGTGTGCTGCACTTGGGCATATGCGGACGGTTGGCTGTGTGCCGCCATGTTGTTTACCTGCACGCTGGCGGCGGCTTACGCTTGGCGCGAACCGCAGCCGCGTATCGGCGCATTAAATATTGATGCACGCGGCCAAGCCTTGCTGCACTTTGACGGCGGCGATGAAGCTTTGGCCGCCGACCTGCTTTCAGGCAGCCTGATTTCGCGCAGCCTGTGCGTGTTCAAATGGCGCGTAGATGGCCGCATCCATTATCAGGCGGTGTGGCCGGATATGCTGCCGCCTGACGACTGGCGGCGTTTGCGCGTGTGGGCACGTTTCGGGCAAAAATGACGCGCTTTCGCGCCTCTGTTATACTGCCCCACTGCGGCAGCCGCCCGCCACGGGCGGTCTGATGCAATTTTTCAAACCGCCCGATAATCTGCTTTGTCGGGCATCACCGTCTATTATTTTACGGATACTTTTCAAATGGCTTTAATTGTTCAAAAATACGGCGGCACTTCGGTCGGCTCGGTGGAGCGCATTAAAAACGTAGCCAAACGTGTCGCCAAAACCCGTGCGGCAGGACATGATGTCGTGGTCGTGGTGTCGGCCATGAGCGGCGAAACCAACCGTTTGGTGGCGCTGGCGCATGAAATACAGGAATTTCCCGACCCGCGTGAAATGGATGTGGTGCTGGCCACCGGCGAGCAGGTAACCATCGGTCTGTTAGCCATGGCATTAAAAGACATCGGTGTGGAAGCCAAAAGCTATACCGGCTGGCAAGTGGCCGTCCGCACCGATGAAGCGCATACCAAGGCACGGATTGAAGATATTGACGATGCGCGGATGCGTACCGATTTGCAGGACGGCAAAGTGGTGATTGTGGCCGGTTTCCAAGGTGTGACCAAAAACGGCAATATCAGCACTTTGGGGCGCGGCGGCTCCGACACTTCGGCGGTGGCGTTGGCGGCGGCATTAAAAGCCGATGAATGCCAGATTTACACTGATGTGGACGGCGTTTATACCACCGACCCGCGTGTCGTACCCGAGGCACGGCGCATGGACACGGTTACCTTTGACGAAATGCTGGAATTGGCCAGCTTGGGCAGCAAAGTGTTGCAAATCCGCTCGGTGGAATTTGCCGGCAAATACAAAGTCCGCCTGCGCGTATTAAGCAGCCTGCAAGAGGGCGGCGAAGGAACTTTGATTACTTTTGAGGAAGATGAAAACATGGAAAGAGCAGTTGTATCGGGCATAGCCTTTGATAAAAATCAAGCGCGTATCAATATCCGCGGCGTTCCCGACAAACCCGGCATCGCCTATCAGATTTTGGGTGTGGTGGCCGATGCCAATATTGATGTGGACATGATTATCCAAAATGTCGGCAATGAAGGCACCACCGATTTTTCCTTCACCGTGCCGCGCGGCGATTACAAGCCGACTTTGGATTTGTTAAACAATCTGAAAAGCACCATCGGTGCACAAGAAGTCAGCGGCGACGACAATGTCTGCAAAGTGTCTATTGTCGGCTTGGGTATGCGCTCGCATGTGGGCGTGGCATCCAAAATGTTCCGCGCTTTGGCGGCCGACAACATCAATATCCAGATGATTTCCACTTCGGAAATTAAAATTTCGGTGCTGATTGACGAAAAATACATGGAATTAGCCACGCGCGTGCTGCACAAAGAATTTGAATTGGACCGCGCTTAACAAGCAGGCTGCCTGAAACAAAAAACGCTTTTCAGGCAGCCTGAAAAGCGTTTTGATTGTTGCTGCCTGCTTTCAGGCAGCTTTAATTATTTGCAATTAAGCAGCAGCAGCCACAACCGCTACGGTAATTTTCGCAACCGCATCAGTGTGCAGAGCCACTTCTACTTCATACTCGCCCACGGCTTTAAACGGGCCTTCGGGCAGGCGTACATTGGCTTTAACCACTTCCACACCGGCAGCGCAGATGGCAGCAGCGATGTCGGCATTGGTAACAGAACCGAACAGGCGGCCGTCCACACCGGCTTTTTGTGCCACGGTAACGGTTTGGCCGTCCAGTTTGGCTTGACGGGCTTGGGCATCGGCCAATACGGCAGCTTGTTTGGCTTCCAGCTCGGCACGGCGTGCTTCAAACTCTTTCAAGTTGGCTTCGGTGGCGCGTTTGGCTTTACCTTGGGGAATCAGGAAGTTGCGGGCATAACCGTTTTTAACGGTAACCACGTCGCCCAAATTGCCCAAAGAGCCGATTCTTTCCAACAGAATGATTTGCATAATGTAGGCTCCTGATTATTTGTGTTGGTCGGTGTAGGGCAGCAAAGCCAGGAAGCGGGCGCGTTTAACCGCAACCGCCAGTTGGCGTTGGTAGCGTGCTTTGGTGCCGGTAATGCGGGCGGGAATGATTTTGCCGTTTTCGGTAATGAAATCTTTCAGCAAATCAACTTGTTTGTAATCCACTTCTTGGATTTTTTCTGCAGTAAAACGGCAGAATTTTCTGCGTTTGAATGTTTGGCGGGCCATAATAATAACCTTTTAATCTTGTGTAATTGCTTGAATGCTTTGGATACGCAACACAGGATAGGGACTTTTCTGACTGCGCTGGGCGAGAAATCCGCCCACGCTCACTTGCTCGCCCTGCCGGTGCTGCCAAATTTCGGCTTCCCTGCCGAGGATTTTTGCCGGTAAATCAAATTTAATCAGGCATTTTAATCCGTTTTCTTCCTGCCAGGATTCGTGTTGCAGCATCACGTCCAATACGGGAACGCCCGCAGGTGTGCGGCGCAGTACATTCACTTTTGACAGGGTGGCGGTCAGCCGGAAAGTGTTTTCCAAATCAGGCTTCGGCAGGGGCTTCGGCTGCCGCAGTTTCGCCGGTCAGCAGGTTTTTGGATTTTTCTTCCTTCATCATCGGCGATGCTTCGGTAACGGCGGCATCGGTTTTGATGGTCAGGTGGCGCAGCACGGCATCGTTAAAGCGGAAAGCGGTTTCCAGCTCGTCCACCACGGCAGGGGTGGTTTCGATGTTCATCAGCACATAGTGCGCTTTGTGGATTTTGTTGATGGGGTAGGCCAGTTGGCGGCGACCCCAGTCTTCCAAGCGGTGGATTTTGCCGCCGGCTTCGGTGATGAGGGTTTTGTAACGTTCTACCATAGCGGGCACTTGCTCGCTTTGGTCGGGGTGAACGATAAACACGATCTCGTAATGACGCATGTTATCTCCTTGCGGTTTAAAGCAGCCTTCAGCCATGCGGTGCGTGAAGGCAAGGTGGTAAAACGTAAAATTATAGCGCCAAATGTAACGACATGGCAAATATTTTCGGAAAGGGCGTGGGTTGGTATGCAGTTTGCAGGGGGCTTGTGATAAACTTGAATCTCTGCAAATTAAATGGATTTTTTGGATATTTAATATGGAAACGCAATCTAGACAACGGGGTTTTACGCTGATTGAGATGATGGTGGTGATTGCCATTGTTGCTATTTTGGCGGTAATCGGTTACCCCTCCTACCAAAATTATATTCGTCTGTCGCGTTTGGAGGACGCGCGGGCGGCTTTGGTGGAAAATATACAGATGATGGAACGTCATTATGTAAAAAGTAATTCGTTTTGTGCTACGGCCGGCAGCGAACGGGAATGCCGTACTTGGCCGACTTTGCCCGCACCGGCCACACGGTTTTATGATATTGCCATTGCCGATTATAATGTGGACGCAAAAAAGAAAGCTTCTAATGCGGATAATTTTGTCCTGCAGGCGGTGGCAAAAGAAGGGGTATATTCGGAATCGGTTCGTCAAACCGTCCCCCTAACCTTATATTACAGTTCTTTGAACGGTAATTTTTTCCGTTGTAAAAAGGATGTGGAAATCGGTTCATCTGAAGGTTGTGAAGATTATTAAGCTAATGTAACGGTGTAACGGAAATGGTGCGGTATAGGATTTCAGGCAGCGCGGGTTTTACCTTGATTGAGCTGATGGTGGTGATTGCCGTTTTGGCGATTCTGACGGTTATTGCCTATCCGTCTTACCGCGATTATATCCGCCGTGCCCGTTTGTTTGAGGCGCAAACGGCAATGTTGGACAACGCCAGTGCTTTGGAACAACATTATATGAAGCGTTTTTCTTTCAAGCAAAACAGCACGACTTGGGCAAAACTGCCTTATTCCGACACACCTGACCGCGACGCGGAAACCAAGCATTTCTGTATCCGTATGCAGGGTAATCCGCGCGGCACCAACACCGACAGCGAATACCGCATGAAAGCGGTGGCTTGGGACAAGGATTTGGAGCCGCGCGTGCTGGTGATGAATCAGGACAGGCAGTTCTTTCTGTGTGAAAGCAGTACGTCGTCTTGTCAGGACGGCGAAGCGTTTTTTGCCAATCCCGGGCGTGCCGATAAAAACTGCGTCAGTCAATAAAATCCGCTACAATCCCCCTACTTTTATTTTTCAGGCTGCCTGAAACGCCGCGTGCGGGTTTAGGCAGCCTTAAAGCTTGTCATGAATCCGCTTTTTCCCCTGCCCAAACCCCGTCAAAAATCCCGTTGGAGTGCCCTGTCTTCAGGCAGCCTGCCGTGGCTGCTGGCGGAAAACCTGCCCGACACGCCGCTTAAAATCGTTTTGACCGCCGACAGCGAACAGGCGCAACGCCTGCACGAAGCGTGGCGTTTTTTCCGTCCGCACGACCGCGCTCTGTTTTTACCCGACTGGGAAACCCTGCCTTACGAACATTTTTCCCCGCATCAGGATTTGGTGTCGGAGCGGTTGTCGGTGTTGTGGCGGCTGCAAAACGGGTTGGCGGACGTATTGTTTGTGCCGGTGGCGACGGCGATGCAGCAGCTGGCGCCGACTGCGTTTTTGGCGGCGAATACCTTTCAATGGACGGTGGGACAACGTTTGGATACCGAAGCCCTGCGCCGCAATCTGGTGGACGCGGGTTATCATCATGTTTCCAATGTGTTGAGTGCGGGCGAATTTGCCGTGCGCGGCGGCATTATGGACGTGTTTCCCAGCGGCAGCCGCCTGCCGTACCGCTTGGACTGCTTCGGCGACGAAATCGACAGCATCAAAACTTTTGACCCCGACAGCCAGCGCACTTTGGAAAGTGTGAATGAAATCAGCCTGCTGCCTGCACACGAATTTCCCAGCGATGCCGAAGCGCAAAGCATTTTCCGCAGCCGCTTCCGCGAAACGGTGGACGGCGACCCGTCTGCCGCCGTGGTGTACAACGCCGTTTCCAAAGGACAATTCGGCGCAGGCGCGGAATATTATCTGCCGCTGTTTTTTGAACGCGAATGCGCCACCCTGTTTGACTATATCGGTGAAGACGCGCTGCTGGTGTGCTGCGCCGATGTCCACCGTTGCGCCGAAAACTTTTGGGCGGACGTGAACGGGCGCTGGCGTATGGCGCAGGGCGACCCGACTTATCCGCCGTTGCCGCCGCAAATGCTGTGGCTGTCGCCCGACCGTTTTGCCGGCTGCCTGAAAGCCTATCCGCAAATTTGGACGGACGCGGACGACCGCCACAATCTGCCGCAAATTGCCGTAAACCGTCAGTCCAAAGAACCTTTGGCGGCATTGCAACAATTTTGCCGCGAATTTGACGGGCGCGTGCTGCTGTGTGCCGACAGCCTTGGCCGCCGCGAAACCATGAACGCATTTTTCAGGCAGCACGGCGTGGACGCGCAGGCGGCGGCGGACTGGCAGGATTTCTGCCGCGCCGAACACGCGCTGATGCTGACCGTTGCCCCGTTGGCGGAAGGTTTCAGGCTGCCTGAAAACCGCTTGGCGGTGATTACCGAAACCGAGTTGTACCAATACGTTGCCCGCAGCCGCAGCACGCGCCGCAAACACGCCGCCGTATCGGACGGGCTGCTGCGCGACTTGGCGGAAATCCGCATTGGCGACCCCGTCGTCCACGAAGAACACGGCATCGGCCGTTATCTGGGGCTGGTCAATCTGGACTTTGGCGAAGGCAGCAGCGAAATGATGCTGCTGGGCTATGCCAACGATGCCCAATTATATGTCCCCGTTGCCCAACTGCATTTAATCAGCCGCTATTCGGGCGCGGCTGCCGAAAACGTCAGCCTGCACAAACTGGGCAACAGCGCGTGGGGCAAGGCCAAACGCAAAGCCGCCGAAAAAGCCCGCGACACCGCCGCCGAACTGCTGCACCTGTATGCCGAACGCGCCGCCCGCCAAGGTTTCGCCTGCGCTCTGAACGAAGCCGACTATCAGGCCTTTGCCGACGGTTTCGGCTACGAAGAAACCGAAGACCAAGCCGCCGCCATTGCCGCCGTGCTGCACGATTTGGCGCAAAGCAAACCGATGGACCGGCTGGTGTGCGGCGATGTCGGTTTCGGCAAAACCGAAGTGGCGCTGCGTGCCGCTTTTGTGGCGGCGATGGGCGGACGGCAAGTGGCCGTGCTGGCGCCGACCACCCTGCTGGTGGAACAGCACGCCAAAAATTTTGCCGACCGTTTTGCCGATTTCCCCGTCAAAGTGGGCGTGTTGTCGCGCTTTAACCAAAGCAGGGAAACGCAGGCGACTTTGGCGGGCATGGCAAACGGTACGGTCGATATTGTTATCGGTACGCACAAGCTGGTTCAAGACGGCATTGCGTTTAAAAACTTGGGCTTGATTATTATTGACGAAGAACACCGCTTCGGCGTGCGCCAAAAAGAACAGTTGAAAAAACTACGCGCCAATGTGGATGTGCTGACTTTGACCGCCACGCCGATTCCGCGCACCTTAAGCATGGCATTGGACGGTCTGCGCGACTTTTCCCTGATTGCCACCGCGCCCAGCCGCCGTTTGGCAGTCAAAACCTTTGTCAAACCGTTTGGCGAAGCAGGCATCCGCGAAGCCGTGTTGCGCGAATTAAAGCGCGGCGGACAGGTGTTTTTCCTGCACAATGAAGTAGAAACCATTGAAAATATGCGTGAAAAACTGGAAACACTGCTGCCTGAAGCGCGTATCGGCGTGGCGCACGGCCAGTTGCGCGAACGCGAGTTGGAACAGCGTATGCGCGAATTTTTACAACATAAATTCAATGTATTGCTTTGTTCCACCATTATTGAAACCGGCATTGACATTCCCAATGCCAACACCATTATCATCAACCGCGCCGACCGTTTCGGCATCGCCCAACTGCACCAGTTGCGCGGACGGGTCGGGCGCAGCCACCATCAGGCCTATGCCTATCTGCTCACGCCCGACAGCATAACCAAAGACGCGGAAAAGCGTTTGGACGCGATTGCGGCAGCAGACGAATTGGGCGCAGGTTTCAGCTTGGCGATGCAGGATTTGGAAATCCGCGGCGCAGGCGAGATTTTGGGCGAAGGGCAGAGCGGCGAAATGATGCAGGTGGGGCTGACGCTGTACACGGAAATGCTGAAACAGGCAGTGCGCGATTTGAAAAAAGGCCGCACGCCCGATGTGGACGCGCCTTTGGGCATTACCACCGAAATCAAGCTGCACAGCCCAGCGCTGCTGCCTGAAAGCTACTGCCCCGACGTACATGAACGGCTGGTGTTGTACAAACGCTTGGCGGCGGCGGAAAATGCCGCGCAAATCAACCAAATCCATGAAGAGCTGATTGACCGCTTCGGTTTGGCGGACGCGCATCCGCCCGTCCACACGCTGCTGGAAAGCCACCGCATCCGCCTGACCGCCAAGGAATTGGGCATTGACGTGATTGATGCCGGTGCCGCCGCGCTGACGCTGACCTTTGGCAAACATACAGCGGTTGCGCCGTCGGCCGTGATTGCGCTGGTGCAGTCGGGGCGGCACTACCGTATGCTCGGCGCGGACAGGCTGCGTTTGGAAATGACAATGGACACGGTGGAAAAGCGGATTGAAACCGTGAAAACGGTGTTAAGGAAATTGCAGAACTGATGTT
>JAUNOT010000081.1 GCA_030537065.1 Conchiformibius sp.
AAGTCTTTGTTACCCAATAAGTAAATAAGCGCTTATCCCGAACTCACGTTATTTAAATTGCGGTCGTTTAAATAGGTCAGGCCGCCATGAAATGTCCACAAGCTGCTGTTGCGGATGGCCGCCAGATATTGGTCAATTTGGGTGTGTACGCTTTCAGGCAGCCGCGTTTCACTGCGTAAACAGCGGAATTGGTCTTCGGCAGCAGCATACTGCTTATCCTCAAACAGTGACGCTGCCAGTTGCAGCCTGACCGGAAGCAGGTCGGGCCGCTCCGATAAAACACGGCGGTACAGCCTGACCGCCCGCCCATGACGACCATCTGCCCGCTCCAGTTGCGCCTGCGCCCAATCCTCAATCAACGCATCACGCAAAGGCTCGGGCAGTTGCTGGTAAAGCGGCAGCAATAGGGCGGTATGTTCACTGCGGTTATGCAATAATGCCGCCATCATGGCACGAACCAGCAAATCAGGATGTTGCAATAACTGCTCTTTGCTCAGGGAAACGGTTTTGTTTTCAGCATCAGAAAGTAGCGGTGTGGCAGCTCTCGGCTGGGGAAGCATACGCACGGCAGGACGGTATTCATCTTGCATACGGCGGTCATTCAGGCTGTCGGCAACGGGGTCGGCCGCCAGCGATGAAGATACCATCATGCCGACAAGTAATGGGAAAACGGATTGGGTAAACATAATACAAATTAAGGAAAAAATAAAAGGCTGCCTGAATCCGAATATTATTCAGACAGCCGCATGAACAGTTAAAACGCTTCATTTACATGAAAAATAAATTACTTTAACCATACCGTCTTAAAACTTCATTTCCAACGACAGCGCCACATGCCGTCCGGGTGCGGCGTAACGGGCATAATTGCCGCCGTCGCTGTGGCGGTTGACCGCACCGGCGGAAGTTTGGCGCAGCGATTCCCAAGTAAGGTAGCGGTAGTTGCCCAAATTAAACACCGATGCACGTAAGGTCAGCCAGTTACGCAGCTTGGCGTAGGCCGACAAATCGGCGGTTTTCCAAGATTTGCTGGTTTGGCCGCTGCCGGCTTTGTGAATGCGTTTGCCGCTGTGGCTGCGATAATAGGTCAGCAGCTCGTCGGGGTTTTTCGGTTTGGAATAGGTAAAGTTCAGGTTGATGCCCCATTTTTCTTCGGGGTGGTCGTAGCCCACGCCGAAAATATAGCGCGAAGGCTGCACCGTATCCAGCAGATAGCTTTCCACAAAGGTAAAGCCGTCTTTATTGCGTACCGATTTGGGCTTGATGCGGTTGTAGGCAAAGGTGGCGTACAGGCCTTCAGGCAGCCTGTCCCACAAACCGTTGGCATCCAAACGGCCGCTGATGTTGATGCCTGACAAACGGATGTCCTGCGCGTTTTGATACGCGGCAAACTCCCGTTTGAGCGGAGAGTGGCGGTCAATCTGATGAGCCACGGCAATCAAATCGCGGTAGCGGTTGTCAAACTGCGCCAGCTCCAGCGTACCGGCATTGCCTTTCAGGGTCAGCGCCCATTCGTGGTTAAGCGATTTTTCGGGCGACACACGGGTGGGGTGGTGGTATTTGTCGTCCTTGCCCTGCTCGTGTCCGGGCAGGCGGTAGCCGAACAGCTCTTGGAAGCTGGGCACGCGGTAGCCGCTGGAAGCGCGGTAGGATAAGGCCACATGGCTGCTCGGTTTCAATACCAAACCGCCGTTCCACGACACATTGCGGTAGTCTGCGTCTGCCGTCCACGGGTCTTGAGAACGGAAACGGTGGCGGTCGTAGCGCATGCCCACACTCACATCGGCATAACGGCCGAAGGAAATATTGTCGCGCAAGGTGAAAAACAGATTGCTGCCTGAAATATGGCGCAGACCGCATGCACGGTGGGACGACGTACTGTGCAGGCAGTGGTCGGTATAAATTAACCGGCTGCCGGCTTTGCGGTACAAATAGGGCGCATCGTAGCTGCCGTTCGGCCGCCGTTTGCCTGCGGGTGTGGCAAGCGACTCGTAATCTTCCACCGCATACTCGGAAAAATACTGTCCGCGCCGCAGTTTGGAATCAAAACGGTCGATGCCGCCCGACAGATGAAAGCGGTGGCGGCTGATGCCCCAATGCCATTCCTTATCCGCTTCGGCACGCAGCAGATTGTGCCGTTCGCTGTAACGGTTTTGCTCCGAATGGCGGTACGACCACGGTTTATCGGTGCTGACGGTACAATTTTTGTCTACGTTCGGGTAAACGCTGCAATTTCGGTTCAGCAGCGTGTTGTCGATGCCGATGTCCTGCCGGTCAAACGCCAGTTGGAAGCGGTCGGCCCACGAATTCTTGTCCGGATTCTGATAACGGTAAAACAAGCCGCCGCGGACTTTGCGGTGTTTTTCGTCCACCCACCGCGTACGCGCCCACTGCAAACCGATGTTGCCGACATGGATGCCGTCATATGGATTGTTGCCGTATAGGCCGGATGCGCTGCGGAAATCGTGGTCGGTCGGATAATACGCAGGCAGGCTCATATCGCGGCTGTCGTAACGCTGTACCGTATGCTCGAAAACCACACCGGCATGATGTTTGGGCGAAAAATGATAAGCGCCGCGCACCAGCCACGAACCGGTGCGGTAGCGCAAAGGGTCAGGCAGGGTGCGTCCGCTGCCGGTAAAGTCGCGCGGACGGATGCGCTCGGTAATATGCTGCGAACGGGCAGCAATGGCGGCTTGTTCGGCGCTGTGGTTCGGGTCGGGTGCATGCGGCGGCGAACCGGTAGCGGCTGAAAAAGCCTTAGGCGCACAATCCAAAGTCGGGCATTCGTCTGCCAACAAAAAATAACTGGTGCTGCGCTTAAAGCCGCTGCCTTCGGGATAGCGGGTGTCGTATTCGTTGGTGTAGCCGCCCAGTCGGGTTACTTCGTAAACGGTGTGGTTAAACGCATCTTTATGCGGACGGATTTCCCGGCCGCTGCGGGCGGTGTATTGCGCCAAACCTTCCCAGTTGCCCCAGCGTCCTGCCGCCGCCAAGGATTGCAGCGTCTGTCCGTTTTTGCCGTGATAAGCGGTTTTGCTGCGCAGGCCGTAGTTTTTGCCTGCGCTGATGATGTCGGCGGCCTCCTTGTTGCGGAAGCCGACCGCGCCGCCCAATGAGCCGCTGCCGTATTCGGACGAGCTGGCGCCTTTGCTGATTTCCACCGAAGCGATGTTTTCATATTCCACTTCGTTAATCGCGCCGCTGCCGGGACGGAAACCCTGCACGGTATTACGATTGGGCTTGGGCAATGCCGTCCACCACGGTGGCCACGCGGTTTTTGTCCACGCCGCGGATAGAATAGCCGGAACTGGCGCCGCGCCCTTGTTCCACTACGGCCACGCCGGGGTCGTAGCGCACCAAGTCGCGGATGTCCGATACCTGCTGTTTGTCTAAGGTTTCGGTGGTTTTGACGGTTTTGCCCAGTCCGGTCAGGTCTTTTTCGCGGCAGTGGCCGCGCACGCGCTTGCCGGTTACATTGACTTCTTGCAAGACGGTGGTGGCGGTTTCATCGGCAGCGTCGGCGGCGGTGCGACCGTCTGCCCACGCAGGCAGCACGAGCGACGGGCAGAGCAGGACGGCCAGCGTGGTGCGGTGTTTGGCGAAAGGGGTATGGTGCATGGCGGCCTCCTGAGTTATCGGGCGGTGTCGGTGGTAACTTGGCGTTTGCCGCCGAAAACGGCACCGGTTTTGTGTTCGTCGCTGAAGAACGAGCCGCCGATTTCGGCTGCGTTGGGGCCGTAGAAGCCACCGCTTACCGGTACGTCGTCAAAGCGCAGAATCGGGCTGCCGCCTTCGCGGCCGGGGTCGAGGTTGACGCCGTCGGCATGGGTGCGGACGCTGCCGTTAAAGCCGTTGCCCTGTATGGCGGCATCAATCAGGAAGGCGGGGCGGACGCCGTTGTGTTCGGTCAGGCTGCCTGAAAGCTGTTTGTTGCCGAAATCGACGTTGAACTGTGCTTTGCTGGAGGATGCGCCGTTGCCGGGCAGGGTGCGCCATACCGATTGCTTCATGCTGAAGCCGTCCCATGTGCCGGCATAACGGGCGTTGCCGCTTTGGGGAACGTCGGCGGTACGGGTGCGTTCGCCTTGAATAAACAGGAAAGAACCGTACGGGCTGCCTGAAAAGGGCAGGCTGTCTTCTTCAGGGCGTTTGGCGTTGAGGACGGTGGTGTGGTTGTCTTTATCGTTGCTGCCGTTGTCGTTGCCATTGTCGGCATCATCTTTATCGCTGCCAGCGTTATCGGTATCGGCATCATCCCCGTTGTCGGTGTCATCGTTATCACTGTCGTCGCCGTCGTCCGTATCGCCATTGTCCGGCTCGGCGTCGCCGTCCAAGCGGCTTTTACGCAGGTGGCCGAATTTCAGGTAGTCCAAATTGCTGCAGCAAACGGTTACGTCCACTTCGCGTCCGGAAGCTAAAGTGATGCGGCGGGTGTTGAGAAAGCCGTTGTTTTCAGGCAGCAGCGGCAAAGCTTACCCTTCCAGCAGCAGTTGGTCGGCATGGCCGAAATTGGGCAGGGGCTGGCGGCTGACGGTGTCGCTGCTGCTGATGTTGATTTGGTAGGCGTCGTGCAGCTTTTCGGTTTGGGCGGCATCAACGGGTTTGTCTTGTTTGGCGGCAAACACGCCGAACAGGGTGTGGTCGTCGGCTAAAAACTTACCGGCCAGCTCTTCGCCGCGTCCGCCGTAAAAACCGCCTTCCAGCAGGGCGGAATCGGATTGGAAAATCGGGTCTTTTTTATCGGCGGCTTTGACTTTGCCGCTAAAGCGGTTGTTGCGGATATCGGCTGCAAGGGTGTAGCGGGTACTGGTTTTTTCCGGCTCGCCTGCGCGTGTCCAATGTTTGCGTTTCAGTTCGCCGGTCAGTTTTTTGTTGGCGAAATCCACTTCAAACTCGCTGATGTGCTGACGAGCACGCCAGCGCAAATCGGAGTTGTCGGATTCGGCGGTGGCGGTTTCGGCAAACGAGGTTGCGCCCACGCTGTCGCCGTAGTACGACCAAAAGCCCAAAGCGCCGCCGCCCGCGCCGCCGCCGCCCGCGCTGCCGTTTTGGGTATGGACACGGTGGCGTTTGGCATCGCTGACAAAATCCCAATGGCCGCTGTAACGCACGGTTTGGTTGGTCGGTAACGCTTGGGCGGAGTTGCGCCCTTGATAGAAAATATAACCTTCGCTGCCTTCACGCAGTACGCCGGGCTTTTCTTCTACTTTAGACGGGTAAAAATCGCTGAACAGGTAGCCGGCGTGTACAAATTGATAGCCGCGTTGTGCGGGAGTGGAAGCCTCGGTGCGGACGCCGGGCTGACGTTGCGCCAACTCGGCGCGGTGCGGTGCATCGTTGATGTCGGCGCTGTGAAGGGTGCGGATATCATCGGGATTGAGCAGGCGGTGTTCTTCGGCCTGTTTGCCGTCGGGCAGGGTTTTGCCTTTTTCGTCTTTAAAGGAAATATTGCGGCGCGGAATCGGTATGCTGTAACCCAAAGCCGGCTGCATAATGCCTTCGGCTTGCTGCGGATGGACTTTAGGTACAGTAGTTTCATCATGCGTCGTAGGTTTATCGGGAACGATGTCCGGATTGACGACAGTAACAGGCTGGGTATCAAAACTGCCACCCGCACAAGCATTAATCAACAAAGGTATTAATATCAATACAATGGGACGAAGACGGGTATGAAACATGAGATAACCCTTAATTAAGATGATAAAGCAAATGAAAATTATTCTTATAACAGTTTACTACAAACTGCGAAAAAATGTAAAGTATTGCCTTTAATTTGTAAGCGGCTGCCTGAAAGCAAAAAACTGTGCTTTTCAGGCAGCCGCGTTTACAATCGGATTTTTATGGTTAAAACGAAACGGTTTAAAATGAATATTCTGATTTCCAACGACGACGGCTATTTGGCACAAGGCATCGGCATTCTGGCGCGGGTGGCGGGCGAATGGGCCAATGTGCGCGTGGTCGCACCCGAACGCAACCGCAGCGGTGCCAGCAATTCTTTAACGCTCGACCGCCCCCTGCGTATCCGCGCAGCCGACAACGGCTTTTATTTTGTAAACGGCACGCCCACCGACTGCATCCATTTGGGTTTGCACGCCCTGCCCGACTTTCAGCCCGATTGGGTGCTGTCCGGCATCAACCACGGCGCGAATATGGGCGACGACACCCTGTATTCCGGCACGGTGGCTGCCGCAACAGAGGCCTATCTGATGGGTATTCCTGCCGTAGCATTTTCTTTAAACAGCTATGATTTTCCCGCCTATGCCGCCACGGCGGAACGGGCGGTGTGGCTGCTGCTGCAACACCTGTTGCACCATGCACCGCCGTCTGCACCGGTGTTGTGGAACATCAATATTCCCGCCGTTGCGCCGCAGGATATTCAAGGCATCCGCTTTACCCGTCTCGGCCGCCGCCACCATATCCAAAACGTGATTGCCGCCACCGACCCGCGCGGCGATGCCGTCTATTGGATTGGGCCGGCAGGCGATGTGTCCGACAGCGAAGACGACACCGATTTTGCCGCCTGCGAAAGCGGTTTTATCAGCATCACCCCCCTGCAAATTGATTTGACCGCCTATCCGCAAGTAAGCGGCCTGCAAACTTTCTGGCAAGGATTAGATTTATGATACAGAATATTAAAAATCTTATTTTGATAACGGCTTGCAGCCTGCTGCTGGCTGCCTGTTCGGGCGGACCATATGCGGCCGTCAATGCTTCCAATCACGGTGTATCGGGCAGCATCGGACAAACTTTTCAATGGTAAAACGACTTTTCAGGCTGCCTGAAATATAAAAACAGGGTGTACCCAAACCGTACACCCTGTTTTCGTCTTGGCAAACTTAATCCTGCAAAGTCTGCATCAAATCAATCATAAATTCAGCGTCCTCACATTCCAGCTTTTCAAAACCCTGATTCAGAGCCAAATCACCCAAAATCAAACGCCCTGCCACACTGTCATGCATACCGGTAAAAGTTTCCAATACCGTATCGTACAAATCGGTACGCTTCGGATGCAACAATACCATATGATAAATATCATCTAACTGGCTGCGCATCAATATACGCATTTGTTCACGGGTACTGTCGTTAAACGCATCATACGCCGAAGCCAAAAAGAAAGCCGCATCAGCTTCCTGACGGATTAACCGGCGCGCGGCAGCCTGAAATGTAGCCGCATTCAGCCAAAACACCTCGCTTTCGTCCAAACCTGCCGACTCCAGCAGACGCAGGCCGATTAAACGCACATCACGGTTGGAGGCCGCAAGAATACGGCTGTTTTTCGGCAGTTCGTCCGAATGCCGGTAAGGGGCATCCACATAGGTGGCAATCACCACCTCATCCGACTGAC
The DNA here is from genome assembly GCA_030537065.1 of Conchiformibius sp. GTDB lineage: Bacteria > Pseudomonadota > Gammaproteobacteria > Burkholderiales > Neisseriaceae > Conchiformibius. Next base: position 7,346 of record JAUNOT010000081.1, read on the forward strand.
CAACCGGACGGACAACCGGCAAATACTGGTACTTTCGGATTAAAACTGCCGCATCAAACGGATTGGCATAAATCAAATCCGGCAAGCCCTGCGCTCTCATATCAGCTTCTTCCACGGTATCCGCCGGCATCAGCAAATGAACCTGCTGCCCGCTACGGCGCTGCAACAAGGTATTAAACATATGCCAGCCGGAAAAATTTTCCGGTGAAAAATCAGGGGCAATTAAAAACTTCAACATTATTGTTCCTCAATCATGCGGTACCCTGCATCACAATACGCGCAGCTGCTTCATATCAGCCAAACGTTTAACCGCATTACGGGCACTCAATAACAACATACCCAACTTGGCATCTTGACGTGCCGTCATCACCAACACGGCTTCTTCACCCACCTGCAACATCAGGATATAACCGTCATCCCCTTCTACCATCACCTGCTTAAAATTACCGCACCGTAACTCGCGCACGGCACGCTGACCCAAAGACAGCAAAGCCGCCGCCATACCGCCGACACGGTCGGCATCCACTCCGCGCTGCAACACCGACGCAATCGGCAGTCCGTCCGTAGAAACCAAGGCCGAAGCGGTGATGTCGAATGACGAACTGTTTAAATCGTTTAAAATGGAAAGGATTAATTGTTCGCTCATAATAAAATGGCCTCCGTTTTAAAGTTGTCAGATTTCAATATCAAAATACCTATTCCAAAGGAATATCACGCTCTTTTGCGCGCAGTTCGGCATAAAATTCGCTGATTTCGGAAATTTTCTCACGAGACGGTTTGCGCCGCACCGAGGTATAGCCGACAATCTTGCCTTCGCGCACATTCGGAATAACTGTGGCATATACCCAGTAAAAACCGCCGTCCTTACGCAGGTTTTTCACATAGCCGTGCCACTTACGTCCCGAGCGCAACGTTCCCCACAAGTCTTCAAATATTGAAGACGGCATATCCGGATGACGCAATACGCTGTGCGGACAGCCCATCAGTTCCTCACGGGTCCAGCCGCTCAATTCTACAAACGCATCATTGGCATGGGTAATAATTCCTTCCACATTGGTACGCGAAGTAATTAGGCGACCGTCGGGATACGGCGTTTCTTTTTGTGTAATGTACACCGTATAATGGTCGCCATAATAATTTTGACGCACAAAAACCTGATTGGGTTCGCTGGGCTGAGGCATTAATAATAATTTAACAGCATTTTTTCCAAAGATACTATCACTCATTTTAAACTTTTCTGATATAATTAATATAATTATTAAAAACTTTTTTAATT
>JAUNOT010000082.1 GCA_030537065.1 Conchiformibius sp.
CGGCATGATGCCTTGGATTGCCAAAAACAAACTGGTTGACCAAGACAAAAACTAAAGCTTTGTTTTCATAACGACAGGCTGCCTGAAAGGGAATTCCGTTTCAGGCAGCCTGCTTACTGTTTATTTTTATGCACGACTTTTCCACCCGCTTAATCAACTGGCAACGACAACACGGCCGCCACGGCCTGCCGTGGCAGGTGTCCGACCCCTACAAAATTTGGCTGTCGGAAATTATGCTTCAGCAAACGCAGGTTGCCACCGTCGCCGAATATTATCCGCGTTTTCTCGCCGCTTTTCCGAGCGTACACGATTTGGCCGCTGCCACACAGGACGATGTGCTGAAACTGTGGGCGGGTTTGGGTTATTACAGCCGCGCCCGCAATTTGCACAAAGCCGCCGCCCAAATCGTGCAGGATTTCGGCGGAAACTTTCCGCAACGGCGCAGCGAATTGGAACAACTGTGCGGTGTCGGCCGCAGCACCGCCGCCGCCATTGCCGCGTTTGCCTTTCAGCAGCGCGAAACCATTTTGGACGGCAACGTCAAACGCGTGTTGTGCCGCGTGTTTGCGTTGGACGGCAATCCGTCCGATAAAGCCTTTGAAAGGCAGTTGTGGGCGCAAGCGGAAAGCCTGCTGCCTGAACGCCCTGCCGATATGCCTGCCTACACGCAAGGCCTGATGGACTTGGGCGCGACCGTGTGCAAACGCAGCCGCCCCGACTGCCCACGCTGCCCGATGGCCGACATCTGCCAAGCCAAAGCACAAAACCGCACCGCCGAACTGCCGCGTAAAAAAACCGCCGCCGCCGTCAGCGAACTGCCCCTGTTTTTACTGCACTTGTGCGACCCAAACGGCCGCACCCTGCTGCACCAACGGCCGCAACACGGCATTTGGGCAGGGCTGTACTGCCTGCCCTGCTTTGAAGATTTAACGTCTTTACAACAATTTGCCGCCGTTTTCAGGCTGCCTGAAAACGCCCTGCACCGTGATGCCGTTTTTGCCCACCGCTTAACCCACCGTCTGCTTAATATTACCGTTTTGACTGCGCGGCTGCCTGAAAACGCGCCGCCGAGCGAAGGCATCTGGACGGACAACCCGACCGCCTATGCCCTGCCCAAACCCTTAAGCCGCTATTTGAGCAGCGGACACAGCGCACAACTGCACTTCGGCTGAAGCGTTTTCAGCATTGGGCAAGCCCGTTAAAAACTGTTAAACTCTGCCGCCACACCACTCACCCACTACAGGAACACGCCATGCTTTTAGGTGTCAATATCGACCACATCGCCACCGTCCGCAACGCACGCGGCACGGTTTACCCCAGCCCCGTGGAAGCCGCGCTGACCGCCGAAACACACGGTGCCGACCTGATTACCCTGCACCTGCGCGAAGACCGCCGCCATATCCGCGATGCCGATGTTTTTGCCGTCAAAAACGCCATCAAAACGCGCATGAATCTGGAAATGGCCATGACCGCCGAAATGCTGGACAACGCCCTGAAAGTCATGCCCGCCGACGTCTGCCTTGTTCCCGAACGGCGCGAAGAAGTCACCACCGAAGGCGGCTTGGACGTTTTGGCGCAGCAAAACAAAGTGGCCGAATACGTGACTGCGCTGCATCAGGCCGGTATCCGCGTTTCCCTGTTTATTGCCGCCGAGCGCGAACAAATCCAAGCCGCCTACGATTGCGGTGCGCGTGTAATTGAACTGCATACCGGCACTTACGCCGATGCCGCGCCTCATCAGCAGCAACGCGAACTGCAACGCCTGCGCGAAGCCGCCGCCTTTGCCGACCGCTTGGGTATTACCGTCAATGCCGGACACGGCCTGACCATTCAAAACGTTGCCCCGATTGCCCAAATTCCCCAAATTGTCGAACTCAATATCGGTCATTCGCTGGTGGCGCAAGCCCTGTTTTTGGGGCTGCCTGAAGCCGTGCGCCAAATGAAGCAGGCCATGCACCGCGCCCGCAGCCTGATTTCCCCCACCGCCACACAAGGAACCCCGTCATGATTTACGGTATCGGCACCGACATCCTGTCGGTCAAACGCATTGAAACCCTGTATAAAAAATACGGCGAAGCCCTGTCGCGCCGCATTCTCAGCCGCATTGAAGAACTGGAATTTGCCAACGAATTTTCCCAAAAAAACAAAGGCGAAGCCGTGCGTTTTCTCGCCAAACGCTTTGCCGCCAAAGAAGCCTTTGCCAAAGCCGTCGGCACCGGCCTGCGCGAACCGGTCAGCCTGCACAACATCAGCATCGGCCACAACAGCGCGGGCAAACCCGAATACCTGTGCGAAACCGTACTCAAACAATGGCTGGAACAAAACGGTATCTGCAAAATCCACCTCAGTTTGAGCGACGAAGAACGCTATATCAGCGCGTTTGCCTTGGCCGAGGCTGCCTGAAATGTCCAACCAACGCCTGATTTACGGCTTTCACGCCGTTAATGCCCGCCTGTGGCAAAACCCGCACTCTATTACCGAACTGTATGTCTTGGAAGGAAAAAACGACGCCCGTACCCGCGACGTGCTGGAAAAAGCCGCCGCCGAAAACGTGCGCCTGCATTTTGCCGATGCCGACCGCCTGAACGCCCTGTGCAAAAACGCCCGCCATCAGGGCGTGGCCGGTTTTATTGACGCTTCTAAAAACCATGTCCATCTGGAAGACGTGCTGGAAAACCTGCGCGAACCGCCGCTTTTGCTGGTTTTGGACGGCATTACCGACCCGCACAATCTCGGCGCCTGCCTGCGTACCGCCGATGCAATGGGCGTGCATGCCGTGATTGCCCCCAAAGACAAAAGCGCGGGCTTAAACGCCACCGTCAGCAAAGTTGCCTGCGGTGCGGCCGAAACCGTGCCGTATATTACCGTAACCAATCTGGCGCGTACCCTGCGCGAGCTGAAAGAATACGGCATTTGGATTGTCGGCACCGATATGGGCGGCCAAGCCGACCTGTTTCATTACGACGTGCCGTCGGCCGTGGCATGGGTGATGGGCAGCGAAGGCGACGGCATGCGCCGCCTGACCCGCGAACATTGCGACGTATTGGTGTCCGTCCCCATGTTCGGCACGGTAGAAAGCATGAACATTTCCGTCAGCGCGGGCATGGTGCTGGCCGAAACCCGCCGCCAGCGCGCGCAGGCTGCCTGAAAACTTAAAACCATAAATTAACGAAAGGAACATTATGCCGCGCCTGCTTGTCTTATTGCCCACCCTGCTGTATGCCGCCGGCGTGGCCGCCGCCACCCCGATGGCCAAAGTGGAAGGCGGCAGCTACCGTCCGCTATATCTGAAAAAAGACACACCCTTAATTCCGGTGAAAAGTTTTCAACTGGACAAATACCCCGTCACCAACCAACAGTTTTACGAATTTGTCCGCAACCGGCCGCAATGGCAGCGCGGCCGAATCGGCTCCCGTCATGCCGAACAGAATTACCTGCGCCATTGGCAACAGAACGGCACGCACAGCTACGCCCCCAAACCGGTCGATAACAATAAACCCGTTACCCACGTTTCTTGGTTTGCTGCCAATGCCTACTGCGTGGCACAAGGCAAACGCCTGCCCACCATAGACCAATGGGAATATGCCGGACAAGCGTCCGCCACCGCCAAAAACGGTACGGCCGAAAAAGACTACAACCGCATTATTCTGGACTGGTATGCCGAAGGCGGCAAACGCGGTCTGACCGCCGTCGGCCAAAACCGCCCCAACTATTGGGGCATTCACGATATGCACGGCCTGATTTGGGAATGGACCGAAGACTTTAACAGCAGCCTGCTCAACGCCGGTTCCGCCAACAGCAGCCTGTTTTGCGGCGGCGGTTCGGCCAACAGCACCGACCCCAGCAACTACGCCGCCTTTATGCGCTACGGTATCCGCACCAGCCTGCAAGCACCGTTTGTGCTGCACAACTTGGGTTTCCGTTGTGCCAAATAAACCCCTGCCCTGCGCCGCCGATCAGATTACCGCCCTGTTCCGCCGTACCGCGCCCGAGCAGGCCGATACGGCGGCACCGTTTGTCGCCAAACTGTTTCAGGCTTTGGAAAACGGCCATTCCTTTATCCGCGTTTCTGCCGAAGAGCGGCAACAACTGCTTCAGGCAGCCCCGTTGGTGGCGGCGGACGCTTCCGCGCCCTTGGTATTAAACGGACAACGTCTGTTTACCGCGCGTTACTGGCAGCTTGAACACGCCTTGGCCGATGAAATCCGCCGCCTGTCGCCACCGCCCGAACTGCCACCGCAGGCGGAACTGTGCGCCCGCCTGTTGCAGCAATGGTTTGCCGAACCGTCCGCCCGCGACCAGCAGGCCGCTGCCGCGCTGACCCTGATTAACCGTTTTACCCTGATTAGCGGCGGCCCCGGCACAGGCAAAACCACCACCGTAGCCAAGCTGCTGGCCTTATTGTGTCAAACCGCCGCCGATATACCGCAAATTGCCTTGGCCGCGCCTACCGGCAAAGCCGCCGCCCGCCTGTCGGAAGCATTAAAACAGGCACTCGCCCGCATTCCCGAACTGCCTGCCGCCACCGCAGCCGCTTTAAGCGGCTTGGAAGGTCAGACCGTCCACCGCCTGCTCGGGCTGTTGCCGCCGCAGATGCAGCCGTATTACCACCGCGACAACCGCCTGCCGCTGGAAATTCTGATTATTGACGAAGCCTCTATGCTCGACAGCCACCTGCTGCAACAACTGCTGTCCGCCCTGCCCGACCGTTGCCGCGTCATACTGCTGGGCGACGACCGCCAACTGCCGCCGGTGGAAGCCGGTGCCGTTTTGCAGGCACTGACGGAAGCCGACACGCCTCTGTCCGAACACGGCCGCGCCCTGCTGCAACAACTGCTGCCAAACGGTTGGGACGACACCCTGTCGCTGCATCATGCCCGTCTGCGTATCAGCCACCGTTTCGGCAGCGACAGCGGCATCGGCCAACTGGCTCAAGCGGTAACGGCAGGCGATGCGGCGGGCGCATGGCAGCAGTTTGCCCGCTTTCCCGATGCGCTGATGCTGCGTCAAGGCACAGCCGAACAGCAGGCGCAGACGTTTTATCAAGCACAGCAACCTTACTGGCAGGCGGTGGAACGCGGCGATGTGGCGGCCGCATTCCAGCATCAGGGCGAATTGGCGGTGTTGGCGGTACGCCGCCGCGATGCCCGCCGTTTTCAGGCAGCCTACCTATCTGTTTTGCAACAACACGGCCGCGCCCCCGCAGACGGCTCTTGGTTTGCCGGACAGCAACTGATTGTCAGCCGCAACGACCCCGACAACCGCCTGTTTAACGGTGATGTCGGCATTGTGCTGCCGCATCCGTCTGAAAAACAACGTTTGGCGGCATGGTTTCCCGAACAGGCTTCAGGCTGGCGCGCCGTCGCACTCAGCCGCCTGCCTGCCTGCGAAGATGCCGCCGCCATCACCGTACACAAAAGCCAAGGTTCGGAATACGGCGAAGTCTGGTTGCTTGCCCCCGACGGCGGCGAATACGGCGACTTCAGCCGCGCCCTGCTTTATACCGCCATTACCCGTGCCAAACAGCGTTTTGCCTATTGGGGTGGCGAAGCGGCTTTTCAGGCAGCCTGCCAACGCAATATCCGCCGCCGCACCGCTTTGGCCGAATATTTACAGGCACACCTTGCCGACACGCTGCCTGAAAACCCTGCCTAAAGGAATCCCTATGCTAAAAATACTCACCGCCATCACCCTCACGCTGACGCTGGCCGTCCTCCCCGCCCACGCTGCCCCCGCCCACAGTGAAGCCGAAGTGTTTGCCTACCGCCAAAATATGCGGCAGGCCGGTTTGGATTTGGCCGAAGGACGCGCCGAAGCCGCGTTCCGCACCATCCGTGCCGCCGCCGAACAAGGCTTTGCCGAAGCCCAATATATCCTTGCCACCTTGTATGAAGACGGCGAAGGCACGCCCGCCGACCGTGAAGCGGCCTACCGTTGGTATCAAACCGCCGCCGCCAACCACGACAATGCCGCCGTCGCTGCGCTGGCCAACGAAGCTCTGCAAGAATGGCAACACTAAAAATTAAGGAAAAACAACCGTGAACCCGCGCCTGTCCCTGCTCCAGCCCTATCCTTTCGCCCGTCTGCGCCACCTGATGAACGGCCTGCATGCCCCGTCCGAACTGCCGCTGATTCCCCTGCATATCGGCGAGCCGAAACATCCTGCTCCCGCCGTAGTAACCGACGCGCTGACGGCCGCCCTGCCCGAATTGTCCAAATATCCGCTCACGCACGGCCTGCCCGAACTGCGCCAAGCCTGCGCCGACTGGCTGCACCGCCGCTATAACGGCTTAACTCTTAACCCCGACACCGAAATCCTGCCCGTATTGGGCAGCCGCGAAGCCCTGTTTGCCTTTGTACAAACTGTGTTGGACGGCACGGCGGCAGAAAAACCCGTGGTGGTGTCGCCGAACCCGTTTTACCAGATTTACGAAGGCGCAACCCTGCTGGCAGGCGGCGAACTGGTGTTGGCCGACAGCCGCGCCCCACGTTTTCTGCCCGATTGGGACAGCGTGGCAGACGAACAATGGCAGCGTTGCAAACTGGTGTTTGTCTGCTCGCCCGACAATCCTTCAGGCAGCGTGCTGACGCTGGACGACTGGCGCAAACTATTTGCCCTGCAAGACCGTTACGGTTTTATTATTGCCTCCGACGAATGTTATTCGGAAATTTATTTTGACGGCCGTGTGCCGGTCGGCTGCCTTCAGGCTGCCGCCGAATTGGGGCGCGGCTGCGAGAATCTGGTGATGTTTACCAGCCTGTCCAAACGCTCCAACGTACCCGGCATGCGCTCGGGTTTTGTGGCGGGCGATGCACGGTTGTTGGCGTCGTTTCTGCTCTACCGCACCTACCACGGCAGCGCGATGAGTCTGCCCGTTCAATACGCCAGCATCGCCGCTTGGAACGATGAAGCGCATGTGATGGAAAACCGCCGCCTGTATGCGGAAAAATTTGAACGCGTGCTGCCGATTCTGCAACGGCGTTTTGATGCGCGGCTGCCTGAAGCCTCGTTTTACCTGTGGTTGCCCGTCCCCGACGGCGACGATATTGCCTTTACCCAAACGCTGTACCAACGCGCAGGCATACAGGTTCTGCCCGGCAGCCTGCTGGCACGCGAAGGCGCGGACGGCGGCAACCCCGGACGCGGCTATGTCCGCATTGCGCTGGTGGACGGCGTGGAACAATGCGTGGAAGCGGCCGAACGGATGTGCGCCTGTTTTTAACTTTTCAGGCTGCCTGAAATCAACACGGAACGGCAAAACCATGATGTTTCCCCAACCCACCGCCAAAACCGCCCCCATCGGCCTGATTATCGGCTGCATTATTTTCGGACTGGGCAGCGTGATTGTTGCCCATGTACCGGTGGGCGCGTACGCCATGGCGTTTTGGCGGCTGGCGGTGGCCGGTGTGATTTTTTGGCTGCTGGCGCGGTATTTCGGTCAAACTTTCCCTGCGCAGTCGGCGGCACGGCGCAACGCGCTGCTGGCAGGCGTGTTTTTGGGTTTGGACTTGGCTTTGTGGCACGAAAGCATTTACGCGGTCGGCCCCGGTATTTCCACTTTGCTTAACAGTTTGCAGATTTTTTGGCTGACCGCCATCGGCCGCCTGTGGTTCGGCGAACGGGTAACGCCGTTTCAGGCAGCCGGACTGGTGTTGGCGGTGGCAGGCGTGGCGATGATTGGCAGCCCCGAATTCGGGCAAAACGGCGCGGCGGCTTGGGGCTTTATTAGCGGCTTGGTGTCGGGGCTGATGCTGGCCTTGTCTATGGTATTTGTCCGCAAAACCCATCAGGCCGCGCACACGCCGATTTTTCCGCTGATGCTGCACATCAGTTTGGGCGGCATGGCGGCGTTGCTGCTGCCTGCCTTGCTACTGAACGGACACAACCTGCTGCCGCAAACGTGGGCGCAGCTTGGCTGGATTATTGTGTACGGCGCGGTGATGCAATGCTTTGCTTGGGGGCTGATTGCCTATTCCATTCCCCTATTGTCGCTGTCGATGACGGGGCTGCTGCTGTTGTCCGAACCGGTGGCGGCGTTGCTGATTGACGCGCTGCTGTTGGGCAAACCGATTAACGCGCTGCAATGGACGGGCGCGGTGCTGACCATGTTGGCGATTTATCTCGGTTCGCTGAAAAACAAGGCTGCCTGAAATGAAACTGCACACCCTGATTGAACGCCATTGGCAACACCCCCATCCGCTTTTAACCGCCCTGCTGTGGCCGCCTGCGCGTTTGTTTCAGGCAGCCGCGTGGCTGCGCCGCCGCCTGTACCGCACAGGCTGCCTGAAAAACGAACGCCTGCCCGTTCCCGTCGTCATTATCGGCAACCTGCACGCAGGCGGCACCGGCAAAACCCCGATTACCGCCGCGCTGGTGCAATCGCTGCAACAACGCGGCATCCGTGTCGGCATTATCAGTCGCGGCTACGGCCGCCGCCGCCGCGATACCTATGTTTTAAACGACACCAGCACCGCCGCCGATGCAGGCGATGA
>JAUNOT010000083.1 GCA_030537065.1 Conchiformibius sp.
TATCTACGCTTGCTTGCTACACTTGTTGAATATTCTCAATTTCATTATTTTCTGGCTCTATATAATACACAGAAATCGGGATATTAACTTTATATTTTGCTAATTTAGCTAGGGCTTCATTATCAAATATTTCAAAATTACATTGGTCAGAATAATACACTTCCAACATAACACTAAAGTCGTGAGCCTCTGCGTAAGTTAATATAAGTTAATACTATTACTTTTAAGTTTGTAATTAACTTATCTTGAACTTTCGTTGGAGAGAAATTCTTACCAAAAATTTGAACGGTATAGCGTACGAACATTCTTTCTATCCTTATAATTAATACCCACCCTGCCCCAACGCTGCCTGAAGCTCGTCCAAACCACAAACCGCCGTACCCAATTTGGCCACTACCACCCCCGCCGCCGCATTGGCAATATACATGGCTTCGGTTAAGGCATAGCCGGCCGCCAGACACAATCCCATCACGGCAATCACGGTATCGCCCGCGCCGGACACGTCATAAACTTCTTGGGCGCGGGTGGGCTGGTGGTCGGTTTGGGCTTCACGATACAGCGACATGCCTTCTTCGCTGCGGGTCAGCAGCAAGGCTTCCAGATTCAAACGGCGGCGCAAGGCTTCGGCTTTTTGAGTCAATTCGGCTTCGCTGCCCCATGCGCCGACCGCTTCGCCCAGCTCGTTACGGTTGGGCGTCAGCAGGGTTGCGCCGCTATATTTTTGATAATCATTGCCTTTCGGGTCAATCAATACGGGTTTGTTTTCGGCGCGGGCTGCCTGAATCATAGCGGCGATATGGGTGAGAATGCCTTTGCCGTAGTCGGATAAAATCACGGCATCGTATTGCGGCAGCAGCGACAGGTATTGGTGATACAGGCGGTTCAGGCTGCCGCCGTCGGGGCGATCTTCAAAATCTAAACGGATAAGCTGCTGATGTCGTGATAAAACCCTTAATTTTAATGTTGTAGCAATGTTTTCATTGCGGTACAAATTGGGCGTAATACCATCTGCCTTCAGTAAATCTTCCAAAATCTGTGCGGCTTCGTCCTGCCCGACCACCGACAGCAAAGCCGCCTGCCCACCCAAAGCGGCGATATTACGCGCCACATTGGCGGCACCGCCGGCACGGTGTTCGGTTGCGTTAATTTTTGCCACCGGCACGGGGGCTTCGGGGGAAATACGCGTTACATCGCCAAACCAGTAGCGGTCGAGCATCACATCGCCCACCACCAAAACGCGGGCTTTTCGGAAAGATTGCAAATCAGGCAGCGTAGACATCATATTTAAACGGTTTAAATAAAAAACAGTATTCTAACTTAATTTGCTGTTTTTCAGGCAGGCTGCCTGAAAAGAAGTGTGCTAATATCCGCGTTTTCCCTTTTTAAAGGCAATAACAATATGAAAGCCAAACTCACTGCCCTGCTGACGGCAACCGTGCTGGGCATGTCTGCCTGCTCGGTGGTGGACACCGCCAGTATCAACAACGAAGCGGCCAACGAATACCGCCAGATGATTCATAAAGCCGGTAAATCACTGGATAACTCATCTCCCACAGCCAAACGCATCCACACCATTTTCCAACGCATGGTACCGTTTGCCAACGCTGCCAACCGCACTGGCCATCCGTTCCAATGGGAAATGGCGGTTATCCGTGATGACGAGCTGAACGCATGGGCGATGCCCGGCGGCAAAATGGCGGTTTACACCGGCATGGTGGAAAAATTAAACTTGACCGATGATGAAATTGCCGCCGTTATCGGCCATGAAATGACCCACGCCCTGCTGGAACACAGCAAAAAAGAATCCAACCGCAATATCGGCATCAATATCGGCGCACAACTGGGCGGTGCCGTTTTGCAGGCTGTTACCGGCGTAGATGAAAGATTATTAAATCTGGGTGTCGGCTTGGCCACAGATTTGGGTTTGGAAAAACCGTTTAGCCGCACCGCCGAACGCGAAGCCGATTTGGGCGGGCTGCAACTGATGGCACAGGCAGGCTACAATCCCGAAGCAGCCGTCAGCGTGTGGCAAAAAATGAATAATGTGGAAGACAACAACAACTTGCTCAATAAAATTGTTTCCACCCACCCGACCAATAATGCCCGCATCAAAGCCATCCGCGACGAATTGCCCAAAGTTATGCCGATTTACCGGCAGGCTATCGGCAAATAATCCCTCTACCCTACTCTTTTTAAGGAAAAAATATGATTAAACTGCATACCAATTTCGGCGTCATCAGCTTGGAATTAGACCACGCAAAAGCCCCGATTACCGCCGCCAATTTTGAACAATACGTTAAAGACGGCCATTATGACGGCGTGATTTTCCATCGCGTGATTCCGGGCTTTATGATTCAGGGCGGCGGCATGGATGCCGATATGAACGAAAAAGCCACGCGCGAACCGATTCAAAACGAAGCGCAAAACGGCTTGAAAAACGACAAATACACCATCGCTATGGCGCGTACCCAAGCCCCGCACAGTGCGTCCGCACAATTTTTTATCAACACTAAAGACAACACTTTCCTGAACCACACCGAACCGAGCCTGCACGGTTGGGGTTATGCTGTATTCGGTAAAGTGGTGGACGGTTTTGATGTGGTGGACGCGATTGAAAAAGTGGCCACCAAACGCCACGGCTATCATGATGACGTGCCGGTTGAGCCGGTGCTGATTAGCAAAGCAGAAATCGTGTAAAAATCTTTTTTTACAACCTGACCTTTTAAAAAAAGCTGCCTGAAAATTTTTTCAGGCAGCTTTCGTTCACGATATTAATCGTTACAGCAATACGCGGCGGAAGTCTTTCAACAGATTCGCCAAATACACGGTAAAGCGCATACCGGCCGCGCCGTCAATCACGCGGTGGTCAAACGACAGGCTCAAGGGACACATCAGACGCGGCTCAAACTCTTTGCCGTTCCAAACCGGCTTCATTTGCGATTTGCACACGCCCAAAATCGCCACTTCGGGCGCGTTGACAATCGGGGTAAAGCTGGTGCCACCGATGCCGCCCAAGCTGGAAATGGTAAAGCATGCGCCTTGCATTTCTTGCGGTTTCAGCTTGCCTTCACGGGCTTTTTTGCTCAATTCCGCCAGCTCTTGGCTGATTTCTTTTAAGCCTTTTTTGTCCACGTCTTTAATCACGGGCACGACCAAACCGTTGGGCGTGTCGGCGGCAAAACCGATGTGGTAGTATTTTTTCAACACCAAATTATCGCCGTCCAAAGACGCGTTAAATTCGGGGAAGGCTTTCAGCGCCGACACGCTGGCTTTAATAATAAATGCCAAGGGCGACACTTTTACGCCTGCTTTTTCCCATTCTTTGTTCAGGCTTTGGCGGAAAGTTTCCAAATCGGTCATATCCGCTTCGTCGTTTACGGTAACGTGCGGAATCATCACCCAGTTGCGCGACAGGTTTTGACCGGAAATTTTCTTAATACGGCTCAGTTCTTTCACTTCAATTTCGCCGAACTTGGCAAAATCCACTTTCGGCCACGGCAGCAAGTCCAGTCCGCCGCCCAAAGAAGCGGCTGCGGCAGGTTTGGCAACGGCTGCGCCGCCCTGCATCACACCTTTGACAAAGCCTTTCACGTCGTCGGCAACAATACGGCCTTTCGCGCCTGTACCGCTTACCAAGCTCAAATCCACGCCCAATTCACGCGCCAGTTTGCGCACGGACGGGCCGGCGTGGGCTTTAACAAAGCCTGCTTCATTAACCGGCGTGGCACCGAATGCGGCTTTGGGCGCGGACGGCGCGGCTGCCTGAACGGGTGCAGGCGCAGGTGTTTCCGCTTTCGGGGCCGCAGGCGCGGCAACGGGTGCGGGCGCGGCTGCCTGCTGTGCGGCACCGGCACTTTGTACGTCCACAATCAGGCTGCCTTCGGATACTTTGTCGCCCACTTTCACATGCAGCGCGGTAATCACACCGGCGGCGGTGGACGGCACGTCCATGGTGGCTTTGTCGGTTTCCAAAGTAATCAGGGTTTGGTCAAGCGCAACGGTGTCGCCGACTTTTACTTCTACGGCAATCACATCCACGTTTTCATGGCCGCCGATGTCGGGCACGGCCACTTGCGCGGTGCTGCCTGAAGCGGCAGGGGCGGCCGCCACGGGCGCGGCCGCTTCGGACTTGGCCGGTTGCGCCACCGGTTCGGGTGCAGGGGCGGCAGACGCGCCGCTTTCCACACGCACAATCACGCTGCCTTCGGACACTTTGTCGCCCACTTTTACCAACACTTCCGCCACCACACCGGCGGCATCGGCCGGTACGTCCATCGTGGCTTTATCAGTTTCCAAAGTAATCAGGGTATCGTCTAAATTGACGGTGTCGCCGACTTTCACTTCTACGGCAATCACATCCACATTTTCATGTCCGCCGATATCGGGGACTTTAATTTCTAGCAAACTCATGGGGGTTCCTTATTCGTTTGTTTACGGGGCTACAGGCGGCAGGCCTGATTCCCTCCGTTTGCAAGGCAGGGAATCAGGTTTCAGGCTGCCTGAAAACCGCTTTAGCGTTTCCAGCTCGGCGCGCTTTCGGTGGCAATGCCGTATTTTTCAATGGCTTGCTGTACCACCACTTTTTCCAGTTTGCCTTCTTCCGCCAAAGCGTTCAATGCGGCAAGGGCAACGTGGTAGCGGTCCACTTCAAAGAAGCGGCGCAGATTGGCGCGGCTGTCGCTGCGGCCGAAACCGTCCGTACCCAATACGGTGTAGCTGCCGTTTTCTTTGGGGATGTAGGCGCGGATGCGGTCGGCAAAGCTGCGTACATAGTCGGTGGAAGCGACCACGGGGCCTTGATGTCCGGCCAGCTGTTGCGCCACAAACGGCACTTTGGCCGTTGCCATCGGGTGCAGCAGGTTGTGACGTTCGGTTTCAACCGCATCGCGGTACAGCAGGTTGAACGACGGGCAAGACCACACGTCTGCGTCCACGCCAAAATCGTTTTTCAGCAAATCGGCGGCGGCAATCACTTCGTTCAGAATCGTACCCGAACCCATCAGTTGTACTTTCAGGCTGCCTGAAGCGCCTTCGCGCAACAGATACATACCTTTCAGAATTTCCTGCTCGATGCCTTCGCGTTGTGGCATAGCGGGGTGGGCGTAGTTTTCGTTCATCACGGTCAGGTAGTAGTACACATCTTCCTGCTCCACATACATGCGGCGCAAACCGTCCTGAATAATCACTGCCAATTCATATTGGAAAGTCGGGTCGTAAGACACGCAGTTGGGAATCAGGTCGGCCTGAATCTGGCTGTGGCCGTCTTCGTGTTGCAAACCTTCGCCGTTCAGCGTGGTGCGTCCGGCGGTGCCGCCCACCAAGAAACCGCGCGCGTGCATATCGCCTGCCGCCCAAGCCAAGTCGCCCACACGTTGGAAACCGAACATAGAGTAGTAAATATAGAACGGAATCATCGCGTAACGGTTATTGGCGTAAGACGTACCCGCCGCAATCCAGTCGGCCATCGCGCCCGGCTCGTTAATGCCTTCCTGCAAAATCTGACCGTCCACCGACTCTTTATAGAACATCAGCTGGTCTTTATCCTGCGGCGTGTATTGCTGGCCTTTCGGATTCCAAATACCGTATTGGCGGAACATACCTTCCATACCGAAGGTGCGGCTTTCGTCCGGCACAATCGGCACAATGCGTTTGCCGATTTGCTTGTCTTTCAACAAGGTAGACAGAATGCGTACAAACGCCATGGTGGTGGAAAACTCGCGCTCGCCGCTGGATTGCAGTTGTGCGTCAAAGGTTTCCAAAGCCGGAATCGGCAGGGCTTCGGTATTGGGGTTGCGCTGCGGCAGATAACCGCCCAAGCTGTTGCGGCGTTCGCGAAGGTAGCGCATTTCTTCGCTGTCTTCGGGGAAGCGGTAGTAAGGCAAATCGCCGCTGTCAATCTGTTCGTCGCTGACGGGAATACCGAAACGGGTGCGGAATTTTTTCAGCGATTCCACGTCCATTTTTTTGGCTTGGTGCGCCACGTTTTGACCTTCGCCCGACGCGCCCATGCCGTAGCCTTTAATGGTTTTTGCCAAAATCACGGTGGGACGACCACCAGCATTGTTTACCGCTTCATGATAGGCGGCATACACTTTGTGCGGGTCGTGGCCGCCACGGTTTAATGCCCACACTTCTTCGTCCGACATATTCGCCACCATCGCTTTCAGTTCGGGCGAATTGAAGAAGTGTTCGCGCACATACGCGCCGTCTTTAGATTTATAAGTTTGGTAGTCGCCGTCCAAGCATTCTTCCATGCGCTGTTTCAGGATGTTGTCGGTATCACGTGCCAACAGTCCGTCCCAACGGCCGCCCCAAATTACTTTCAGCACATTCCAGCCTGCACCGCGGAAATTGCCTTCCAATTCCTGAATGATTTTGCCGTTGCCGCGCACGGGGCCGTCCAAGCGTTGCAGGTTACAGTTAATCACGAAAATCAGGTTGTCCAAACCTTCGCGTGCCGCCAGCGAAATCGCGCCTTGGCTTTCCGGTTCGTCCATTTCGCCATCGCCGCAGAATACCCACACTTTGCGGCCTTTGGTTTTGCTCAAACCGCGTGATTCCAAGTATTTCAAGAAACGCGCTTGGTAAATCGCCATCAGCGGGCCCAAGCCCATGGATACGGTGGGGAACTGCCAGAAATCGGGCATCAGGTGCGGGTGCGGATAGGACGACAGGCCGTTGCTTTCGGCTTCTTGACGGAAGTTGTCCAGCTGCTCTTCGCTCAGGCGGCCTTCCACAAAGGCTCGGGCGTAAATACCGGGGGCGGCGTGGCCTTGTACAAAGACCAAATCGCCTTCTTCGTCGCCGTTTTTGGCGCGCCA
Source organism: Conchiformibius sp. (assembly GCA_030537065.1). Lineage (GTDB taxonomy): Bacteria > Pseudomonadota > Gammaproteobacteria > Burkholderiales > Neisseriaceae > Conchiformibius. The sequence goes on from JAUNOT010000083.1 coordinate 6,822, forward strand.
GAAGTGGTTGAAGCCGACATCGTATAAAGTGGCGGCAGATTGGAACGAGGCGATGTGGCCGCCCAGCTCCAAGTCTTTTTTACCGGCACGCAACACCATGGCGGCGGCGTTCCAGCGGATAATGGAGCGGATGCGGTGTTCCAACTCGTGGTTGCCGGGCGATTTTTGTTCTTTGCCGACGGGAATGGTGTTCAGATAGGCGGTGGTGGCGTCAAACGGCAGGTGTACGCCGCGACGGCGGGTGTATTTCACCAGATTTTCCAGAATAAAGTGGGCGCGTTCTTCGCCTTCGTTTTGCAGAACGGAGCTTAATGCGTCCAGCCACTCTTGGGTTTCAATGGGGTCGATGTCGTTGACATCATTGTAGGTTTGGGACATACAATTTTCCTTCCAGTAGGTTTGACAGACTTAAACGGACGTTTAGGCCCGCCGACAAAAAACAGACAATACAGTACGGCAAACGGTGCCGGACAAACATTGGGATTTTAGGACAAATCCCGCCCTGCTGCAAATTTGCAGGCAGCAGGAAAAAGGCTGCCTGAAACGGTTTTCCGTGTTCAGGCAGCCTGTTATTAAAAATTATTTAAAATTCGGCTTTTGCTTTTGCCGCCATTTGTGTACATAACCGGCCACCGTCAGCGACAAGGCCGTCAGCAGCTTAAACGGCCAAGACGCATACCACGGCGCAGCCACAATCAGCGCGTCCCCCGCCGCACCGCGCACGGCCAAGCCGTCCAGCCACGGCCACCAGCAGGCCGCCAGCAAACCGATAAACACCGGCCACAACATACCGGCATAGCCCGCCTTCCACACCGCAAAACCCAACACTGCCCAGCCGGCCGTCAGCCCCGTCACCAACAACACATACTTGCCGCTTACCCCCAGCCGTGCCGCCACAAAATACGTCAGCGCCACCCACACGGCAAACAACACCGCCATCATAATTTCTTCAGGTTTGTCAAACACGGTTTCACTCCTTATCCTCAAGCCGGAAAAATGCCCGAATATACCCGAAAATCCTGTTTTCCGCACCGTTTTTGCCCGCACGCACACAAAAACCCATAGGCGCAAAAAGCGATTTGCGGTAAGATAGCCGCCCGAAATTTTTACCGAAAAACCGTTTTCAGGCTGCCTGAAAACGGTTTCCCGCAACCCTTTTGCCCTTGTGAAACCCTTGTATGAACACTTCCGAACTGCGCCAAAAATTCCTCAAATTTTTTGAATCCAAAGGCCACCAAATTGTCGCCTCGTCCTCACTCGTCCCCCACGACGACCCCACCCTGCTGTTTGCCAACGCAGGCATGAACCAATTTAAAGACGTTTTTCTCGGTTTTGACCAACGCCCCTACAGCCGCGCCACCACCGCACAAAAATGCGTCCGCGCAGGCGGTAAGCACAACGACTTGGAAAACGTCGGCTACACCGCCCGCCACCACACCTTTTTTGAAATGATGGGCAATTT
>JAUNOT010000084.1 GCA_030537065.1 Conchiformibius sp.
CAAAATACCCATTTTCTTTAAATCTGCTATGCCAATTAGAAATAAAAATTACAGTATCATATTTTTCAATATTTTTCTCAGCATATTCAATGGCAGTTAAACATTTCTGAGCACGAAATGGTACTTTTTTATTACCATACAAAATAAAATTACAGCTATTTTCAGAAATTACATCTGCTGCCCACTTTTCTTTAATACCTAAATAATGAAAAAATTGATTATATTGCCCAGCATGAGAATCTCCAATTACTAATATTTTAGGACTAGCTCCAATATAACCTTTAGTACATTTGCTCATATCAATGACACCATGACAATTAGATGAAGTATCCCAATTCAATCCATTTTTCCCACTTGATAAAGAAGTAATATTCATCACATAATAACAACTAAAAATTAATACACATATTGAAAAATACACACAAACCCATCTCAAGAAGAGTTTATTAGGTAATTTTATTTTGCGAACAGGGTTTTCAATATACCTATATGTAAGCATAGAAAATAAAAACATTAAAACAATAGAAAACACTATTAAATACACAGACAAATGTACATCCATAGACACATATCTTAACAGAGATAAAATAACCCAATGCCACAAATATAAGGAATAAGAGATTAATCCTATTTTAACCAACAAATTATAAGAAAGCATTTTAGCAATTAAGTTTTCCTTACAGCCACCACCATATAATATAATAAAGCCTATAGCCGTACATAATAACAGTCTTTCAATATATCCGTTTCCCCAAATAAAACCTTTAGGAATAAACAAACACAGCATTCCCAAAAAACTTAAAGAAAATAACAAAATAATATTTAAAGTACTTTTTCGAATGGGATTAATAAATGAAAACAAAGAGCCTATTAGTAATTCATATGCACGTACATGAGGTAGAAAATATTTTTCTAACCCCCAAGACGGTAAAAACCAACTTAACAAACTAAAAATAACTAACAATAAAATTAAGTAACTCATTTTACTTTTCCAAAATTTAAATCCTAATAACAACACTATCGGAAAAATAAAATAGAATTGCTCCTCAACAGAAAGAGACCAAATATGCATTAAAGGTTTTTCATTTGATGAAATATCAAAATAATCACCTTGTCGGGAAAAATACAGATTTGCTGAAAATAGAAATGCTGATAATAATGATTTATTATAATTTACAAAATCTTCTTTAGTAAAAAGTACTAAAGACGCTACTGTAGTAACACTTAGCACAAATACAAATACGGGTAAGATTCTTTTAGCACGTCGCTTATAAAAATTAATAAAAGAAAAATTTTTCTCCATCATTTCACGGCTAATAATCTTTGTAATCAAATAACCTGAAATCACAAAAAAGATATCAACACCCAGAAATCCTCCAGGTAACCACTGTGGATTTATATGGAAAATAACCACAGATAAAACAGCAATAGCACGAAGACCGTCTATATCTGCCCGATAAGCTAATTTATTACTCATAACATGAATCTCCATTTTATTAACTAATATATTATTCCCCATATAACTTTGACTTACCTAGCCCCATAGCACTTACACCATAATTATATAAAAAATAAATCATCCTAACTTTATATCCTGCACCAACCGTTCCAGCTTGGCCAGATGGTCGGGAAACTCGCGGTTTAAATCGCGCTCGCTGCGGCTGGACGACATGGCAAAACGGATGCCGTTGCCGTCAAACAGCAGCCAAGCCCGTTTTTCGCGGATGTAAAACATAAACACCGTGCCCAGCACCAGCAGCAGCGAACCGAGATACACCAGCCCCGCCCCCGGCGATTTGCTCATTTGCAGGCCGGACATATTAACCTGTTCGTAGCCGCTTAATTGCAACAAAACAGGCGCGTGAAAACGGTTAGTCAGGCCGGTGTAGGCATCCATGCTGTTGAGCAGGAATTTTACCCGCGCTTCGCTGGCCGGTATTTCAGGCAGCTTTTTGTAGGCCAAGGCTTCGTCCAAAGCGATATTCATCGCGCCGGACAGGATTTGATACATCAGTTCGCCGGTTTTTTGCTGCTCGGCGGCAGGAACGGTGGTTTGAATGTGTTTGTTAATGGTTTCAAAGCCGCCTTCGGCAAACTGGCGCAGCAGGTTTTCCACTGCCAAACGCAGTTGCGGACGCACGTCTGCCTGAAAACCCTGTGCCGCTTTTTCCACAATTTCGGCGCGTTTTTGCGGCAGGCGCAGCACTTCGCGCAAGGCCATAAAGCTGTCGGTTTTACCGGCAGGGTCGGCCGGAATCATCAGCCATTGGTAAGGCTCGTTGGCGGTGGCGCGTTCGCCGGTGGCGTAAAACAGGCTGCCTTCGCGCATCAGCGGCAGCATATAGTTAATGTATTCGCGCGCCTGACCGGCGCTATCGCGCAGTTTGAAAGTAACGGTAGGGCCGACATTTTGAAAGGCTTTTTCTTTTTTGACGCTGCGTACTTCGTGCAGGGTATTTTTCAGGCTGCCTGAAGCGGTTTCCTTGGCTTTGTCGTCCAAGTTTTCCACGTTGTAGACGCGCAGTTCGCCAAACTCAATGCGGTAGCGGCCGCCTTCGCCCAAATCCAAGGGATACTGGCGTTGCGACACCGCTTCCATCGGCGCGGCTTCGCCCGTACCGCCCAAATTCCATGTTTTGAAACGCAGCGGCGAACCGCCGTCGCCGTAGCTGGCCTGATAAATGGTAACGCCGTTAAACGTCAGCGGATGATTGACGCGGATGGTTTTTTCCAAGGTTTGCCCACTTGCCTTGTCGGTAATCAGCAAGTCGCTGGCAAAATCTTTGGGCATGCCCGTATCGTAAAAATCAATGTGAAACTTTTTCAGTTTGACGGTAAACGGCAGTTGCTGCATCAGCAGGCCTTTGTCGGCATTGATAAACGCCACATCGGCGGTCTGCCCTTCCACCACTTCGGCATTGGCGCGGAAAGACGGATTGGCCGTTCCCAACGTGCTTTTTTCGCCAAAATCACGCGCATACACGGCATTGCGGTCGGGCACGACCTGTCCGCCGAGCATACCGATTTTTAACAGCAGATTGCTGTCAATCAGCCCGCCCGCGCAAATCACAATAATCGCCACATGCGCGAAAATATAACCCCATTTGTTGGCCGCACCTTTTTTCGCCGCCAGCAGCACACTGCCGTCCTCACGCGTCTGCATACGGGTTTGAAAACCGTTTACCTGCAAATAACGGGCGGCGGCGGCGGCATTCAGGCTGCCTGAAAGTGTCGCGCTGTGCTTCATGTGCGCCAGCGATTTGACGGTGGTTTGCAGGCGGAACGAACGCATTTCGCGCACAAACGGCGGAATATTGCGCCACAAACACAGCCCCGTGCTCAGCACGAGAAACAGCATAATCACCACAAACCACAGCGAGGCATACACGTCAAACAGCCCCAAAAAGCCGAAAATCTCCGCCCAAAACGGCCCGAATTTGACCACATAATTCTGCTGCGGCTGGTTTTGCTGCAACACCGTACCGATAACCGAAGCCACCGCCAGCACGCACAGCAAAGCCACGGCAAAACGCATGGAACTGAGAAAGGCAAACCACGGGCGGCGGATAAGGGGGGTTTTGGCGGGTTTTGACATATCGCTAATCCACTTTAAAACAGTTACGGCGTTGGCTCGCCTTGCCGTATTTTTATACTGTCTGCGACTCGCCGCCTTGTCACTGTTTCAAATTGAATCAGCTATAAACACAATCCGGTTGGCGCAAACGGCGCATATTTTACAGAGATTCAGGCTGCCTGAAACGGTTTTTACCGTTCAGGCAGCCTGAATAAAATTCAACTATCGGCGGTTAATGCAAGCCTTGGATAAAATTACCCACCGCTTTCATTTCTTCTTCGCTCATGCGTTTGGCGATGTCGCGCATCATATTGCCGGTGCGTTTGTCGGCGGCATAGGCTTTCAGCTGGTCAACCACATACGAAGCGTGCTGGCCGCCGATGCGCGGATAAGCAGTCACTTCCGTACCGCCGGCAGGAATGCCCGCACCGTTGGGGCTGTGGCAGGCCATACAGGCCGGTACTTTTTTCTCAGGCAGGCCGCTGCGGAAGATTTTTTCGCCCAGTTTGACATTTTCTTTGGGGCTGGCTTCGCCGGGCTTGGCTGCCTGTTTGGCGTAGTATGCCGACACATTGCGGATGTCGTCATCGTTCAAACTTTGCACCATCGGCGCCATGGCGGCCGCCGAGCCGGTAGTGCGTTTGCCGTCCTTAATCGCCTTGGTTTCGCGGATAAGGTAGGCCGCATGTTGCGACGACAGCTTCGGATACATGGCAATACCGCTGTTGCCGTCCGCAGCGTGGCAGGCCGCACACACTTTTTCGGCAATTTGTTTGCCTTTTGCCAAATCGGGGGCGGGAGCGGCCGCTGCCGCACCGGCCAGCAGCCATACTGCCAACACGTTCAACCGTTTCATGGAAATGCTCCTGATAATTAAGGCATTGCCCTGTGTGATGCAACGCCGTTGTCGTTCTTATAACCCACCGCAGGCTGCCTGAAAAATACCGCTTCAAACCGCCAAGCCGTGCGAAACATGTTATTCTATACCAAACTCACACAAATTTACAGGAATAGAACAGATGACCAATTTATTCCAAAACGCCAAATTCTTCACCACGGTAAACCACTTGCACGACCTGCCCGACACACCGGCCGAAATCGCCTTTGTCGGGCGCAGCAATGCGGGAAAATCCAGCGCGATAAACACCTTATGCAACCATGTGCGCTTGGCCTACGTTTCCAAAACCCCCGGCCGTACCCAGCACATCAATTTTTTTGAGCTGACAGACGGACATTTTATGGTGGATTTGCCCGGCTACGGCTATGCCCAAGTACCCGAAGCCATACGCGCCCACTGGGTAGAATTGCTCGGACGCTACCTGCAAAGCCGCCGCCAGCTTATCGGGCTGGTGCTGATTATGGATGCGCGTCACCCACTTAAAGATTCCGACAAAAAAATGCTGGAATTTTTCCGCCCCACCGGCAAACCCGTCCACATCCTGCTGTCAAAAGCCGACAAATTATCCAAGAACGAGCAGATTAAAACCTTGTCGGCAGTCAAACAATCTTTACGCAATTTGAATTTGCAACAGCAAATTTCCGTACAACTGTTTTCCAGCCTGAAAAAACAGGGCATGGACGAAACGGAACGTACGGTAGCCGCTTGGTTTCAGGCAGCCGGCGGCAACGAAGTTTAACCGGCTTCTAACACACCGCAACACAAGCACCGCTATAATTTCCCCTTTACCACCCCGATTAAGGAATCAGACAATGAAAAAAACCATCCGTACCGCCGCCCTGCTCTGTACCCTGCTGTGCAGCACTTGGGCCGCAGCCGCCGAGCTGACCATTGACAGCAAAAAAGAAGCTGCCTACACCTGCACAGTCGGCGGAAAAAAAGTCCCGATGACCGTAATGTACGGCATTAAAGACGGCGAAGCCGTGGTGGCGCAGGCCAAATTGGCGGGTGAAGTTTCCCCAGGGATGTTCCGCGTTGCCGACAAACTGGTTAACCGCTTTGTCAGCCAGGACGGCGTGGAAAGCATGTGGACAACCCTGCCTGCCGACGGCAGCAAAATCAATCAGGTGGACGGCGGCATTTTATCCGCCAAACAAAACGGCGTACAAACCATTATTGCCGAACAATGCAAATTGGACAAAGCCGCCACCGTTCTCTTGAGCAAATAATAAACCGCAACAGTATAAATTCCATTAAAATGCAGGCTGCCTGAATCTTTTCAGGCAGCCTGCGTAATTAAGGAAACCCGCATCATGACCGACTGTATTTTCTGCAAAATCATTGACCGGCAGATTCCCGCCGCCATTGTTTATGAAGATGACGACATGCTCTGTTTTAAAGACATCCGTCCGTCTGCGCCCGTTCACCTGCTGCTGATTCCCAAAACCCATTTGGACTCGCTGGCGCACGCCCGCCCCGAACACGAAGCCCTGTTGGGCAAAATGATGATGAAAGTGCCGCAAATTGCCGCCGAACACAAGCTTCATGCCGGTTTCCGCACCCAAATCAATACCGGCGAAGGCGGCGGACAAGAAGTTTACCATCTGCATATTCACATTCTCGGCGCACCCACACGCGATTAAACATTTTTATTTTTAAGGAAAAACCATGGGATTTACCTCTATCTGGCACTGGCTGGTGGTGCTGTTGATTGTCGTATTGGTGTTCGGCACCAAAAAACTGCGTAACGTCGGCCGCGATTTGGGCGGCGCGGTACACGATTTTAAAGAAGGCTTGGACAAAGGCACGGCGGCTGAAAAAAGCGGCGACGATGTAATTGAACATCAGGCCGACGACAAAACCAAACCGTCCTAAACCATGTTTGATTTCAGCTTTAGCGAAATGCTGCTGGCCGGCGTGGTGGCCTTGGTCGTCATCGGGCCGGAACGCCTGCCCAAAGCCGCGCGTACGGCCGGAGAATGGCTCGGCAGGCTGAAACGGACGGCGGGCAGCATCAAAAGCGAATTGGCACAACACGGCGAATATGCCGAATTGAGCAAAATTAAAGACGAACTGGTACAGACTGCCGATGAAATCAAGCAGGATTTGCACGAGGCCGGACGACAATGGCAGCAGGAATCGGACAGTATCCGTCAAAATCTGGAAGAAACCCTACCTGCTTGGGACAGGCTGCCTGAACAGCGTAGTCCTGCCGATTTCGGCATAGACGATAATCACGATTATCCGGCCCCTACCATCGGCCGCTTGTACGGCCAATCCCTTAAAAAACAGGCGATGGCACGCAGACGCGACTTGCGTCCGCGCTACCGTCCGCAACCGCGTTTCAGAAACCGCAAATGACTACCGCATCCGAAGAAGACAACGGCCAACCTTTGGTGGAACATTTAATCGAGCTGCGCCGCCGCCTGATTTGGGCGGCGGCAGGCGTATTGCTGTGTTTTTTGGCTCTGGTGCCGTTTGCCCAGCAGATTTATGCTTTTGTTGCCCGCCCTTTGTTGGACGTGCTGCCTGAAAACACCAGTATGATTGCCACCGATGTGGTGGCGCCGTTTTTTGTACCGCTTAAAGTGGCGGCAATGGCAGCTTTTTTGTTGTCGCTGCCCAATACGCTGTATCAGGTTTGGGCGTTTGTCGCCCCCGCACTGTACCGCAATGAAAAACGTTTGCTGCTGCCGTTTGTTTTGTCCGGTGTGCTGCTGTTTGCGGCGGGCATGGCGTTTTGTTATTTTCTGGTGTTTCCGGTGGCGTTTAAATTTTTTGCCGGCATGACCCCACAGGGCGTAAATATGGCAACCGACATCGGCAGCTATTTGTCGTTTGTGATGAGTATGTTTTTGGCTTTTGGTCTGACCTTTGAAGTGCCAGTGGTGGTGGTGCTGTTGAATTATATGGGCATTGTCCGGCTGAAAACGCTTCAGGCAGCCCGCCGTTATGTGATTGTGGCGGCTTTTGTGATTGCAGCGGTCTTTACCCCGCCCGATGTGTTGTCGCAAATTATGTTGGCGCTACCCATGATTGCTTTGTATGAGGCGGGTTTATGGATGTGCCGCTTTAAACGTGAATCGGATGATGACGGGAATTGAAAACAGGCTGCCTGAAAAATTTTCAGGCAGCCTATAATAAAAATTGTGTTGCAGACATAAAAAAACAGCCCGAAAAAGGTTCAAAAGTTTAACCCGCCGCCATCAGATAATTTCTGTTGTTTGGCTGCAGGTTTTGTATTCCCGATTTGATGATCATTTAGGGACATGGTGGTGGTATTTTGAAGTACCCCCAAATATACCCCTGATATTTGGTTGCTTCAACAAGGCGGCAATAGACGAAAATAGATGGTCAAAATGAAAAAATACTGTCAAAGGCTTTAGATAAATATTTTTAAAATAAGTGATTAGTAGATAAGGATAGACAGCATTGGACGTAAAAAAACAGCCCCAAAAGGCTGTGTTTTTTGTAGTGTGGTGCCCGGAACCGGAATCGAACCGGTACACCCGTATTAGGGGCGACGGATTTTAAGTCCGTTGTGTCTACCAATTTCACCACCCGGGCATCGGGATTGGAGGCGGGGGCACGGAATCAAACCGGCGTATACAAGGGTTGCACCCCTTGCAGCATAAACACTCTGCCACCCCGCCATGTAGGTTAATATGGAGGCGGAAGTCGGAATCGAACCGGCGTACACGGCTTTGCAGGCCGCTGCATAACCACTCTGCCATTCCGCCT
>JAUNOT010000174.1 GCA_030537065.1 Conchiformibius sp.
ATGTTTCACGCGCTGGCGGAAGACGGCAAAATTTTAATGTGCGGCAACGGCGGTTCGGCTGCCGATGCCCAGCACTTTGCCGCCGAAATGACCGGACGTTTTGAAAAAGAACGCATGGAATTGGCTGCGCTAGCATTGACCACCGACACGTCCGCGCTCACTGCCATTGGCAACGATTACGGTTTTGAACACGTTTTTAGCAAACAGGTACGCGCTTTGGGGCGCACGGGCGACGTGCTGGTGGCGATTTCCACATCGGGCAATTCCGCCAATGTGGTGGAAGCCATCAAAGCCGCCCACGAGCGCGAGATGAAAATCGTGGCGTTTACTGGTAAAGACGGTGGCAAAATCGCCGCCATGCTGCGCGATGACGATGTGTTGTTAAACGTTCCCCATCCGCGCACCGCCCGTATTCAGGAAGTGCATTTGGTGCTGTATCACGCTATTTGCGACTGTATTGATACCATGCTGTTGGAAGGTGTGTGAGCGTTCAGGCAGCCTGAAACCATTGAGAAAGTAATCCCATGAAACTCTATATCTACGACCACTGCCCCTTTTGCACCCGCGCCCGTTTGGCGTTGGCGCATTACGGTTATGATGTTGAAAACACGATTTTGGCAAACGATGACGAAGCCACACCCATTGCCCTGATTGGTGCCAAACAAGTGCCGATTCTGCAAAAAACAGATGGCACGGCAATGGGCGAGAGCTTGGATATTGTCCGTTATGCGGCGGAGAATGCAGGCAAAGATTTTGACGAAAACGTGCGCCCCCAAGTGCAGGCATGGTTTGAACGCGTGAACGGCTATTACAACCATTTAACCATGCCACGCGCCGTGCGTTTGGGTTTGCCCGAATTTGCCGAAGCGTCCGCCGTTGCCTATTATGTGGCGAAAAAAGAACAGTTTATCGGCAGATTTGACGAGAATCTTGCCCAAACAGACAGCTATTTAAAGCAAATCCACGCCGATTTGGCAGAATTAAACGCTTGGGTGGAACGTGCCGATGCCCTAAACGGCACAGGCTTCAGCATGGAAGACGTGCTGGTGTTTCCCCTGCTGCGTAATTTAACGATGGTAAACGGCATCCGTTTTCCCGAAAAAGTGGCGGATTATGCAAGCAAAATGGCAGAAACCTACCGCATTGATTTGTATCACGACTGCGCCGTATAAGGGATAACACCATGATTGGCATACTGTTAATTACCCATGAAACCTTGGGCGCAGCGTATCGGGATTTGGCGCAGCATTTTTTTCCCGACCAAGAAAACCGTTCGCATATCCATATTTTAAATGTGGATATTCACGACGACCACGCCAGCATTATTGACCGCGCCGCCGCGCTGCTGCCTGAAACCGACCGTGGCGCAGGCGTGCTGATTTTAACCGATATTTTTGGCGCAACCCCGTGCAATGCAGCGATGAAACTGGTGGTGCCGCAGCGTTCCGCCATGATTACGGGTTTGAATGCGCCGATGCTGATTAAAGCGGTGTCGCATTCGGCGCAGGCGCAACAGCTGACCGAGTTCGCCGAAACCGTACGCGCAGCAGGGGTGCAGGGCATTATGCTGTTTGCCGAACCTTTATGCTGAAGTGTTTTCAGGCTGGCTGAAACGGAAAGACTGTTCCCTTACCCGTATTGGCGGGGGAGGGCTAGGGTGTGTCATCATTTAATATTCACCTATAATCTCCAGTCATGAATACG
>JAUNOT010000175.1 GCA_030537065.1 Conchiformibius sp.
TGATCCGGGTTTGGCCTTCGGCACCGGCAGCCACCCGACCACGCGCCTGTGCCTGCAATGGCTCGACAGCCGTCTGAAAGGCGGAGAATCGGTGTTGGACTACGGCTGCGGTTCCGGCATTCTCGCCATTGCCGCCTTAAAGCTCGGTGCCGGCGAAGCCGTTGGCGTGGATATCGACGAGCAGGCCATCCGCGCCAGCAACGACAATGCCGCCCAAAATAATGTTAATGCGCGCTTTTATCTGCCCGATGCAATGCCTCAAGCCCAGTTCGACGTTGTGGTTGCCAACATCTTGGCCAATCCGCTGCGTATGCTCGGCAGCCTGCTGGCAGAGCGCACCAAACAGGGCGGCCGTATTGTTTTGTCGGGCATTCTCGAAGAACAGGTGGAAGAAATGAGCGGCATCTACGCCGAATGGTTCAACATGGCTCCGGCACAGACTGATGAAGGCTGGGCATGCTTGAGCGGCGTAAAACGCTGATCAGGCCGTCTGAAAAGCAACCGCACACATGGCAACCCGAACCACGCGTATTTTAGGCATAGACCCCGGCAGCCGCGTTACCGGCTTCGGCGTGGTAGATGTGTGCGGTCGTGAACATTTTTATGTGGCGTCCGGCTGCATCAAAACCCCGCCCGACGCACCGCTCGCCGAACGGATTGCCGTGATCGTGAAACACATCGGCGAAATCGTTACCCTCTACCGCCCGCAGCAAGCCGCCATCGAACAGGTGTTTGTGAACGTGAACCCCGCATCCACGCTGATGCTGGGGCAGGCGCGCGGCGCGGCGATGGCGGCTTTGGTGATGCGCGATTTGCCCGTATTCGAATACACCGCCCTGCAAGTAAAGCAGGCCGTAGTCGGCAAAGGCAAAGCGGCCAAAGAGCAGGTGCAGCACATGGTGGTGCAGATGCTGAATTTATCTGGCACACCGCAAGCCGATGCCGCAGACGGTTTGGCCGTGGCCCTGACACATGCCCTGCGCAACCACAGCCTTGCCGCACAACTGCAACAAGGCGGGCTTCAAATTAAGCGCGGCAGATTCCAGCCTTAATTTATCGCTTATAATCCCTTTTCGCCATCCCATCAGGCCGTCTGAAAACCTGCCATGAAATTTGCCTTTACCGTTCTCTATTTAGTCCAGCTGCTGCCTTTCGGCGCAATTCAGAAACTGGCAGATTTTATCGGCTGGCTGGCCTATTACGCCGTCGCACCGCGCCGCCGTGTCGGTATGGTGAATCTGCAAAAATGCTTCCCCGAATGGAGCGAAGCACAACGCCAAGCCGTGTTAAAACGCCATTTCCAACACATGGCCAAGCTGATGCTGGAATACGGCCTATATTGGTATGCACCCGCCGACCGCTTGCGCAAATTGGTTCGTTATCAAGACAAACACCATCTCGACGACGCATTGGCAGCGGGCGATAAAGTGATTTTGCTTTATCCGCACTTCACCGCCTTTGAAATGGCAGTTTATACGCTGAATCAGGACGTGCCATTGGTCAGCATGTATTCACACCAAAAAAACAAAGCCTTAGACGAACAAATTTTAAAAGGCCGCCACCGCTACAACAATGTTTTCCTCATCGGCCGCAACGACGGACTGCGCGCCATCATCAAACAGCTTAAAAAGAGCGACGCACCTTTTTTATATCTGCCCGATCAAGATTTCGGCCGTAAAGATTCGATTTTTGTTGATTTCTTCG
>JAUNOT010000085.1 GCA_030537065.1 Conchiformibius sp.
GCAGGCTGCACCGTGCTGCCCCCTGCCGCCGGTTTCTACCATCATCCGCAAAGCATTGACGACATGGTGAATTTCGTTGTCGCACGCATTCTGGACCAACTGCGTATTCCGCATACGCTGGTACAAAAGTGGAGTGAATAAACATGGAAGGCATTTACGAATTGATTGCCATGCTGGTTCGCTTTGCCAACTGGCTGATGGGTCTGTTCCAATAAATGCTTGACTGTATCGGCGAAAGCTGTTTTAATCCCGTCCAAATTTTATTTTGCCCGTTTTAGGAAAAACTCCATGAAACTTTTTGCTTCTGTGTTTGCGTATTGGTACTGCACCTCGGTGCGGTGCTTATTTGTGCGCGTGTAAAACACAGCAGCAGGCAAAGCCAACCGCCCCAATCCAAATTGTGGCGGTTTTTTGTTATCCGGCAAATCCGCTACACCGTATAAGGAAGCAATACGATGAACACCGTAACAAAAAACCGCCCCACCCCCTGCGTTTGCCGCACCCAACTGCGCCGCCTGTGTCTGATTGCAGACGGCAATGCCCATCAAACTGCCCTACCCGACCACCGCAGCGAACACGCCGACCGCGTCAGCGAAGCGATGCTGCCTGAAATCCGCGCCGTCGCCCTGTTGATTGCCGCCGAACGCCGCCAACTTTCCCGTCACAGCCCCAGCCATTTCAGCGACGATGCCGACTGGTTGGCGGCGCGGATTATTGTTTTGAATATCCGCACCCTGCACCTGCCCGACAACCAACAGTTTATGTTGGACACCGCCAACAGCCGCGCCCGTGCCTTTGCCCGCCGTTTCAGCCTGCCTTTCCGCCCCGCCAAACGGCAAAATGCCCACACCAGCCGCGGTCAATTATTGGCCGATTGCGCTTTGGGCGGCACCGCGCATGCAAATCTGTTTGAAAATACGCAAGCATTGCGTAAGATTGTGTTCAAATTACCGAAAACATTTCCCAATCACGGCAAACTCCAGTAAAGTAGTTCGGATAGACAACCGATGGAGCTTAAATTATGAAAAATATGCGTATGACTGCGGCGATATTGGCGGCCGTTGCCCTGATTGGAGGCGGCTTGGGTTTGGCGGTGGCCAAAGACAACGAACCGGCCATCGCTTCCGACCAATCCGGCTTGCCGGTCGAATTAACCGCCAATATTGCCCGCACCGCTTTAGCAATGGGCGTAAAAGAGCCGCTGACCATCAGCAAAAACGCCGATTCTGCGCAGATTTCTGGCAGCAATCAGGCGGTTTGCACCGTCAAACTGTCCAATGGCGCAGAGCCGAAAATGCTGGGCATTTCTTGCAAATAATCTTAAATTGTAAAAATTCAGGCTGCCTGAAACGGTTTTTCCCGTTTTCAGGCAGCCTAAATTTTATAGCCCAACATCATCAAATCTTACACGCCCCACCCACACAGCCGTCGTCCTGCAAATCCACCTGCGTATCGTCCGCGCCATCACGGGTATTGTGGTAATACAAGGTTTTTAAACCATATTTATACGCAGACAGCAAATCTTTCAGCATCTGATTCATTGGCACGCGCCCACCTTCAAAACGCTGCGGGTCGTAGCTGGTATTGGCGGAAATGGCTTGGTCCACAAACTTTTGCATCACGCCCACCAGTTTCAGGTAGCCGTCGTTACCGCCCATTTGCCACAGGGTTTCATAGCGGTGGCGCAGGCGTTCCAATTCGGGTACAACCTGTTTCAAAATACCGTCTTTTGAAGCCTTTACCGACACCAAACCGCGCGGCGGCTCAATGCCGTTGGTGGCATTGGCGATTTGCGAACTGGTTTCGCTGGGCATCAGCGCGGTCAGCGTGGAATTACGCAAACCGTGTTGCACAATTTCGGCGCGTAAACCTTCCCAATCCAAGTGCAAAGGTTCGCTGCAAAATTTATCCAAATCGTTTTTATAGGTATCAATCGGCAACACGCCTTGCGCGTAACGGGTTTCGTGGAACAAGGGGCAAGCGCCGAATTCTTTTGCCAACCCAACCGATGCTTTCAGCAAATAATATTGAATCGCTTCAAAGGTCTTGTGGGTTAAAGCAATGGCAGAATCGTCGCTGTAGCGCACGCCGTTTTTCGCCAAATAATAGGCATAGTTAATCACGCCCACGCCCAAAGTGCGGCGGTTCATGGTGGCGATTTTGGCGGCGGCAATCGGATAATCTTGATAATCCAGCAGCGCATCCAAGGCGCGTACCGCCAAATCGGACAAGCCTTCCAATTCGTCCAAGCTTTCCAATGCACCCAAATTAAACGCCGACAAAGTACACAAGGCAATTTCGCCATTAGTGTCGCCAATTTCGTTTAAAGGCTTGGTGGGCAAGGCAATTTCCAGACACAAATTGGATTGGCGCACAGGCGCAACCGCAGGGTCAAACGGGCTGTGGGTGTTGCAGTGGTCCACATTTTGAATGTAGATGCGCCCTGTACCTGCGCGTTCCTGCATCAGCAGCGAGAACAAATCGGCGGCGGGAATGCTGCGTTTGCGGATGTTTTCGTCCTGCTCGTATTGGGTGTACAGGCGTTCAAATTCGTCTTGGTCGGCGAAAAAGGCTTCATACAAACCGGGGGTTTCGTTGGGGGAAAACAGGGTAATGTCGCTGCCTTTAATCAAACGGGTATAGAGCAAACGGTTGATTTGCACACCGTAATCCAAATGGCGTACGCGGTTGTCTTCTACACCACGATTGTTTTTCAACACCAGCAGGCTTTCCACTTCAATATGCCAGAGCGGATAAAACAGCGTTGCCGCACCGCCGCGTACCCCGCCTTGTGAACAGGATTTGACGGCTGCCTGAAACATTTTAAAAAACGGAATACAGCCCGTATGCTGCGCTTCGCCGCCACGGATTTCGCTGCCCAAACCGCGAATACGCCCTGCGTTAATGCCAATGCCTGCGCGTTGGGAAACGTATTTCACAATGGAAGACGTGGTGGCATTGATGCTGTCCAAGCTGTCGTCGCACTCAATCAGCACGCAGGATGAAAACTGGCGTGTGGGGGTACGCACACCCGACATAATCGGCGTGGGCAGGGAAATTTTAAACAGCGAAACGGCATCGTAAAATTTCTTCACATAATCCAAACGCTCGCTTTTGGGGTATTTGGCAAACAGACACATCGCCACCAGCACATATAAAAACTGTGGGCTTTCATAGATTTGGCGCGTTACGCGGTTTTGTACCAGATATTTGCCTTCCAGCTGCTTGACGGCACCGTAGGAAAAACGCAAATCGCGTTCGTGGTCAATATAGTTGTCCAGTTCGTCAAATTCTTCGCGGCTGTAATCGGCAAGAATATGGCGGTCGTATTTGCCCATTTCGGTCAGTTTGACCACATGGTCGTACAGGTGCGGTGGGGTGTAGTCGCCGTAAGCAATTTTACGCAAATGGAAAATCGCCAAACGGGCAGCCAAATATTGATAATCGGGGTTTTCTTCAGAAATCAAATCGGCAGCGGATTTGATGATGGTTTCGTGAATGTCTTGGGTGCGAATGCCGTTGTAAAACTGGATGCGGGACTTCATTTCCACCTGCGATACCGACACATTTTTCAACCCTTCCGATGCCCAATTAATTACTTTATGGATTTTGTCGAGATTGATTAATTCCAAACGGCCGTCCCGTTTGGTCACTTTAATGCTGGTATTCATGATGATGTGTCCGGAAAAGAGAAAAGCAAAATGCGCCCTGTGGTTGTGCAAGGGGCATTTTGCGGCGGGGTGATTGCCTTATCATAAGGACTTTGCCTTATGTAAACAAGTCTTGACAAGAGCCGCCAAAAGGCATATTTTCAGGCAGCCTGAAATAAAATTTAATAATTATATTCAATATTTTATTTTTAATATTTTTGGAAACAGCAGCTTAACGGAAGCCCATAAAAATTAAGCCAAAACATTTACCGGACGGAAAAGCAAAACGGCGGCCTACTCCACAAGGTACTGCCGCCGTTTGCAGCGCCGCAACATTTAGCGGATGCTGCTGCCGATGCGCTTCATTTCGCCGAAGTTCATCCAGATAACAAAAGCCTTGCCGACCATCAAACGGTCGTCCACAAAGCCCCAATAGCGCGAATCGGCGCTGCTGTCGCGGTTGTCGCCCATAGCAAAATATTTGCCCTGCGGCACGGTGCATTTAAAGCCGCTGCCGTCTTCGGCATATTCGCAATGTTCTTTTAAGCCGCTGCTGAAACCGCGTTCGGCCATTTCTTCCTGATAGTGGTTAAAAGTGCCGGGTTCTACCGACGGGCTGCCGTTGTTTTTTAAAATATCAAATGTGCGTCCGTCAAACGCTGCCTGAAAACGCTCGGCACTGCGCGACACCGCCGGCATATTGTCATCGGCATAAGCATATTCGCCCGTCGGCGTATCCTGCTCGGTCTGGCCGTTTACACTTAAAACTTTATCGCGATATTCAATCACATCACCCGGTACGCCGACAATGCGTTTAATATAATTGACCTTCGGGTCTACCGGAAAATTAAACACCGCCACATCGCCGCGCTGTACGCTGCCGGTATCAATCAACACGCTGTTTAACACCGGCACGCGGATGCCGTAAGCAAATTTATTCACCAAAATAAAATCGCCTTTCACCAAACCCGGCCGCATGGAGCTGGACGGAATCTGAAACGGCTCGGCCACAAAAGTACGCAGCACAAACACCACCGCAATAATCGGGAAAAACCCCGCCATATAATCGCGGAAATGGTTGCTGTCCAATGCGTTTTGCGTTTCAGGCTGCCTGCGCTGAACCAGTTTCGCCCACGCCCACACCACGCCGGTAAACGCGGTAAACGTCAGCAGCACGGCGGTAAAACTCCATTCCAAGCCGAACGCCATAATGCCGAAACAGCCAATCATGGCCAGCAGATAGCCCCATTGCAGGGTGCTGCCCCATTCGCCGCTTTCGGTACGCTGCTTGCCTGCACCAAACAGCATTACCGCACCAATCAGCAATACGCCAAACGATACATAACCAAAATGATTAAAGCCCACTTTTATTCCTATTTTTCAAATTAAACAATTGGTTCAGGCAGCCTGAACACTGTGTACAAAATGGCGTTTATACGCCATTATGCCTGACATTACGAAACCAACATTCATCATCAGGAAAAATATACTGCTTTTTCGGTTCGCATTCCGTCAAAATCTGTTCCTTAATCAAAGCATCAATCACAGTGTGCGTTTGGTCTTCATATGCAGAAAAGCTTTCATTCCAATGGTGTTCATCAACAAAAATAATCTGATCACCCGAATATTCAAATAAATACCATGTAGTTATAGCAGCAGCAACCGCATGATTGGTAATTTCCCAGCGTGAAGAACAGGGCAAATTTAAGTATCGGATAATATGTTTTTTCGTATGATTAACCAAAGCGTAACTGACAGGCATTCGGAATACCTTCCCAACAGATTAAACACACCCATTATAGCTTGGCTTACAAAACCAACCATTCTTTTTCAATATTAAACAGCTTATTGGATTTTCTCTGTGTTTCAATCCAAACTATTCGCTTTTATTTCACAGTTAGAAAGATACAAGGTTGGGTTCAACAACCCAACCTATGCACTTACACTTGTTCAGTTCTCAATTATCAAAATTACAACCATTGGTTTGAATCATTCCCAAAGCCGTTTCTTTAATAGAATCATCAGCTTTTTTGGGAACACGTTTAGGATTATCACTATAACCAAAGCGAACATCATCTATTGCGTAACCATTACCCTGTTTCACTAAATCAAATTCTAGCAAATTGGCATCATAAGCAGTATTAAAAGTTACCTTAATACCACCGTTGGGTAATTTCTTTGTTTTCCAGTTTTTAATGTCGCCTGCCTCCAAACCACCATTTCCATGACCAAGATAAAAATGTTCTGCAAACTCACAACCAACGGCTCCTTGTTCTTTTGCAATTCTCCTATCAATTGCATGTGCTTTACGCAAAATATTTTTCAAACGATCCGTTGCATAAGGACTAATTTCCCCAGCAATAACTGCTTTTCTGACCAATCTAGCCTTTACCTGCTCATTCGCGTATGCTTGCACAGAAATAAGTGACAACATACTTATCAAAATAAATTTCTTCACAATTGATCTCCTTGATTAACTGTTAAAATGGAGTAAGATACTTACGGTTGTATTGTACTACACAGAAAATTTTAAAAACATTATTTCTCTACAATGACAACGTGGGAATAGTGATAGTATTAATCTTTAGGCTACCGAAAACCCCAAAAAAACCTACTTATCCCCCACCTGCAAAATCGCCAAAAACGCGCTTTGCGGAATTTCGACATTACCCACCTGTTTCATGCGGCGTTTACCTGCTTTTTGTTTTTCCAGCAGTTTTTTCTTACGGGTAATATCGCCGCCGTAGCATTTTGCCAATACGTTTTTACGCAGGGCTTTGACGTTTTCGCGGGCGATAATTTGGCTACCAATAGAAGCTTGTACTGCAATATCAAACATTTGGCGCGGAATCAGTTCGCGCATTTTCGCGGCAAGTTCACGCCCACGGTGTACCGAGCTTTGACGGTGTACAATCAGGCTTAACGCGTCCACTTTTTCGCCGTTTACCATAATATCCAATTTAATCAAATCAGAAGGTTGGAACTCTTTAAATTCGTAATCCAAAGAGGCATAACCGCGCGAGGTGGATTTGAGTTTGTCAAAAAAGTCCATTACCACTTCGTTCATCGGCAAATCGTAGGTCAGCATCACTTGACGACCCAGATACTGCATATTCACTTGTACGCCGCGTTTTTGGTTACACAGGGTCATCACATTGCCAACATAATCCTGCGGAACAAGAATGGTGGCGGTAATAATCGGCTCTAAAATGGTTTCAATCGTGCCGATATCGGGCAGTTTGGACGGGTTTTCCACTTCAATTTGTTCGCCGTTTTTCAGGATAACCTGATACACCACCGTGGGCGCGGTGGTAATCAAATCCATATCAAATTCGCGTTCCAAACGTTCCTGCACAATTTCCAAATGCAGTAAGCCCAAGAATCCGCAACGGAATCCAAAGCCCAAGGCTTGCGACACTTCGGGTTCAAATTTCAGGCTGGCATCGTTTAATTGTAGTTTTTCCAAGGCATCGCGCAGAGCTTCGTAATCGTGGCTTTCTACGGGATAAAGTCCTGCAAATACTTGGCTTTGTACTTCTTTAAAGCCTGCCAAGGGTTCGGCGGCGGGGTTGGCGGACAGGGTCACGGTGTCGCCCACTTTTGCCTGACCCAGTTCTTTGACACCTGTAATCAAAAAGCCCACTTCGCCCGCGCTTAATTCGGTTTTATTAACGGATTTGGGGGTAAACACGCCCAGTTGTTCCACCTGCGTTTCGGCTTTGGTGGACATAAAACGGACTTTATCTTTGAGTTTAAGCTTGCCGTTTTTAACGCGAATCAGCATCACCACGCCGACATAGTTGTCAAACCATGAATCAATAATCACGGCTTGCAGGGGCGCATCGGGGTCACCTTCGGGCGCGGGAATTTTGGCAACAATTTCTTCTAATACGTCTTGCACGCCCAAACCGCTTTTGGCGGAACAGGTTACCGCGCCCACGGCATCAATGCCGATAATGTCTTCAATTTCTTGGGCAACGCGGTCGGGGTCGGCGGCAGGCAGGTCAATTTTATTTAATACGGGGACAACTTCCACGCCCAAATCAATGGCGGTATAGCAGTTGGCAACGGTTTGCGCTTCCACACCCTGCGATGCGTCCACCACCAGCAACGCGCCTTCACACGCCGACAGGGAACGGGAAACTTCGTAAGAAAAATCAACGTGTCCGGGGGTGTCAATCAGATTCAGCAGATAGGTTTCGCCGTTTTTGGCGGTGTAGTTCAGCGCGGCGGTTTGGGCTTTGATGGTAATGCCGCGCTCTTTTTCAATATCCATGGAATCCAGCACCTGCGTGCTCATTTCGCGCAAATCCAAGCCGCCGCAGTATTGGATAAAACGGTCGGCAA
>JAUNOT010000086.1 GCA_030537065.1 Conchiformibius sp.
ATGCACCGCCAAGGGGCGCGGGGGTGGGGGTTGTCAAATGCCGCCGTCCTTGGCACGGGGGCAGGGATAAGTATTCGGGCTGCCTGAAAAATTGTTGCGTAAAAGCATAATGACAGGCTGTGCGGGGGGGTGGGTGTTTCAGGTTTGGTTAAAGAATAAACTTCTGAAAATTTTTGTGATTTTCATAAATTTTATTCTTTTCAAGCTGCCTGAAAGCCAGAAAACGCGCATTATAGTACAAAATTATTTTTTTTGATACCAATCAAGCACTTTTTTTACGGATTCTTCAATGCTTAATGCGGAGGTATCCAGCAGCAGGGCATCGGGAAGCTGGCGCAGGGGCGCGGCGGCACGGTTGCGGTCGGCGTGGTCGCGGGCTTGGATGTCGGAAAGGATTCGTTCAAATTCAATGCCTTCGCAGGGCAGGCCGAGTTGTTTGGCGCGGCGTTCGGCGCGGACTTGCGGCGTGGCAGTCAGAAAAATTTTCAGTTCGGCATCAGGAAAAACGATGGAGGCCATATCGCGGCCGTCTGCCACCAAGCCTTGCTCGGTCAGGAAATCGCGTTGGCGTTGCAGCAGGGCGGCGCGCACGGCGGGCAGGGCGGCCACGGCGGATGCGCCCATGCCGATTTCTTCGCTGCGGATGGTTTCGCTAACGTCTGCGCCGTCCAGCAAAACGCGGCTGCCTGAAAATTCGGCCGGCAGGGCAGCGGCCAGTCGGGCAACGGCGGTTTCGTCCGTCCATTCGGCGTGTTGTTGGCGGGCGTAGAGGGCGGTCAGGCGGTAGAGTGCGCCGGAATCGAGGTAGGCGCGGCCGAGTGCGGCGGCCACGCGGGCGGCAACCGTGCCTTTGCCGGAAGCGGAAGGGCCGTCGATGGCGATAACGTTTTGCATGGTCAATCCTTGGGTTACGGGGCTGCCTGAACAGGGTTTCAGGCCGCTTCCCAGTAGTCAATATACAGTTGCAGTTCGGTGTTGCCGCGCCATTCGTTTACGGTGGGGCGGTAAACGGTGCGGACGTGTTCGGGCAGGGTGCCGTTAAAACGCCAGAACATAGCTTCAAATTCTCGGCCGTCTTTTTCCAGCCAGGCTTTGGTGTGCTGCTGTTCGCCGCCCATGCGCTGCTGGCGGCACACGCGGAAGCGGTCGCTGAAGCTGGGTGGGGCGAAACCTTGTCCCCACACTTGTGAAGACAGGGTGCGGGCGCGTTCTAAGGTCAGGTCGGCGTTGTTCAGGCTGCCGTCGGTCAGATAGGTTTGGGCGAACAGTTCGGGGGCGGCGTTGTCGCGCACCAGTTGTTCAAAGGCTTGGCGGAAAGTGTCAAAGCCGTCTTCGCGCATGCTCAAACCGGCCGCCATGGCGTGGCCGCCGAAACGGCTAATCATATCGGGATAACGCTTGGCAATGGCGTCAATGGCATCGCGCAGGTGCAGCCCCGGCACGGAACGGCCGGAACCGCGTATTTCGCCGTTACCGGCAGGAGCGAATACGAAAGTAGGGCGGTAGAAACGGTCTTTCAGCCGTCCGGCCACAATGCCGGTAACGCCTTGGTGGAAGTCGTCGCGGTAGGCGCACAGGGTGGTTTGTTCGTCGGGCAGGCTGTCGGGAAAGGCAGCCAGTATGTTTTGCAGCATGCCCTGTTCGATTTCCTGACGGGTTTGGTTCAGCCCGTTCAGTTCGGCGGCGACGCTTTGGGCGGCTTCCAGGCTGCCTGAAAGCAGACAGCCGATGCCCACCGACATATCGTCCAAACGTCCGGCGGCATTCAGGCGCGGGCCGAGTGCGAAACCCATGTCAAAGGGTTGGGCTTTGGCGGGATTGCGGCGGGCGGCTTCAAACAGGGCGCGGATACCGTGGCTCATTTTGCCGGCGCGGATGCGTTTAAGTCCTTGCGAAACCAGAATGCGGTTGTTGTGGTCAAGCGGCACAACGTCGGCGACCGTCCCCAAAGCAACCAAATCCAGCAAATCGGCCAGATTCGGTTCGGGCAGGCTGCCTGAAAAATGGCCGCGTTGGCGCAATTCGGCACGCAGCGCGGTCAGCACATAAAAAATCACGCCGACACCGGCCAGATTTTTGCTGGGAAAGGTGCAGCCTTTTTGATTGGGATTGACGATGATGCAGTCGGGAACGCGCTCGCCGGGGGCGTGGTGGTCGGTAACAACGGTGTCGATGCCCCATTCTTTGGCACGCGCCACGCCGTCCAAGCTGGAAATGCCGTTGTCCACGGTGAGAATCAGTTGTGCGCCGCGCGTGTGGGCGATGTCGGCCAGCTCGGGAGTCAGGCCGTAGCCGTGTTCAAAGCGGTTGGGAACGAAAAAATCCACCGCCGCGCCCATTTGGCTCAAACCTTTGATGCCGACGGTGCAGGCGGTTGCGCCGTCGGCATCGTAGTCGGCGATAATCAGAATGCGTTCGCGTTGCTGCACGGCATCGGCCAAACGGGCGGCGGCGGCGGTGCAGCCGGTCAGTTCGGTGTAGGGCAGCAGGCGGCTGAGTTTGTCGTCCAGTTCGTCTGCGCCGCGCACATCACGGGCGGCAAACAGGCGGGCAAGCAGGGGGTCGGTGCCGGCGGCCTGAAGTTCGGTACAGACGGCATCATTAACCGGACGGGTTTTAATCAGTTTGGTTCGGGACATGATGGGGGCGGCACGTGGCTGCCTGAAAGGAAAAGCGCGGATTGTACCGTAAAATCACGGTTTTTATCCGCGCAGGGGATTAAAGTTTTGTCAATTACAACCAGCCTGCTGCTGTTTGCAACAGCCAGACGCTGGCTGCCCAAGCCAGTTTGACCAGCCAATAAGCGGCGGCGGCAGTCAGCAGCAGTCCGACTGCGGCCATGCCTGCCTGCCGATTGACTTGGCGCACGGTGTCGGCATCACCGGCGGCGAAGCCTTCCAGCAGGTGAAAATTGCGCTTATTGGACTTGTAGAAAAAGTCCAAAAACGTGCCGAGAAGGGGAATCATGCCAATCAGCATATCTTTAACGCTGTTAAACAGCAAAACCAGCGTCAGCCGCCACGAGCGCAGCTTAAACAGGGCGGCATACAGGTAAACGGCATTAAACATTTGTCCGAACAGGTCGCCGATAACGGGAAACAGGCCGATAATGCCGTCCAAATAATAATCGTCCAGATAGCGGCCGAGCAGGCGGCAGGCCTGAAAACTGCGGCTGGTGTACAGGGCGTGGCTGCGGGGGTGGGGTGTCGTGGTCATCATTCAAGATAAAGCAAAGCGGCTGCCTGAAACGGAAAAACGGTTTTCAGGCAGCCTGAAATTTACGGTTGCAACTGCTGGCGGAAATTTTCCCATTCTTCCACCACACGGCCGTCAGGGAAGTGGCACATACCGTATTGGCTGCCGTCGGCTTTTTGGCGGATTTCCACTTTGCCGCCTTGTTTCACACAAAATTGCGAAGCAGGGTTGGCCATGCCGACAGTCGGCTGTGAAGCGGGCGCAGGCAGGCCGTCGCCGACGCAGGCTGTCAGCAGACCGGTACAACACAGGGAAAGAAAAATACTTTTGTTCATCATCAAACTCCGTTTTGAGCATAAAAAACAGTTTCAGGCTGCCTGAACAATAGGCAGCCTGTTTGTTGTGTGCAAGCAACAGATTAACGGTCGCAGGGGGTACGGTTCAGTTGACCGTAACGTCCGACTACGCCCTGAATCGCACTGGCTTCTTGGTCATTAACCGACATAAACAACACGTTCATGCGCGAAGAGCTTTGGCTGTTGCCTTCACCGCCGCCCTGTACCACCTGACGGCTGGCCGCATGCGGATATTTACGCAGTAAACCTTTGATACGGTGGTAATCGTCTTCGGGAATGCTCACGCGTGCGGAACAGGCTTTGTATTGCACACGCGGCGTACTGTGACGTTCGGGGGCATCGCCCTGTACGCTGATGCTGCGTACTGCACCGACATTGGCCGTACTGCGGTTGTTGGTTTTATTATTGTTGGTAGAAACAGCATTGTTTTTATTGCTGTTATTTGCAGTTGCGGCAGGGGTGTTGGGGCGTTTGATTTGCACGCCGTTCTGCACTTGCACGTTGCCGCCCGAAGCTGTTGCCTGACCGTTATCATTTTTATAATCGGCCATATTAATAATAACTTGCGGCGGAGCGGCTGCAGGTTGTACCTGTTGGGCGGTTTGCGGTGTAGCGGGAAAATGCTGCTTGAGTACGCGGCTGCCAATCATCACGCCGAATACCACGATATTTAACGCCACCAAAATATAAAACAGGGCTTTCATTCTTGTTCTATCCAGTTAAGAAGTCCGAAAATCACCAGATTATCTACAATTTTAACGCGGTTGTCTAAAGTAAATGCATCGGGCAGCGATTTTGCCACTTTTGCCGCACCGCCGCCGGTAATAACCACATCCACGGCTTCGCCGCCGCCGCGTGCCTGCAGGCGGCTGTGCATCAGCATCAGCGAGCCGCACACCGCGTCCATCATGCCGCCTGCCAATGCGTTGGCGGTGGTGGTGGGAAAAGGAAACAGTTTGCCCAAAGGGCGGTTGAGATTGGCGGTTTTTAAGGCCAGCGATTCCTTCATCAGATGGAAGCCGGGCATAATCGTGCCGCCCAAATAATGGTTGTCGGCGGTCAGCGCGTCCACGGTCACCGCCGTGCCGCAACTGACCACCACACAAGCACGGTCGCTGAAACGGCGGCTGCCCAATACATTAAACCAACGGTCGGCACCGTGTTCGGCGGGGTTTTGGTAATGGTTGTAAATGCCCAAGCCGCGTTTCATTGAGCCGAGCCATTCAATTTTGACATGCGGCAGTTGCGCCGCCACCATCGCCTGTTTGGCCGCGCCGCACACTGCCGAACCGGCCACGCGCACTTCGCTGCTGCCGTATTGCAGCCATTCTTCGTGCAGCGCGTCCAAATTGCGGTAAGGCGCGTGGTTGGTGCGCACAATTTCGCCGTTTTCCACCCACGCCCATTTCAAACGGCTGTTGCCGCCGTCCAACAGCAGGCAGCGCGGCACGGCACGGCTGCCTGAAAGCTGCTGCGGCAGGCGCAGGCTGGTTTCGCCGCTTTGGACTTCGCGTTCGCCTTCGGCCGTCAGCAGACGCAGCGCACCGTTGGCGGCCACGCCGAGAATGCGCCCTTCACACACGGTTTCGCCGTTGTTGAGCAACACCACTTCGCGGTCTTGGTCGCGGTGCGCGGCTTGGTAGGCTGCCTGAAACGGGGCAAAACCGTGGCCGTCAAACTGCGGTAAGCTGACGTGCAGGCGGTTGAGAATGCCGTCCATAACCTGTTGCGGCAGGATTTTGGCGGCGCAGGCCGATTGCACGGAAGCGGCGTTGTCCACACTTTTGGGCAAAACAAAATTGATGCCGATGCCGATAATCGCGTGGGTTTTGCCGTTTTGATGCACGGTTTCAATCAAAATGCCGCCCAGTTTGCCCAAACCCGACACCAAATCGTTCGGCCATTTGATTTGTACGGGGCAGCCCAATTCCGCCAAGGCATCGCGGCAAACCAGCGCGGTCAGCAAGGCTAATGCGCCCAATTCGGCACGGTCGCGGCTGAAGGTGTAGCCGATACTGAAAGTCAGGCATTCGCCGGTGCGCGTGTCCCAACTGCGCCCCAAACGGCCGCGTCCGGCGCTTTGACTGTGCGCCACCAACACGCGGCGGTGTACCGATTCGCCGTTTTTGGCGGCGGCCAGCAAATCATCGTTGGTGGATGCGGTTTCGCGCAGCACGGCTGCCTGAAAATGCGGATGGCGGTAGTTTTCAGGCAGCAGCGCCAACGGCCGCACCAAATGCCAAACGCCGTCTTTTTGGCGCAGCAGACCGCGTATATGCGGCGGCGTTTGTTGCCACAGGGCGTTCAGGTGTTGCGGTGGAAAGCCGGTGGCTTCGGCCAGTTCGGTAATATGGTGGGG
This sequence comes from Conchiformibius sp., assembly GCA_030537065.1. Lineage (GTDB taxonomy): Bacteria > Pseudomonadota > Gammaproteobacteria > Burkholderiales > Neisseriaceae > Conchiformibius. Next base: position 5,911 of record JAUNOT010000086.1, read on the forward strand.
CAGGCTGTCGGCAAGGACGGTGAGAAGCGGATACAGGGGCATAAAACGGGATGTTTAAACAATCAATAAAGCATTATTTTACCCGATTTTCCCCGTCGGGGCGCACGGCCGTCCTTTTTTAGAGTATAATTTCTAGACACTAGACACACATAACAAGGAGAATATCCGTGCAACACGGTTTCAAACCCCTCACCATTCGCGGCAAAGAGCTGATTCCCATTGTGCAAGGCGGCATGGGCGTGGGCATTTCCGCATCGGGGCTGTCCAGCGCGGTGGCGCGTGAAAACGGCATCGGCACCATCGCCAGCGTGGATTTGCGCCATCTGCATGAAGATTTGCTGGCGGAAAGCAAAATCCAGCCCAACGAAGAAAAATACACACGTTTGAATTTAATTGCTTTAGACCGCGAAATCCAAAAAGCCAAAGCGCAAAGCGAAGGGCGCGGCATGATTGCGGTAAACGTGATGAAAGCGGTAAAAGACCATCCGCATTTGGTGCGCCAAGCCTGCGAATCGGGCGCGGACGCGATTGTGATGGGCGCGGGTTTGCCTTTGGATTTGCCTGAATTAACAGGCGGAAACAAAGATATTGCCCTGTTTCCGATTTTGTCGGAATCGCGCGGCATTGGTATTGTGTTGAAACGTTGGATGAAAAAAGGCGTGTTACCCGACGCGGTGGTGATTGAACACCCTGCCCACGCCGCAGGGCATTTGGGTGCAATGACGGTATCGGGCGTAAACGATGACAAATTTGAATTTAAGCGCGTGATAGAAGAAACGTTTGAAGTGTTTAAAAATTTGGGCTTGGAAAGCGAAAAAATCCCCTTGATTTTGGCGGGCGGCATGGCCAATTTTCAAAAAATCAGCACCGCTTTAAAAGACTGGGGCGCAAGCGCGGTACAGGTCGGCACGGCGTTTGCCGTGACCCACGAGGGCGACGCGCACATCAATTTTAAAAACACTTTGGCAGGCGCGGAAAAAGAGCAGATTGTGGAATTTATGTCGGTGGCGGGGCTGCCTGCACGCGGCATTAAAACCAAGTTTTTATCCAGCTATATCAAGCGCGAAGGTAAATTACAGGCCAACGCCAAAGCCGACCCGCGCCGTTGTACGCAGGGCATTAATTGCTTGTCGGTATGCGGTTTGCGCGACGGCTTGGATAAAATCGGGCAGTTTTGTATTGATTTGAAGCTGGCGGAAGCGTTTCGCGGCGAAGTGGACAAGGGTTTGTTTTTCCGTGGCAAAGACCCGCTTCCGTTTGGTACAACTATCCGTTCCGTGCGCGAAACGGTGGAGTATTTGCTGACGGGACAGTTGGCGAAAGCGCGTTAAAAAACGGATGGATTTTTTTCAGGCAGCCCGATGTTTTTTCAGGCTGCCTGAAACCGTTTGTGGCATAATGTTTTGCCTACCGTTTTAATCAAGGAAAACCTTATGTCGCTATCGGTGATGCAATATCTTTACTATTTGAAATATATGCTGGTGGCGGTGGTGATGCTGGTGCTGTTTGCCGCCGCTTATGTGCGTATTACCCCCGCGCGCGAGCTATCGCTGATTAAAAGCGGCAATTTGGCCTGCGCCCTGTCGTTGGGCGGCGCACTTATCGGTTTTTGTGCCGCTTTGGCCACCAGTATTGCCAACAGCCTGCACTTTCCCGATTTTATTTTGTGGGGCGTGCTGGCGGCGGTGATTCAGATTGCCGTTTATTTTGCCGCCACACGCGTGATTCCCGACGCTTCGGCGGAATTGGAAAACAATAATGTTGCCGTCGGGGCGTTTTTCTGCACCCTGTCGGTGTCTATCGGCCTGTTAAATGCCGCGTGTTTGAGCTAATCAGGAGCCAGCTATGTTTAATTTTATCCGTAAGCAGTTTATTGATGTCATTCAATGGGAAAACCCCGCCGATGAAACCTTGGTGTGGCGTTTTCCGATTGAAGACCAAGAAATCCAAAACGGCGCCAGCCTGACCGTGCGCGAGTCGCAGGCGGCGCTGTTTGTGGACGAGGGACGCACCGCCGACGTGTTTCAGGCAGGCCGCTACACGCTGACCACGCAAACCCTGCCGGTGCTGACCA
>JAUNOT010000087.1 GCA_030537065.1 Conchiformibius sp.
TATTTTCTAAGCCGCCTGTGCGGCGGTGAACAGGCGGCGTACGCGTGTCAAAGATGGGCGACATTTCTAAGCCGCCTGTGCGGCGGTGAACGGGTACACCTACTATGCTTAATTAGCGCAACATTTCTAAGCCGCCTGTGCGGCGGTGAACAAGTTAAGTTAATGAAATGGGCGGCTAAATAATTTCTAAGCCGCCTGTGCGGCGGTGAACTCATAAATAAATCTCAACATCGTCATGCGGAATTTCTAAGCCGCCTGTGCGGCGGTGAACTCATCAGTCAGCGCAACCCGTTTTTGTACTTCTTTCTAAGCCGCCTGTGCGGCGGTGAACCTTTTTGGGCAACCGAGACCATTTTTCCACTTTTTCTAAGCCGCCTGTGCGGCGGTGAACACCCTGGCCGTACTGTTGAAGCGGGAGGGTTTTTTCTAAGCCGCCTGTGCGGCGGTGAACGTCGTGCTGCAATACCGGCAGCGTGCGGATAATTTCTAAGCCGCCTGTGCGGCGGTGAACTCAATGCTTGACCCCCACGACGAGGATTTGGTTTTCTAAGCCGCCTGTGCGGCGGTGAACGCAGGCAACAGCCGCGACCCGTCCGCCATCTTTTTCTAAGCCGCCTGTGCGGCGGTGAACCACATCTAACAATCGGAAACTGCTTTGATACGTTTCTAAGCCGCCTGTGCGGCGGTGAACACGGGATTTTTTTCAGGCAGCCCTCCCCTATTTTTCTAAGCCGCCTGTGCGGCGGTGAACTTTTTGGAATCCCTGTGCTTGCGCTGATGATTTTTCTAAGCCGCCTGTGCGGCGGTGAACCTAGGCAAAATAAGACGGTTTAAGCTGTTTATTCCGCTTATTAAGCCAATTGGCAGCATTTTACCCTATTTTTTAGGGTGTCTGCTAAAGGTCTGATTTTTCAGGCAGCTTGTGTGCTGCCTGAAAAAGGGTTAAAAATGGGGAACGGTACTTCGGGAACTTAAGCCGTAATGGTTGAAATTACCCTGATAGGCAGTGTCTGTTTCGGTCTGGCGGACGAAAATATTCATTCTTTGACCGGTACTGCTGCTTGGCAGGACGGCATAGGGCAGGGTGCAGGGGCGGATTTGAGCCGCCCAATCCTGCAAGCGGCGGATAATTTCGCTTTCGGGCAAATTTTGTGCCTGCCAGCGTTTGCGGGCGCGGGTAAAGCTGCTGTTACCGGCAGGGCGGATGCGTTGGCAAATAAGGTGGCGGTTTGTGGCCGGCACGGTTTGAATAGGGCTGATTAGGGCATAATCTTGCAAGCCGTTCAGTCCGGTATGCAGACTGTGCAGGTCATCTTGGCTGCCAAACAGACGGATGATTCCGCCCAAGCCGCGATGTATGCCGTAAGCCGGAAAGGCCAAGCCGATGCGTCCGCCGTAAGCAGGCAGCCGACAGTGCAGTTGGTACCATAAATGGGCGGTTACTTCATTTTGCAGCATATCCGCTTGAGGAATGGCTTTGAGTTCAAAATAGTGGCTGAGCATGGTGTTTATTCCTTGCCGCTTTCGCCAAATACGCCGCCGCGAATCAGGACAGCCGTCAGATAGTGGCGTTGTTCTGGGGCAGGCAGCTCGTCTTTCAGCAGCCAGTTGTCTAACAGGGTATAAAAGTCGTGTTTTTTACGAGGTCTGAATGCGGTGCCGAGGGTGGTAACGGCACCATAGGGTTCGGCTGCAATCGGAAATTGGGCATCGGGATACCAGTTGTCAACGGTACGGATGGCATTACCGATTTTTTGGCTGTGCATACCGGCGGTTTGGTTAATTGAGTAAAGAACCTTTTCTTTTTGACCAGGTTTTTTATCTTTTTTATCTTTGTGAATAAATTCTTGTGAGGGAAAGACTTCTTGGCCGTTGCCCATCAGCAGGGCGGCTTCTATGTTCAGCAGGAGGGGGGCTTGGCCGCTTAAGCCTTGCTGAATCCATGCAGCAACGGTTTGAACGTCAGGATGACCGTCGGTGTCATTAAAGCAGTTGAGCGGCAGGTCTTTGGCGTTGTCAATGCTGACGCTGTCTTGATTGTGGCTGATGCGGATGCTGATGTGCTGGGCATTGAGACGGTTACGCCACAGCCAACGGGCATTGGCCAGATTGGCGGCATAACGCTTGGCCAATTCCTGAAGGCTGTTGGTGAGATGTTGGGGGACTAATTCTTGTAGTTTTTGTTGGTAGGCCGGCTGGTTGCAGACATTGGGGCGGCCGTCAAACGGCAGGATTTTGAGGGTAAAACGGACGATGAGCGTGTCATTGTTAGGATCAAGGGTGGCTGTATCAATAGTTTGGATATTGGCATTTTCAATTTTCATGTCCAGTTTGGCAGGATCTGTTTTAGAGGCTTTGCCGTTGCGGTGGGAGGCCGTACCGCGTATGGTTTTTTCGCGTACGGTTACAGGGGTAACGGCGGCATCTTTCTGACGGCTGTCGGTTTGGTAGAACACGGCATCGGAGCATTCGAGTTTGCGCTCGAAAGCCAGGACGGCGGGGGTGGTTAATGCATTGTTTTTAGTGGCCATGACGGGTCTCCGTTTTTGATGATGGGGTTAAAGTTCTTCCAGGCAGTTTTCGCCGGCTGTTGTGTATAGATACAGTTGGTTTTCAGGCTGCCTGAAACGCCAGAAGTGATGACGCAGCCGGTCGCTGTTGTCGGAACCTGAAAACCATAGGGCAAACTGCCATTGTCCGAGTGTGTAAAGCGGTTCTACATATTGTGCGGGATATTCGGGATTGCGGCTGTGTTGCAGTTGTCCTGCGGCAAATAGGGGGGAAATGGCCTGATAGCCGGTCATAAGCGGTACCAACCAGCCACGTCCACGCTTAAGGCTATGGGTATGCCATTCGGTATCGTCGGGTAGTGGCGGACAACGGTAAATGGCACAGGCGGCCAAAAGAGCATCTAAAGCGGTAGCCTGAGGCCGAGGCGGAATACCGAATGAGGGTTTTCCTGCTTGGACTTCGGCGGTGATTTCGGGCAGCAGGTCGGAAGCATCGGTCAGAATATAGGCGGGGCAGAGCAGGTATGCCAGCCTGGGCAGGTCGTAGTCGGGTATCAGTCGGGTACTGCCAATTTGGAGAATGCTGCCTCCGGCCAGACGCTGTCCCAGTAATTGGGTTTGCAGGCATGCTGTCCATTCGGCCTTTTGTTCGGCATCGGGCAGGGTATCTGTAAAAACTTCTATTACCAAGCTGACGGTCAGGTCGGCTTTACCTTCTTCTGTAATCGGTGCAAGCTTGCCGTCGCTCTGCACGGGGTTGCGCGTTTGTTTGAATACGGTGTAACGGTCGGCACGGAAAGTGTGCGGGTGGCATTGGTGGCACGCAATCAATACTCCGCCCAAACGCAGGGGCAGGTTTTCAGGCAGCCTGCGTTGCAGGGCATGAACCGCACCGACAAAACCGCCAATAGCAGGAAAACCATAGCTGAACGGGCCGGATACGGCATTGGCTGCTTGAACGGTAATGCGGTCAAATAACAGGTAAAAATCAGGGTTCATGGCGGCTCCTTAATCTGGCTGCAGGCTGAAACGGACGGCTTCACGGAAAGTGCGGTGCCATTCGTGAAATTCGGCATCAGCAATATCGTGCCGATGTTTGGGGAAGTTTTTTTTCAGCCAGTTGTTTAGCCAATTGGCAAAATGTTTGCTGATAGTATCGGCAATATCTGCCGATGCTTGTTGTCCGTCATATTGGCGGTCCAGCCAATATTTTTCATCGGTGTTGAGTGCATAGTCATCGCTCCAGCCGTTAGGGCGGCTGCGCAGCTCGGCGGCTTGCCGTAACACGGTTTCGCTTAAGCGGGCAAGAATGTCTTTGCGCAGGTTGCGGGTGTCCACATTATTGGGTAGATAAAGGATAACTTGCTTCCAATCGTTGTGAATTTCATCGGAAATTAGCCGGTCGGTAAACAGGGAGGCGGTACGGCGGCTGAGTAATGAGTGCGTGGGTGGTTCGGGTGGCAGCGCAGGTAACAAGTAATGGCGTCCAGACTGTTTGCTGTTCAGATGGCTGACGTTTTGGGGATTGGCACCACCTAAATGGACAACGGCCATATTAGGGTAATCGGTATAAGCCGTATCAAAAGACTTGCCGTCATACTGTGCCTGTCGTGCTGCTTTGCTGTTTTCGCTGAAACGGGCTTCTTGGACGGTTTGGTACACATAGTGTGTCAGCGTGGCGGGATAAAGCGGTACCAGGCAGATATAGTCCTGTTCGCTATCCGGCCATAAAATTTGTTTGTTGCGACCGTCACTTCTGGGGTGGGACCAATCGGGTTGCAGGGCTTCGGCCAAGTGCTGGCGGAGTTGCTCGGATTTATCGCTGTCGGCATGAAAGGCACAGGCCAAAGCCGGATGGTTGCTTTGAATCAGTGCGGCCAGAGGGATACTATTATCAGGATGAACCGGCAGGGCAAGAAATTCACCCAAAGGCGCTAAAGCTGCATCGCGTACGATTTCAAACAGGTTTTGGTAGGCGGGCGGCAGGCTTTGGGTCGCTATCAAACCATCCGGCAAAGGCATACGCTCTGAAAACAGGGCATTGTCGCCTTGCGATTTTGAGTGAATGTGTTTGGAGGTATGGGTGCAGACCGAGAGTTTGTCCAGTTTGGGGAGCAGTTCTTCGGTCAGCCATTCGTTAATGGCGGTGTGGGGCGGTTTGGCCTTTTTTTCGCGTTTTTGATTTTGTGCCGCTAGGAATTGGCCGATAGCGGTCCGAACATCTGCCGGTGTGATGGCGGGCATACGATAACCCCTTTAAACGGTTAAATAATATTAATAATTGTAATGTCGGTAAAATGGGCAGTCAAGGTGTGAAATACCGCCCCGACCGTATCGGTGGGGCGGTGTTATTTATGAGGTTTTACCAAACCATTTTTTCATAATTTCTTCATAGCGGCCGTTGGCATGGATTTTATCCAAGCCGGTGTTGAGCAGGTTCAGCAGCTCGGCATTGTCTTTGGCAACAATAAATGCCATCTGCCGTTTCGGTTCGCCGGTGCTGACGCTGCGCATCGGTTGGCGCTTTTCTTTGCTGTGTTTGAGGGCAAAGTAGTCTAATACGCGGTCTTCGCCAATCACTGCATCGGCCGCGCCGGTATGCACATTGCGGATGGACAGGTAGATGCTGTTGGCAATCACCACATTATCGGGCGAGCCGCTTAAACGTGCCGCCAAATCAATGGTGTCTTTGCCGTAGTATTTGCTGACGCTGATTTTTTTACCGCGCAGGTCGGCGGCGCTTTGAATACGGGCGTTTTCGGGCTTGTCGGCAAACTGTAAAACAAAAGTATTGTCTAAAAACGGTTTGCTGAAATTAACAATCTGTTTGTCTTTGTCATTGATAATAAAAGCTGAAGCCCAGCCGTCAGTTTGTTTGGCTTGCAGGCTTTTTTCCCAGCCTTTAAGCGGGGCAAAGGCAATGCGCGGGTTAAAGCCGGCTTCTTGGGCAACGGCGTGGACAATATCGATTTCAAAGCCAATCAGTTCGGATTTGTTGTTGCGGAACTCAAATGGCGGATAGTTGGCTTCGGAACCGAGAATAAAGGTTTTCCATTGCGGATTGGGGGCAACGGCGGTGGAGACTTCCAAAGGGTCGTTGCTGCGTTCGGCGGATACTTTGGTGTGTCGGATTTTATTTTGAGCTGTATCGGGTGCATGTTCGTAGCAGGCAGCCAGCAGCATTGTGGAGATAAGGATAAGTTTTTTCATTATGATTTAATTGATTAGTTAAAGGGAAAAAAATAAGCTTCAGGCTGCCTGAAACGGTGTTCAGGCAGCCTGAATGTTTTAGCCGACTTTATCGCCGGGTTGTGCGCCGTCGTGTACGTCTAACAGGCGCAGTTTGCCGTCTTGGGTGGCGGCGGACAAAATCATGCCTTCCGATACGCCGAATTTTGCCATTTTGCGCGGCGCGAAATTGGCAACGGCAATCACCATTTTGCCGTTTAATTCGGCGGGATTGGGATAGCTGGCGGCAATGCCTGAAAAAATCGTGCGCTGTTCAAATCCAAAATCCAAGCTGAATTTCAACAACTTGCTGCTGCCTTCCACCGCTTCGCAGTTCAGCACTTTGGCAACGCGCATATCAATTTTCATAAAGTCGTCAAAACTGGCTTGTTCCGCCACGGGCTGATAGGGCGACGCGGGTGCGGTTTCGGCGGCGGGGGTGGTTTGTTTGTTGGCTTCCAGCAGGTCGTTCACTTGTTTTTCCTCGATTCTTTGCATTAAGTGTTTGTAGGGGTTGATAATGTGGTTTTCAGGCAGCGTGCGCGTGCTGTCTTGCCAAGTTAAAGCGCTCATATTTAAAAACGCGGCTGCCTGTTCCGCCACTTTCGGCAATACGGGCGCAAGATACACGCTTAAAATTTTGAATGCGTTAATCAATTCGCTGCACACGCGATGCAGTTTGTCGTCTGCGCCGTCTTGTTTCGCCAATTCCCAAGGCTTGTTGGCATCCACATATTCGTTTACCGCATCTGCCAACGCCATAATATCGCGCAGGGCTTTGGCGTATTCGCGCTGTTCGTAATCGGTGGCGATGGCTTCGGATTGGGCGGACAGCTGTTGAATTAGGGCGCTGTCGGCAACGTCGCTTAATTTACCGTCAAAACGTTTGGCGATAAAGCCCGAGGCGCGCGCGGCGATATTAACGTATTTTCCGACCAAGTCGCTGTTTACACGGGCGATAAAGTCTTGCAGATTCAAGTCAATGTCTTCAATTTTGCTGTTGAGCTTGGCGGCGATGTAGTAGCGCATCCATTCGGGGTTTAAGCCTTGTTGCAAATAGGATTTGGCGGTGATAAACGTGCCGCGTGATTTGGACATTTTTTGTCCGTCCACAGTTAAAAAGCCGTGGGCAAACACGCCTGTGGGGGCGCGGTGTCCGCTAAATTGCAGCATGGCGGGCCAGAACAGGGCGTGGAAATACAAAATATCCTTGCCGATAAAGTGATACATCTCGGTTTGGCTGTCGGCGCGGAAATAGTCGTCAAAATTCAAACCAATGCGGTTGCACAGGTTTTGAAACGATGCCATATAGCCTACGGGCGCGTCCAACCACACATAAAAGTATTTGCCCGGTGCATCGGGGATTTCAAAGCCGAAATAGGGCGCATCGCGGGAAATATCCCAATCAGACAGGGTGGTTTCGCCGTCTTTGCCGAGCCATTCGTTCATTTTGTTGAGGGCTTCGGGCTGAAGGTGCGGTTGGGTGCGTCCGTTTGCCAAGACGGTACTGCCTGAAGTCCATTGGCGCAGGTAGTCGGCGCATTCGCCCAGTTTGAAAAAGAAGTGTTCGGACTGCTTTAACACGGGGGTGGCGCCCGATACGGCGGAATAGGGCTGAATCAGTTCGGTGGGGGAATAGGTGGTGCCGCAGGCTTCGCAGTTGTCGCCGTATTGGTCTTTGGCGTGGCATTTGGGGCATTCGCCTTTGACAAAACGGTCGGGCAGGAACATTTGTTTTTCGGGGTCAAACAGTTGTTCAATTACGCGGCTTTCAATTTTGCCGTTGGCTTTGAGGGCGCGGTAAATCTGTTCGGCAAAGGCTTTGTTTTCGGGGGAATGGGTGCTGTAGTAGTTGTCGTAACCGATATGGAAGCCTGTAAAATCAGCCAGATGCTCTTCGCGCACGCGGGCAATCATGTCTTCGGGGGCGATGCCTTGTTTTTCGGCGGCAAGCATCACGGGCGTGCCGTGGGCGTCGTCGGCGCAGCAGTAGTAGCATTCGTTGCCGCGCAGTTTTTGTAGGCGCACCCAAATATCGGTTTGGATATGCTCGACCATGTGTCCGAGATGAATCGCGCCGTTGGCATAGGGCAGGGCGGAGGTAACGAGGATTTT
>JAUNOT010000088.1 GCA_030537065.1 Conchiformibius sp.
GTTTGCAAGACGTGATAATCGGCACGGCCGCTGTCAAAAACCCCGATTTGGTGCGTCAGGCCTGCCGCGAGTTTGCCGGACGGATTATTGTCGGGCTGGATGCCAAAGACGGCATGGTGGCGGTGGACGGCTGGGCGACGGTCACCGAATACCGTGTCAGCGAACTGGCGCAGCGTTTTGCCGACGACGGCATCAACGCCATTATCTACACCGACATCGGCCGCGACGGCATGATGGGCGGCGTAAACATTGATGCCACCGTGCAGTTGGCGCGTGCCGTTTCCGTACCCGTGATTGCTTCGGGCGGCCTGCACAATCTGGACGACGTACGCGCCCTGTGTGCGGCGGCGCACGAAGGCATCAGCGGCGCAATTACCGGCCGCGCCATTTACGAAGGCAGCATTGATTTTGCCCAAGCGCAGGCTTTGGCCGACAGTTTGACCGCTGCCTGAACGATTAATTAACTGTTATTTATTAAGGAAAACAAAATGAACGGCTCTTTTATGCTGGTTGCATTTATACTTGGTTTCTGGTGCATCTGGTCAGCCAACCGTGAAGTCAATTCGCCTATGGAATCTTTGGGCATCACCATTGTCGCCATTGTTGCCAAAGCATTAATGGAATGGGGCGGCCTGCCTGAATTTACCCCCACCCTACTGACCACTTGGGGCATTTTGTTTGTGTACACTTTGGCCTGTTTGGAACTTATCGGCCGCTATTCCAGCAATATGACCATGAATCTGGTGATGGCCATTTCAGCCGCCTTGGGCTGGTTCTTCTTGGCACAATGGCTGTTCAGTCCAGCCGGTGCCGCCAAAGTGGCCGGTTGGATTGCCTGACCTTGCAGGCAGCCTGAAAGGATAAAACGCCATGCTCGCCAAACGCATTATCCCCTGCTTGGACGTGGACAACGGCCGTGTGGTCAAAGGCGTGAACTTTGTCGGCCTGCGTGATGCGGGCGACCCCGTTGCCGTCGCCAAACGCTACAACGACGAAGGTGCGGACGAAATCACCTTTTTGGACATCACCGCCAGCAGCGACAACCGCGACACCATCTTGCATATGATTGAAGCGGTGGCTTCGCAGGTGTTTATCCCGCTGACCGTCGGCGGCGGCGTGCGCAGCGTGGCCGATGTGCGCCGCCTACTCAATGCGGGCGCGGACAAAGTCGGCATCAACTCCGCCGCCGTTACCCAACCCGATTTGATTAACGAAGCAGCCGGATTTTTCGGTTCGCAGGCGATAGTGGTGGCGGTGGACGCCAAAGCCGTCAATGCCGAAAACACGCGCTGGGAAGTGTTCACCCACGGCGGCCGCCGCCCAACCGGCTTGGATGCGGTGGCGTGGGCGCGGGAAATGCAGCAGCGCGGCGCAGGCGAAATCCTGCTGACCAGCATGGACCGCGACGGCACCAAAAGCGGTTTTAACCTGCCGCTTACCCGTGCCGTGGCCGATGCGGTGGACATTCCCGTGATTGCATCGGGCGGCGTGGGCAATATTCAACATTTGATTGAAGGTATTACCGAAGGACACGCCGATGCCGTGCTGGCTGCCAGCATTTTCCATTTCGGCGAAGTGTCGATTGCCGAAGCCAAACGGCAGATGCGCGAAGCAGGAATTGAAGTCAGACTATAAAGGAAAAATATGGATTGGAATCTTTGGCAATACGCTGCTATGGCTGTTTTGGGCGTGGTGGCGGGCGTGATTAATATTTTGGCTGGCGGCGGCTCCAACCTGATTTTGCCGGTGCTGATGATGTTCGGCATTCCGCCCGATATTGCCAATGGCAGCAACCGCGTGGGCGTGTTCCTGCAATCGCTAACCGGCATACGTGGTTTTGCCAAAGCCGGTAAAATTCCGCCGCGTGCCAACATTGTGCAACTGCTGCTGCCGACTTTAAGCGGCGGACTGATTGGCGCGTTGTTGGCGGCGCGGCTGCCCAATTCGCTGCTGAAACCGACCCTGTTGCTGGCGATGCTGCTGGTGGCAGGGTTAATGCTGTTTAAGCCCAATCTGCTGGCACACAAGCAAAGCGGCGAAACCGCCGATATCCGCCACAATAAAACCGCATGGCTGTGTATGTTTGCCTGCGGTATTTACGGCGGCTTTGTTCAGGCTGGCGTGGGGCTGCTGATGCTGCCGGTGTTGGCGGGGATGCTGCATTATGATGCGGTACGCGCCAATGCCTTGAAAATTATCTGTACACTTGGTTTTACCACGGTTGCGCTGCTGCTGTTTATTCTACACGGGCAGGTGTGGTGGTGGCTGGGGCTGACGCTGGCGGCGGGCAATGTGGTCGGGGCTTTAATCGGCGTGCGTTTTGCGCTGAAAATTTCGCCGCACGCCATGCGCTGGGTGGTGTTTGTGATGACGCTGGTGGCGGTGGTCGGAGCATTGTTGAAATAAAAAACTGCCGCAAGCAGAAACGCTTGCGGCAGTTTGCTTTTTCAGGCTGCCTGAATTAATGCGCTGCTTTAGCAGTCGGCTGTTCGGGCATCAGCGAAGAATGGTGGCTGGTAATCAGCCATTCTTTACCGTCCCATTGATAGGTGTAGCTGTAACGGCCGGTGGCTTTTTCGCCGGTTTTACCGAAAGTAAAGGTGTACACGCCTGCATCTAAAGCGGTATTGCAGCCGATTTGGATATGACGCTCGTTAATTTCGCCAACGGGTGCTTTGGCCAAAAAGTGATTGAAATAATCCTTTTTCTCGTCCACGCTGTAACGCACTTTATTAGACAGGGTCGGCAGTAAAACCGAGTCAGGCGCGTAATTGGCCACCACATTTTCAGATTTGCCGGTACGCAAGGCATTGTTCCAACGGTCAAACAGCGAAGCGATTTCCGTGTCGTTGGTGGCTTTGCAGTTTTGCTGCAAAGCGGGGGTTTCTACCGCTTTGGCGGCTTTTTTATCGGCCTTTTTGTCCGATTTGCCGCCGCAGGCTGCCAGCAGCACCACCGCCGCCATCAGGGACAGATAAGTTTTCATCATATTGCTCCTTAAGTAAAAGTCATTGTTCAAAACCGAAAAACAGCTCGGTTTCACTTTCAGGCAGCCTGAAAACCGTTCAGGCTGCCCGATTCTTTAACGTCCGGGCACAATACCCATACGTTGTTTTAAAGATGTTTGCGGCTGGTTGAGCAGCGCGGCGTAGTACACCGCATTGGTCATCACCTTTTTCACATAATCACGCGTTTCGGTAAACGGAATGGTTTCCGCATAAATCGCCCCTTCCAAGCTGTGCGGTGCCTGCCAACGGCGCGCACGGCCGGGGCCGGCATTGTAACCGGCGGTGGCCAGCACCTCGTTGTTTTGCAGGCTGCGGCGGGCATCGGCCATATACCAAGTGCCCATACGGATATTGCCTTGCATGGTGTACAGCTCGGACGGCGACATACCGATTTTACGCGCAATCACCTGCGCGGTGGCCGGCATCACCTGCATCAAACCCTGTGCGCCGACGCTGGATTGTGCGCCAATCATAAAACGGCTTTCCTGACGAATCAGCCCGTACACCCAAGCAGGGTCTACACCTGCCTGTCCGGCATACGGCACCACCAGTTCGCTGAACGGGGTAATATAACGCAAACGGTAATTCAACAGATGGTCGGTACTTTCGGCAGTATTAATGGCCATTTCGTAAAAACGGTGGTTAAACGCCAGTTGCGCCGCCGCCAAACGGGTTGCCTCGTTCATGCCGCGCGTGGCATAACGCCATTCGGCCTGTGCCTGACGGCGCATCTGCCAGTCGCCGTTCTGCATACTGCTTTGAAACAGCGACAACGCCCTTTGCAAAGCGCCGTCCCGCGCCAACGTATTGACGCTGGCAGGCGGCGCATCGGCCACATTATTGGCGGCATTAACACGCTGCCCCAGTTCTTCCGTTGCCAGCAGCGCGTAGAAATTACGGCCGCTTGCCGCCGCCTGCGTATAAAGCGGCTGCGCTTGTGCGCCGCGCCCTAAAGCGGCGTAACTGCGGCCGAGCCAGTACAGCCAAGCCGGGTCGTTTTTCAGCTTGGCGGGCATGGATTCAATCACACCGGCCAGTTCCGCCCAATTTTGCAGGCGCAATGCGGAACGGGCATACCATTCAAACTGGTCGTGAGTCAGTTGGGCGCGGTCGGCATTGCGGAAATAGCTTAATGCGGTGGGGAAGTTTTGGTTACGCGCCTGCACCAATGCCAATACGCCCCAAGCAAAACCGGCTTGCTCGCGGCTCAGGCTGCCTGAAAGCGCGTTCAGCCGTACGGCGGCGGCATCGGTTTTCTGCGAATTGGCACCAATTACGTCCAGCAGCAGGTTTTCCTGTGCGCCCTGCCCTGTACCGCCGTCTAACGGGCTGCCCAAAGCAGCCGCCAGCGCACGGGCATCGCTTAACTGATTGGCACTAATCAAACCGCGCACGCGCCGCCAAGCCGCGTTCACATCCAGCGAACGCTGCATGGCATGTTGTTGCAACAGCGCGTTACAACCTGCAGGCAGGCGGCCGGTTTCCCAAACCAAGCCATTGATAAAGGCGGCATCGTTTTCCAAACCGGCCAAATGCGCGTAACAGCGCACTTCCTGACTGCGGCCTTCAGGCTGCAGGCGGCTGTATTGTTGGGCAAACACCTGCCATTGGCTGCGCGCGCCCAAGCTTTTCAGCCACTCGTTACGCACGCTTTCGCCCATCGCGCTGTCGGGCTGCTGCGCCAAAAATTGAGCGGGCAAAATATCATCGCCCGCTTTGGCAGCACGCACGGCGGCATCCAGTTGGCGGTAAGAAGCGGCCGTGTGGGCAGGATTTTCTAGCGGACGCGGCTTCGGAAAATAAAAGGCTTCGCCCTTTCCATGCTGTTGTACCGGTACTACCGGCTGACCCATACTTGCAACGGGCGGCAATACCGAGCCGGGTTGCGAAGCACAAGCGGCAATCAGCGTCAGCATGGCTGCCGTAAGCGGGTATAAAGCCGTATTGGGAAATTTCATCAAACATTCCTTAACATTATTTCAAACATCTTGATTTTATTTATTTTCAAAATGATAAACAACTTATTATCATATCATTTTTTCCCATATTCAGGTAAAAACGGACGCAATATTTTTTAAAAAATATTTCTTTTTTAGCCAAAATTAAAATTTTACCTTCCGTTTTTTATATGAGAATCCCGTTCAAAAAAACTTAATATATTTTAGAAACAGTATATTAAACAAATATCCACGCTAAATATTTTGACAGCCGTATAAAAGCCGCTAAAATACGTCTTTCTTTCCCCGATAGCTCAGTCGGTAGAGCGACGGACTGTTAATCCGCAGGTCGCTGGTTCGAGCCCAGCTCGGGGAGCCAAATTTAAACCGCACAGTTTACTGTGCGGTTTTTTATTTTTTGCAGGCTGCCTGAAACGGTTTTCAGGCAGCCTGTATTTTAAGCGTTTAAATTCGCCGAATGTTCGCGCGTTTCGTGGAAGACAATATCGGGCCAGCGTTCCTGCGTTAAATTCAAATTTACGCGGTTGGGCGCGAGATACGCCAAATTGCCGCCTGCATCGGTGGACAAATTCGCTGCGTTTGCCTTTTCAAATTCCGCCAATTTCTTTCTGTCCGAGCACGACACCCAACGCGCCGACCACACCGACACATTGTCAAATACCGCTTCCACGCCGTATTCCGCCGCCAAACGCGCCGTGACCACTTCAAACTGCAACACGCCCACTGCGCCCAAAATCAAATCCGCGCCCGAATGCGGTTTAAACACCTGCACCGCGCCTTCTTCGCCAAGTTGCTGCAAACCTTTTTGCAGTTGTTTAATTTTTAAAGGGTTTTTAATACGCACGCTGCGGAACAATTCGGGCGCAAAAAACGGAATGCCCGTAAACGCCAAGGCTTCGCCTTCGGAAAAACTGTCGCCAATCTGAATGTTACCGTGATTGGGAATGCCGATAATATCGCCTGCATAGGCTTCTTCCACCAGTTCACGTGCATGCGACATAAACGTGACCACGCTGGACGCGGCGATGTCGCGGTTGATGCGCAAGTGTTTGATTTTCATGCCGCGTTCAAATTTGCCCGAACACACGCGCAAAAAGGCGATGCGGTCGCGGTGTTTTGGGTCCATATTGGCTTGAATTTTAAAGATAAAGCCTGAAAATTTGCTTTCGTCAGGCGACACGCTGCGGACGGTGGCATCACGCGGTTGCGGCGCAGGCGCCCAATCAATCAGCGCGTTTAAAATTTCCTGCACGCCGAAATTGTTAATCGCCGAACCGAAAAACACGGGGGTCAGCTCGCCTGCTAAAAACTCTTCTAAATCAAATTCGTTGGAAGCAGCTTGCACCAGCTCGATTTCATCGCGCAACTGCTGCATTTCCAAGGGAAACAACTCGTCCAAACGCGGATTGTTAATGCCTTGAATCACTTCAAATTCATGCGGCAGTTTTTCGCCACCTGCATCAAATAAATACACTTCGTCATTTAAAATATGGTAAACGCCTTTGAAGTTTTTGCCCATGCCGATGGGCCAAGTCACAGGCGCACAACGGATTTTTAAAATATTTTCCACTTCGTCCAGCAATTCTAAAGAATCGCGCACTTCGCGGTCGTATTTGTTCATAAAGGTCACGATGGGGGTGTGGCGCATGCGGCAAACATTCAATAATTTAATGGTTTGCGCTTCCACGCCTTTGGCGGCATCAATCACCATTAACGCGCTGTCCACTGCCGTTAAAACGCGGTAGGTGTCTTCGGAAAAGTCTTGGTGACCGGGGGTGTCCAGCAGATTGACGGTGTGTTCGCGGTAGTCAAACTGCATCACGGACGATGCCACGGAAATGCCGCGTTGCTGCTCGATTTCCATCCAGTCGGACGTGGCGAATTTGCCGGTTTTTTTGCCTTTTACCGTGCCTGCGCTTTGAATCGCGCCTGAAAACAGCAGCAGTTTTTCGGTAAGGGTGGTTTTACCCGCGTCGGGGTGGGAAATAATGGCAAAGGTGCGGCGGCGGCGCACTTGGTCGGGAATGTGGGACATAATATTTTTATTTCAATAAGATAATGTTTTCAGGCAGCCTGCGCGGCTGCCTGAAAACGGTTGTGTGCAATCGGTGTTTAGCCGCGTTCTTGAACGGTTTTGTTCATATCGGGTTGCAACACCAAATTGGTGTCCACTTTGCCGATGGCTTTAACATCTTTGTTCGGGTAGTCCAGCGAGTGCAGGAAATGGCGGATACAGTTCAAACGCGCCCGTTTTTTGTCGTCCGATTTGATGATGACCCAAGGCGAATCTTTGGTGTGGGTGTGAAAGAACATGGCGTTTTTCGCTTCGGTGTAGTCGTCCCAACGGTCGAGCGACTGTACGTCTACCGGCGACAGTTTCCAATGTTTGAGCGGGTCGTCGTGGCGTGAGATAAAGCGGCGCAGCTGTTCTTCACGTGATACGGAAAACCAGAATTTAAACAAATGGATGCCGCTTGATACCAGCATGCGTTCAAATTCGGGTGCTTGGCGCATAAACATCAGGTATTCGTGCGGTTCGCAAAAGCCCATAACGTGTTCCACACCGGCGCGGTTGTACCATGAACGGTCAAAAAAGACGATTTCGCCGGCGGTGGGCAGGTTTTGGATATAGCGTTGGAAATACCATTGGCCGCGTTCGGTTTCGGTGGGTTTCTCCAAGGCAACCACGCGCGCGCCGCGCGGGTTTAAGTGCTCCATAAAGCGTTTAATCGTGCCGCCTTTACCGGCCGCGTCGCGTCCTTCAAACAGGCTGACGATTTTCTGACCGCTGTCTTTTACCCAGCTTTGTACTTTCAGCAGCTCAACTTGCAGTTTTTTCTTTTCTTTTTCGTATTCGCG
>JAUNOT010000089.1 GCA_030537065.1 Conchiformibius sp.
CGCGAAAACGAAGTGTATATGGGCGAAATTCCGTTGATGACGCCGAGCGGTTCGTTTGTGATTAACGGTACCGAGCGCGTGATTGTGTCGCAGCTGCACCGTTCTCCCGGCGTGTTCTTTGAACACGACCGCGGCAAAACCCATTCTTCAGGCAAACTGCTGTTTTCCGCGCGTATTATTCCCTACCGCGGTTCGTGGTTGGACTTTGAGTTTGACCCGAAAGACCTGCTGTATTTCCGTATTGACCGCCGCCGTAAAATGCCCGTTACCATTCTGTTACGCGCTTTGGGCTTTAGCGACGAACAAATGCTGGAAATGTTTTACGACACCGAAAAATTCTATCTGGCTTCAGGCAGCGTAGAAACCGATTTGGTGTTGTCGCGCCTGAAAGGCGAAACCGCCAAATCCGATATTGTCGATAACGACGGCAATATCTTGGTAGCAGCAGGCAAACGCATCAACGCCCGCGATTTGCGCAATATTGAAAAAGCCGGCTTGACCCGTCTGACCATCGACCCCGAAGCCCTGATTGGCAAAACCCTTGCCAAAGCCGTGATTGACACCAATACCGGCGAAGTGATTGCCGAAGCCAACAGCGAAATCACCGAAGAGCTGCTGGCGCAGTTGGACATCAGCGGCATCAGCGAAATTGAAACCCTGTTTACCAACGAAACCGACCACGGCGGCTATATTTCCGCCACCCTGCGTACCGACGAAACCGGCGACCAAAACGCTGCCCGCGTCGCCATCTACCGCATGATGCGCCCTGGCGAACCGCCTACTGAAGAAGCCGTAGAAGCCCTGTTCAACCGCCTGTTCTTCCAAGAAGAAAGCTACGACTTGTCGCGTGTCGGCCGCATGAAGTTCAACACCCGTACCTACGAACAAAAGCTGCTGCCTGAACAGGACGGCGGCTGGTACGAGCGTCTGCTGCAAGGCCCCTTGGCCGGTGCGGCGGAAAAAGGCAAATACATTCTGACTGTGGACGATATTGTCGTGACCATCGCCACGCTGGTGGAACTGCGTAACGGCCACGGCGAAGTGGACGATATTGACCACTTGGGCAACCGCCGCGTGCGCTCTGTGGGCGAACTGGTGGAAAACCAGTTCCGCAGCGGCTTGGCGCGTGTGGAGCGTGCCGTGAAAGAACGTCTGAATCAGGCCGAAAGCGAGGGCCTGATGCCGACCGACCTGATTAACGCCAAACCCGTTTCCGCCGCGATTAAAGAATTTTTCGGTTCCAGCCAGCTGTCGCAGTTTATGGACCAAACCAATCCGCTGTCGGAAATTACCCACAAACGACGCGTATCGGCCTTGGGTCCGGGCGGTTTGACCCGTGAACGCGCCGGCTTTGAGGTGCGCGACGTACACCCGACCCACTACGGCCGTGTTTGCCCGATTGAAACGCCCGAGGGCCCGAACATCGGTTTGATTAACTCGCTGTCGGTATTTGCCCGCACCAACGATTACGGCTTCTTGGAAACGCCCTACCGCCGCGTGGTGGACGGTAAAGTTACCGATGAAATCGATTACCTGTCCGCCATTGAAGAAGGCCGTTATGTGATTGCACAGGCCAACTCCGATTTGGACGAAGCAGGCTGCCTGAAAGGCGATTTGATTACCTGCCGCGAAAAAGGCGAAACCATTTTGGCTGCGCCCGAGCGCGTGCAGTATATGGACGTGGCCACCGGTCAGATTGTTTCCGTTGCCGCTTCGCTGATTCCCTTCTTGGAACACGACGACGCCAACCGTGCTTTGATGGGTGCCAACATGCAACGTCAGGCCGTGCCTTGCTTGCGTCCCGAAAAACCGATGGTCGGTACAGGCATTGAACGTTCTGTAGCCGTGGACAGCGCGACCGCGATTGTGGCACGTCGTGGCGGTGTGGTGGAATATGTGGACGCCAACCGCGTGGTGGTGCGCGTACACGACAATGAAGCCACCGCAGGCGAAGTGGGTGTAGATATTTACAACTTGGTGAAATTTACCCGTTCCAACCAATCCACCAACATCAACCAACGCCCCGCCGTGAAAGCAGGCGACGTGTTGCAGCGCGGCGATTTGATTGCCGACGGCGCATCTACCGATTTGGGCGAGTTGGCGCTCGGTCAAAACATGACCATCGCCTTTATGCCGTGGAACGGTTACAACTACGAAGACTCTATTTTAATTTCCGAGCGTGTCGCCGCTGAAGACCGCTACACTTCCATTCACATTGAAGAATTGAATGTGGTGGCGCGTGATACCAAGCTGGGCGCGGAAGACATTACCCGCGATATTCCCAACCTGTCCGAGCGCATGCAAAACCGTTTGGACGAATCAGGCATTGTGTATATCGGTGCGGAAGTGGAAGCAGGCGATGTGTTGGTCGGTAAAGTAACCCCCAAAGGCGAAACCCAACTGACCCCCGAAGAAAAACTGCTGCGCGCCATCTTCGGCGAAAAAGCCTCTGATGTAAAAGACACTTCTTTGCGTATGCCCACAGGCATGAGCGGTACCGTGATTGACGTGCAAGTGTTTACCCGCGAAGGCATTCAACGCGACAAACGCGCCCAATCCATTATTGAAGCCGAGCTGAAACGCTACCGCCAAGATTTGAACGACCAAATCCGTATTTTTGACAACGATGCGTTTGACCGTTTGGAACGCATGATGGTGGGTCAAAAAGCCAACGGCGGTCCGTTAAAATTGGCAAAAGGTAAGGAAATTACCACCGAATACCTGCATTCCCTGCCCAGCCGCCACGACTGGTTTGACGTGCGTTTGGCAGACGAAGATTTGGCGAAACAACTGGAACTGACCAAGCTGTCGCTGCAACAAAAACGCGAAGAAGCCGAAGAATTGTACGAAGTCAAAAAGAAAAAAATGACTCAAGGCGACGAACTGCCGCCAGGTGTACAAAAAATGGTGAAAGTGTTTATCGCCATTAAACGCCGTTTGCAGGCAGGCGACAAAATGGCGGGTCGCCACGGTAATAAAGGTGTGGTATCGCGCATTCTGCCTGTGGAAGACATGCCCTATATGGCAGACGGTCGCACCGTAGACATCGTACTGAACCCCTTGGGCGTACCGTCGCGGATGAATATCGGACAGATTTTGGAAGTGCATTTGGGCTGGGCTGCAAAAGGCATCGGTCAGCGCATTGAAAAAATGCTGGAAGAACAACGCAAAGTGAAAGAAATCCGTGCCTTCTTGGAGCAACTGTATAACGGCAGCGGCAAAAAAGAAGACCTGAAATCTTTGAGCGATGAGGAAATTTTGGCATTGGCGCACAACCTGAAACGCGGTGCGACTTTTGCTTCCCCCGTATTTGACGGCGCGAAAGAAGCGGAAATCTATCAAATGCTGGATTTGGCTTACCCTAGCGATGACCCCGAAGTACAGAAATTGGGCTTTAACGACACCAAAACCCAAATCACCCTGTATGACGGACGTTCGGGAGAAGCATTTGACCGCCGCGTAACCGTGGGCGTGATGCACTATCTGAAGCTGCACCACTTGGTTGATGAAAAAATGCACGCCCGTTCTACTGGTCCGTACAGCTTGGTAACGCAGCAGCCCTTGGGCGGTAAAGCGCAGTTCGGTGGTCAGCGTTTCGGTGAGATGGAGGTGTGGGCGCTGGAAGCCTACGGCGCGGCCTACACCTTGCAGGAAATGCTGACGGTGAAATCGGACGACGTGACTGGTCGTACCAAAATGTATGAAAACATTGTGAAAGGCGAACACAAAATTGATGCGGGCATGCCCGAATCGTTTAATGTGATTGTGAAAGAAATCCGTTCGCTAGGCTTGGATATTGATTTGGAACAGAATTAATGTCCGCAGGCTGCCTGAAAGCGGTTTTCAGGCAGCCTGAAAAAAGCCGTATTTAGGAAAAACATGAAAAAACTGATTGTATTGTGTGCCGCTTTATTGAGCGTATCCGTTTGGGCGAAAGCTCCCGCGATTTCATCGGCGCAACTGGTTGGTAGCTGGCAGTGCCATGCTACGCACAGTTTGGATGATGGCTTTGAATTAACAAGCGATTATTATGTTCATGCCAGTGCAGACGGCAAGTTTCAAGAAGAGCATCCTAGCCTTATTTTGCGGCAGAAGCAAAGCGGTGAAGCCGTGCATTACCGTGCCAAATCTCAAGGAACATGGACAGTTGCCGATGATATTTTGCAGGAAAGTATACAAACTGTGTTATTTGAACACATTAAGCGACCGAAACCGCTTTCGGAAGAAATGGAAGTAATGGACGGCATGATGGTGTTGATGATGAATGCCCAGATTAAAAAGAAAGTGGTCGAGCAGTCTGAACACCGCATGGAAATGCCCGATGCTGATACTTTGCTGCTGCATGAATTGGAAGACAATATTCAAACCCGTTGTGTACGCATCAAATCTTAAAACCTTTAGGTAGCTTGATAAACCCAACATCGCTGCTATGCCACAATCACTGAAAAGGAATCCAAAATACCGTAATGCACTACTTGCTACTTGCCGCCTTTTTATGGGGAACGTCTTTTATTGCAGGCAAAATCGCTTATCAAAGCGCCGAACCCGCGTTGGTGGTGCTGTTGCGACTGCTGTTGGCGGCAGTATTGCTGCTGCCGCTTACCCTGCGTTTTTTCAGGCAGCATCGTTTGGATAAGAAACAGTTTTTACAATTGGCAGGCTTGGGGGTTTTAACCTATCCGCTCACGTTTTTATTGCAGTTTGAGGGCTTGAAACATACGTCTGCTGCCAGCGCGGCGGCGATGCTGGGTTTTGAACCTGTGATGGTGGTATTGGCAGGATATTTCTTTTTTAAAGAGCGCGTGAGTGCCAAAACATGGCTGTTGTCGCTGATGGCATTGTGCGGTGTGGTGTTGGTGGCGGGCGTATCGCAAAACGAGCAGATTTCTTTATTCGGCTGTTTGTTAGTGTTGGCTTCTACGGTGTTGGTGGCGTTTTGGTTGCGCTGGTCAAAAAGTGTCATGCAAAACATGGACACGCAAAGTTATACGGCATTGTCTTTGCAGTTGGGTACTTTATTTGGAATGCCTTTGATGGCGGCTTTGGTGCAAGATTGGCAGATACGCTTTACATGGCAAGGCATGGGGGCGTTGGTGTATTTGGGGATTGCTTGTAGTTTGGGCGCGGCTTGGTTGTGGAATAAAGGCTTGGTGCAAACAGGCGCGGCAACCAGCGGTATCTTTTTGGCATTAGAACCTGTGTTTGGCGTGGTGCTGGCGATGGATTTGTTGGGCGAACAATTGGATATGACAACTGCGTTGGGCATTGTATTGGTGGTGTTGGCGGCGGGTATGTCTATGCTGCCTGAAAAAGCTAAGTCGCTGTAAGAGCAGCTTTTCAAGTTGCTTGAAATCATTTTTAAATTGATTTGTTATTTAAAGGAAACAAAATGTTAAACATTAAAAAATTACTGGGTATTTCTGCATTGGCGGCTTTGCTGGCTGCCTGTAATGGTGGGGAATCCGCCGCACCGTCTGCACCTGCTGCTTCACAAACGCCGCAGCAAATGGACAATACATCACCGGCATCGGCTGTGGAACAAGACGATATGCACGACCAAGATAAAGACCACATCGCAGTGAACGCTTTGGATTGGGCGGGCAAATACCAAGGCAAACTGCCTTGCGCCAGTTGCGACCATATTTTAGCCACCGTTGAACTGAAGCAAGACGGTACGTTCCACTATATTGCCGATTACCAAGGCGGCAAAGAGCCTTTGAAGGTGGAAAAGCAAGGCAAATTTGCGTGGGACGACGAGGTCGGCATTGTCGAACTGGATTTGGACGATGAAGAAGATTTGCGCTTTTTTGTGGCCGAAGGACATTTGCAGCAGTTGGCAAAAGACCAAAAACAATATCAACAAGGCAGCAACTACAATCTGCAAAAACAATAAACACCGTTTGCAGGCAGCCTGAAAAACGATAAGGACAAAAAATGGACTTTTGGCAGGGATTTTGGTTAATCGGCGGCATTCATCTGCTGGCGGCCTTGTCGCCCGGCCCCGATTTTGTATTGGTTACCCAACAGACTTTGTCACGCGGCCGTGCTGCCGGTTGGTGGACGTGTTTGGGCATCGCCTTGGGCTTGGGCATTCACATCGCCTATTCCGTACTGGGTTTGGCGGTGCTGGTTAAATCGTCGGCGTGGCTGATGAACACCGTCAAAATACTGGGCGGCCTGTATCTGCTGTATTTGGGCATACAGGGTTTGCGCGCACGCGCCCCGACTGCAGCAGAAACGGTGGTGGCCGCCGCCGCCCCACAACCGGTGTGGAAAACCCTGCGCCAAGGCTTTTTGTGCAATGCGCTGAACCCCAAAGCCCCCGTTTATTTTGTCGCCCTGTTTACCTCGGTGTTGTCGCCGCAAATGCCCGTGTGGCAGTTGGCCGCCTACGGTGTGTGGATGATGCTGTTGCAGTTTCTCTGTTTGGGCAGCGTGGCCGCTTTACTGTCGCTGCCTGCGCTGCGCCGCCGTTTTCAGGCAGCCGGACATTGGATAGACCGTCTGCTCGGCGCGGCCATGACCGGCTTGGGCATCAAGATTTTGGCAGACTGAAGCAGGCTGCCTGAACAAACGGCGCACGGATGCGCGGTTTGTCTTTGAATTATTTTACAATCGGGCTGGACCCGAAGGAGCCATTATGAATTTGACAGACTTATTCAGCCCCCTGCAACAAGCAGGGTCGGAAGAATTTGATGCCATTAAAATCGGCATCGCCTCGCCGGAGACCATCCGTTCGTGGTCATACGGCGAAGTGAAAAAACCCGAAACCATCAACTACCGCACCTTCAAGCCCGAGCGCGACGGCTTGTTCTGCGCCAAAATCTTCGGGCCGGTAAAAGACTACGAATGCTTGTGCGGCAAATACAAGCGTTTGAAATACAAAGGCGTAACCTGCGAAAAATGCGGTGTGGAAGTGACCCTGACCAAAGTGCGCCGCGAGCGTATGGGTCACTTGGAGCTGGCCGCGCCCGTTGCCCATATCTGGTTTTTGAAATCGCTGCCTTCACGCTTGGGCATGGTATTGGACATGACCCTGCGCGATATTGAGCGTGTGCTGTATTTTGAAGCCTTTGTCGTAACCGACCCCGGCCTGACCACCCTGCAACGCCGCCAACTGCTGAGCGAAGAAGACTACTACGCCAAAATTGAAGAGTTTGGTGAAGAGTTTGATGCCTATATGGGCGCAGAAGGCGTGCGCGAATTGTTGCGTACCATGGACATCGGCGCGGAAATTGAAACCCTGCGCCAAGAGCTGCAAAGCACCGGTTCCGATACCAAAATCAAAAAAATCGCCAAGCGTTTGAAAGTATTGGAGGCATTCCAACGTTCCGGTATGAAGCTGGAATGGATGATTATGGACGTGCTGCCTGTGCTGCCGCCTGATTTGCGCCCGCTCGTACCTTTGGACGGCGGCCGTTTCGCCACTTCCGATTTGAACGATTTGTACCGCCGCGTCATCAACCGCAACAACCGCTTGAAACGCCTGCTGGAGTTGCGCGCG
Organism: Conchiformibius sp.; assembly: GCA_030537065.1. Lineage (GTDB taxonomy): Bacteria > Pseudomonadota > Gammaproteobacteria > Burkholderiales > Neisseriaceae > Conchiformibius. Next base: position 7,505 of record JAUNOT010000089.1, read on the forward strand.
CCCGATATTATCGTGCGTAATGAAAAACGCATGTTACAAGAAGCGGTGGACAGTCTGCTGGACAACGGCCGTCGCGGCAAAGCCATGACCGGCGCAAACAAACGTCCGCTGAAATCTTTGGCGGATATGATTAAAGGTAAGAGCGGCCGTTTCCGTCAAAACCTGCTGGGTAAACGTGTGGACTACTCCGGCCGTTCCGTAATTACCGTCGGCCCCTACCTGCGCCTGCACCAATGCGGCCTGCCGAAAAAAATGGCTTTGGAATTGTTCAAACCGTTTATTTTCCACAAGCTGGA
>JAUNOT010000002.1 GCA_030537065.1 Conchiformibius sp.
AAAAAGTCTTTGTTACCCAATAAGTAAATAAGCGCTTATCCCGAACTCACGTTACTTTACCTTGCTTGTATGATTATTCACGCTAAAGTTAATCAGGTAAGACTACCTAGATTATGGCTATTTTCTGACGGTAAAACGCGCTTTCTGCGGCATCCGCTCGGCAATGCGGGCGCGGTTGGCAGCCAATGCAGCAGCAGTCGGCGTGTAATCCTGCCACAGCGCGGCATCTTCAGGCAACGTGTCCGGCCAACGGTTTTGCACATTAAAGCCGCGTGCCAAACATTCTTGATGCAACAGAGCATAACGGTTTTTTAGAAACAATAAGCGGTTAAAGAAAAAACGTACATGCCCTTCACCCAACTTGTAATCTTCAGGCTGCCCGTTTAAATGAAAACGCCCTTTGGCAACAGCATTGGGAATGCGTGTCAGTTCGCGGTGTTCCGCCAACAGGTGTTGGTCGCACAGTTCGGACGGGGGTACAAGGTTGATTCGGGTCATACCATGACTTATTCGGTTTACAAGCCGTTATGCCAACAGAGAAGCAGGAATAGTACAAACGGGAATCGGGCGGATTTTATGTTGGGCGGCACGGTTCAAACGGGCAAAAATCGCCATCACTTCACGCTGCCGTCCGGAAAAGGCTTCAGGCTGCCTGCCCGCCTGATGCTGTGCCATCGCCCATTCCAATTCGGGATAGCTGGCACCGATTTGCTGTTCGTCCGTGCGTTCGGTATCCCATAAACCGTCTGTCGGCACAGCCTGACGGATGTCGGCACGGATATCCAGCGCTTCGGCCAACTGATAGACTTGGGTTTTGAGCAAGTCGGCAATCGGACTAATGTCCACGCCGCCATCGCCGTATTTGGTGAAAAATCCTACGCCGAAGTCTTCCACTTTATTGCCGGTACCGGCCACCAGCAGGCCGTTAAGCTGGCCGTAATAATACAGGGTGGCCATACGCAGGCGTGAGCGGGTATTGGCCAACGCCAAATCTCGGGCGGACGCGGTTTCGTCGGCTGCCTGAACAGTGTGTTCAAATTGTTCAAACACGGGGGTTAAATCAACCGTTTGGCTGCGTACGTAGGCAAAACGGCCTTGCAGCCATTCAATATGCCCTACGGCGCGGTCAAGCTGGTCTGCTTTCTGACGTATCGGCATATTCAGGCACAACACGTCCAGACCGGTTTGCGCACACAGTGTGGACACCACCGCCGAATCCACTCCGCCTGATATTCCGACTACAAATCCGTTTACCTTGGCATTGGTGGCATAGTTTTTTAACCAACCGGTAATGTGGTCGATAACTGCCTGTGTCTGCATCATGCTTCTTCCCGCTTAAAAAATACGCCAGCTTATCCGATAAGCCGCCTGATGCGCAAGTATCGGCAAAACAATGTAAAGCCGTTTGTTCAGGCTGCCTGCGCTGTTTAGAATCAGCGGTTTTGCCGGATGCCGTGTCATGTTTTGGCTAATTTTTCTTTTGATTATTATTGCTTTACAGCTTATGTCATGGGCATTTGCCCGTGCGCTGCTGTGGCAGTTTGCCCTAGACGAACGGATTTGGCGTAAGCGTTTGATATACAGCGTATTAATTATCAGCAATCTACCGATGATGCTGCATATATTGCGTTTGGGAAAATGGTTTCGTATCACCGCAGGCTGGCTGACGGTATTATGGTTTGCCCTGCTGACTGCGCTGGCTGTCATCCTGTTGGGCAAATTATTCACCCTTATCCGCCGTCGGCCACACGAACGGCTGATGCGCCTGTTTGCCGCCCTGATATTTACAGGACTGTTTGCCCTGTCGCTGTACAACGCTTACACACCCACCGTGCGCCGCATTCAAGTCACTTTAGACAAGCCTTTAAGCCAGCCTGTCCGCATCGGTATGGCCGCCGATACGCATCTGGGCGTATTGGTGGGGGCAAAGCAGTTGGATAAATTGGCAGCCATTATGCAGCAGGAAAAAGTAGATTTGATTTTACTGCCTGGCGACATTATGGATGACGATACCGATGCCTATTATGCCGAGAATATGCGCCCGCATCTGGAAAAATTACGCGCCCCGCTCGGCGTGTACGCCACCTTGGGCAATCACGACCTGTTCGGCCGCGAACAGGAAATTACCCGCGCCGTTGAAGAAGCCGGCATTACCGTATTAAACGACCGTGCCGTGCTTATCGGACAAAGTTTTTGGGTGGTCGGCCGACCGGATAATCTGGACAAAAACCGCTTGCCGACTGCCGAGCTGCTAAAACAGACCAATCCGTCCCAAGCCGTTTTTCTATTAGACCACCGCCCCGATGCCGTATTGGAACACGCCAAGCTGCCGATAGATTTGCAAGTATCCGGCCATGTTCACAACGGACAAGTTTTCCCGCTGAATTTTATCGTGCGGCTGCTTAATCCGATTCATTACGGCTACGGCCGCATAGACAAACTGAATGTGGTCGTTACATCGGGTTTTGGTTTTTGGGGCGTACCGTTCCGTTTGGGTTCGCAGGCGGAAGTGTGGATTATTGATGTTAAGGGCAAAGACGGCTGAACATTCAGGCAGCCCCCTTTTACAAACACCCGTCCGCCCCCATATCGGCAGCGTTTCACAAACTGCCCCATGCGCTTTGTGCTAAAATCACAATGTTTTGCCTTTTTCAATAACAGGCTGAAGGAATATCAAGGAATATCCGATTATGCTCACCCATTTTGCTAAAAAAATCTTTGGTAGCCGCAATGACCGGCTGCTCAAACAATACCGTAAAACCGTTGCCAAAATCAATGCGCTCGAGCCGCATATGCAGGCTTTGTCAGACGAAGAACTGCAAGCCAAAACCCCCGAATTCAAAGACCGTTTGGCACAGGGCGAAACGCTGGACAGCATCCTGCCTGAAGCCTTTGCCGTCTGCCGCGAAGCCTCGCGCCGCATACTGGGAATGCGCCATTTTGACGTCCAACTGATTGGCGGCATGGTGCTGCATAACGGCAAAATTGCCGAAATGCGTACCGGTGAAGGCAAAACGTTGGTGGCCACCTTGGCAGTATATTTGAACGCCCTGTCCGGTAAAGGCGTACACGTTGTGACCGTAAACGACTATCTGGCTTCCCGCGATGCCGGTACACTGGCACCGCTTTACGGTTTTCTCGGCCTGACCGTAGGCGTGATTGTCAGCAACCAAGAACCGCAATACCGTCAAAATGCCTACCATGCTGATATTACCTACGGCACGAATAATGAGTTCGGTTTTGATTACCTGCGCGACAATATGGTTACCGAGCAGTATGAAAAGGTTCAGCGCGGTTTAAATTTTGCCGTTGTGGACGAGGTGGACTCTATCTTGATTGACGAAGCACGTACGCCGCTGATTATTTCCGGTCAGGCAGATGACAATGTCCAACTGTATCAAATTATGAACCAAGTTCCGCCCTTGCTAAACCGTCAGGATAAGGAAGACGGCGAAGGTGATTACTGGGTAGATGAGAAAAATCATCAGGTTACCTTATCAGAACTGGGGCATGAACACGCCGAAAGCATTTTAACCCGCATGGGTTTGCTAAAAGAGGGCGACTCGCTCTACTCAAGCGGCAACATTATGCTGATGCACCATCTGATGGCGGCTTTACGTGCGCATACCCTGTTCCATCTTGACCAGCACTATGTGATTAAAGACGGCGAAATCGTTATTGTGGACGAACATACCGGCCGCTTGATGGACGGCCGCCGTTGGTCGGATGGTCTGCATCAGGCGGTGGAGGCCAAAGAAGGTGTGGAAATTAAGCGCGAAAATCAAACGCTGGCATCCATTACTTTCCAAAACTATTTCCGTCTGTACACCAAATTGGCCGGTATGACCGGTACGGCCGATACTGAAGCCTACGAATTCCAAACCATCTACAATTTGGAAACGGTCATTATTCCGACCAACCGTCCTGTACAACGTAAAGACTACAACGACCAGATTTTCCGTACCGCCGAAGAAAAATACGAAGCCGTTGTTAAAGACATTCAAGACTGCCATCGGCGCGGGCAGCCTGTATTGGTCGGCACGACAACTATTGAAAACTCCGAGTTAGTGTCGGAGCTGCTAGACCGTGTCGGTTTGGAACACAATGTATTGAATGCTAAAGAACACCAACGCGAGGCGCTGATTGTGGCGCAGGCAGGTAAACCCGGCATGATTACCGTGGCCACCAATATGGCCGGTCGCGGTACGGATATTGTTTTGGGCGGCAATGTGAAGCACCAAGCCGAAGCAATTATGGCGGTAGAAACATTAAGCGATGAGGAAAAACGCCATCAAATCAAATTACTGGAAGACTCTTGGGAAACTGACCATGAGCGTGTTGTTGCCGCAGGCGGTTTGCATATTATCGGTACGGAACGGCACGAAAGCCGCCGTATTGACAACCAGTTGCGCGGACGTTCCGGCCGTCAAGGCGACCCCGGTTCCAGCCGTTTCTACCTGTCGTTTGAAGACCCGCTGTTGCGTTTATTTGCTTTAGACCGTGCCGCCGCCATCTTGAACCGTTTGGCACCTGAACGCGGCGTACCGATTGAGGCCGGTATTTTGACCCGCCAGATTGAAAACGCGCAGCGCAAAGTGGAAGGCCGCAATTTTGATATGCGTAAACAGGTATTGGAATACGATGATGTCGCCAACGACCAGCGTAAGGTAATATACCATCAGCGCAATGAGATTTTAAACAGCCCGCTGATTGATAATATTACCCGTGAAATGCGCCAAGACGTCATTGGCGGCTTGGTAGATATTCACATGCCACCCGATAGCATGGAAGAAGAATGGAATATTCCTGCTTTGGAAGCGCAGCTTATGGGAGAATTCCGTGTTCAGGCAGACATTCAAGGCTGGCTGAAAGCCGATAACTCTTTGGAAAACGAAGATGTTAAAGAACGGTTGTTGGAACAGGTAGAACGCGAGTATCAGGCAAAAGTAGATTTGGTCGGTCAGGAAATGTTTGGCGGCTTTGAGCGTAATGTACTTTTGCAAACCATTGATATTAATTGGCGTGAGCATTTGGCAGCGATGGATTACCTGCGTCAGGGCATTCATTTGCGCGGATATGCACAGAAAAATCCGAAGCAGGAATATAAACGTGAAGCATTTGAAATGTTTAAAAACCTGTGGCGTACGGTTCAGCACAATGCGACAGCCATGCTGGTATCGGTAGAAATCCGTCAGGATGAAGATGTGGTGGCAGAAAGTGAACCGTCCGCACCGGTAAATACGCAAGCGGTACATCATCAGGCACCTAATATCAGCGAAATGGCTGGTGATGATGAGGCATTGGCTTTATCCGGTTTTGATACCGATGAGAAGAACTCACCGTTCAGCCCGTCTGCATTGGCATCAGCAGGCAAAGTGGTTCACCGCAATGACCCCTGCCCTTGCGGAAGCGGTAAAAAATACAAACAATGCCACGGAAGACTGATTTAAGCAAAAGGCTGCCTGAATGCTGTTTTCAGGCAGCCTTTTTGTATATTTTTGTTTCACGTGAAAAGTAATTATTTTTGATTTTTACAAGCAATTAAAAATCATATAATTACGCATCATCAAACCATTATAGATAACGGCCTGAAGCGGCCGTACTTGTTTTTATTTTTTAATAAAGTATGGAGTATTTATGAAAGCTCTGGTCGCGGTAAAACGCGTAGTGGACTACAACGTTAAAGTCCGTGTTAAAACAGACGGCTCAAATGTGGACATTGATAATGTTAAGATGTCAATGAATCCGTTTGATGAAATTGCCGTAGAAGAAGCCGTCCGCTTGAAAGAAGCAGGAAAAATCAGCGAAATCATCGCCGTTTCTTTAGGCAGTAAAAAATGTGAAGACACCCTGCGTACCGCTTTGGCAATGGGTGCAGACCGTGCCATTCATGTAGAAACCGATGCCGAACTGGAGCCTTTGACTGTGGCCAAACTGCTTAAAAAAGTTGCCGACGCCGAACAACCGAAAATCCTGCTTTTGGGCAAACAAGCGATTGATGATGATGCCAATCAAACCGCACAGATGCTGGCTGCTTTATTGGGTGCGGCACAAGCCACTTTTGCCTGCAAAGTTGAGCTGTCTGAAACCGAAGCGACCGTTACCCGCGAGATTGACGGCGGTACGGAAACTCTAGCACTCAAGCTGCCTGCGGTTATCAGTACCGACCTGCGTTTAAACGAACCACGCTTTGTGAAGCTGCCCAATCTGATGCAGGCCAAGAAAAAGCCTTTGGAGAAAACCACACCACAGGACTGGGGTGTAGATGTCAGCCCGCGCCTGCAAATCAAGCGTTATACTGAGCCGAAGCCACGCCAAGCCGGTGTGAAAGTGAGCAGCGTAGCGGAGTTGTTGGACAAACTTCAGGCAGCCAAAGTTATTTGAGAGGAAACAAAATGAAAATATTGATTTTGGCCGAATACAACGGTCAAACGCTTAATCCGGCCACCCTGCACGCCATCGGTGCCGCCCGCACATTAAATGCAGAAATACATTTATTGGTGGCAGGCCACAACTGTCGCCATATTGCCGAAGAAGCTGCTACCATAGAAAATGTCAGCAAAGTTCTTTATACCGATGCGCCGCATTACGCCGACAGTTTGGCTGAAGATATGGCTGCCTTACTGGTTGCGGTGGCCGAACCTTACCGTTATCTGGCGGCGGCGGCAGATGCTTTCGGTAAAAATATTATGCCGCGTGCCGCAGCTTTGCTGGATTGCCCGCAAATCTCTGATATTACAGAGATTGAAGATGAAAATACTTTTGTACGGCCGATTTATGCCGGTAATGCTTTTACCACCGTATCTGCCGCCGATGAAAGCAAATTGGTGCTGACTTTCCGCAGCAGTGCCTTTGAAGCCGCAGCAGTCGGCGGCGGGCAAGCAGAAATTATTTCAACCGATGCCGTGCCGCCTCAAAATTTAAGCCGCTTGATTTCGCGCGAATATATTTCATCAGACCGCCCCGAGCTGACACAGGCGCGGGTGGTCGTTTCCGGCGGACGGGCATTAGGAAGTGCCGAACAATTTAATGCCTTGCTGACACCGTTGGCTGATGCCTTGGGTGCGGCCATTGGTGCTTCACGTGCCGCTGTGGATGCCGAATATGCGCCCAATGATTATCAGGTCGGACAAACCGGCAAAATTGTTGCGCCTGAGTTATATATTGCACTGGGTATTTCCGGTGCCATTCAGCACATTGCCGGTATGCAAGACAGCAAAGTGATTGTTGCTATTAATAAAGACCCAGACGCGCCTATTTTTAATGTAGCTGATTTTGGCATAGTCGGTGATTTATTTGAAATTGTGCCGCAACTGACCCAAGCCCTTCAAACACGTTAAAAACACGCTCAACATCAAACGGCCGTACCAACTTCCGAATACGGCCGTTATCCGTTCAGGCTGCCTGAAAATCCTGCTACTTGCGCCAGCAGGTTTCAACTAGGATAATTACAAAATTTTAAGCAGTAAGGAAACCTCATGTCTAAACCAAGCGGTAATAAAGTGGTCGTTATCGGTACTGGTGCAGTCGGCATCAGCTATGCCTTTGCCATGCTGAACCAAGGTACTTGTGATGAACTGGTACTAATTGATTTAAATGAAAAACGCGCACATGCCGAAGTACGTGACCTACGTCACGGCGTATTGTATGCGCCCAATCCCATGAAAGTGAAGCAAGGCACCTATGCCGATTGTGCCGATGCCGACATCGTCTGTATTTGTGCCGGCGTGGCGCAAAAAAGCGGTGAAACCCGATTACAGCTTATTGACAATAATCTAAAAGTATTCCGCAATATTATTACAGAGATTATGCAGGTAGGCTTTGACGGTATCTTACTGGTGGCCAGCAATCCGGTGGACGTTTTATCTTATGCCGCTTGGAAATTTTCCGGTCTGCCGAAAGAACGGGTTATCGGTTCGGGTACGATTCTGGATACCGCCCGTTTGTGTAACTGCTTGGGCAAAGCCTTTGATGTCGCACCGGTTAGCGTGGATGCCCATATGATTGGCGAACACGGCGACAGCGTGATTGCGGCATGGAGTACCGCAACCATTGCCGGTATGTCCCTAAAAGAGGCTTTGGAGCAGCTGCCTGACGGTAAAGAAAGAATGAAACAAATTCATGCCGATGTGCGTGATGCCGCCTATTCCATTATTGAAGGCAAGGGCGCAACCTATTACGGCATTGCAATGGGTTTGGCACGGATTTCCAAAGCAATTTTACACAATCAAAACGTTGTTTTAACCGTATCGGCATTACTAGATGGCGAATACGATGAGCATGACGTATATATCGGCGTACCGGCGGTATTAAACCGCATGGGTGTCAGCCGTATTATCCGTAAACCTTTAGACTCGGATGAAGCCGAACAATTTGCCCGTTCTGCCGATATTCTGCGCAGCTATCAGGAAAAAGTGAAAGCATATAGTTAAATGTGATTTATTTTTCATACAAGGCGGCGAGCCGCAGACAGTACACGTAGTACGGCAAGGCGAGCCAACGCCGTATGAGAAATAAAGCATATTGACTATATCAATCCTGATGCGTGAAACCGTTTCAGGCTGCCTGAAAAATGCCTGCCCCATTAAGGGCAGGCATTCTTTTTAAAATAACGTCTTTTACTTCATCTCTTTTTCAATGGCTTGAATATTTAATTCACGGTCACGAATCATATTATTCAAACGCATAATCAATTTACTGTTGCCGCTTTTTTGCGCTGCCGACAACTGCGATTTGGCCGAACGTAATGCTGCACGTTCACGGCGGATTTCGTTTTCCAATACTTGGCGGCGGCTTAAAACCGGTTTCACGGGTTTGGGCGGCGGCAGTTTGACCACGGCAGCAGGCGTTTTTTTATTGTTGCCGTCCGCATTTTTGCTTTTACCGGCCTTCTTATTTTTATCGGTATTCTGATTACGCAGTTGCACATTGACCTTAACGGTCGGATTTTTATTATTGGTTTTACTCGGCGTTTCTTTTTTAGCGGTGTCGGTGTCTTTGAGCGGGGTTTCAGGCGTATCATCGCTGGGCTCAGCGGCGATTTCCTCTTTTTTCTCCTCTTCCACACGGATAAGTACATCACCGTCCATCGGCGCAATCCCTTCCGTCCAAGCACGCTGCAAGGTTTCACGGTTTTCACCGGCAGCAGTACTGCCACCGTCGGTAGGCGCATCGGTTAAGGCCTCGATACGGTTACTGTAAATATGTTCCTGAATGGTTTTTTTCAGACTCGGCGAAGTTTGTATCCGTACCGCCGGTGCGGACGCCTCGGCAGCAGGCTTTTTGTCTTTACTGCTTGACGGCTGTTTATTTTTGGGTGGGGTGTCGGTATGAACATTTGCCTCGGCTCCAGCCGCAAACATCAGCAGGCATACGGTCAGAAAGGTAAAAATCTTGTTCATGCTAAATTCCTTTCGGATAGACAGGGCAAAACGCAGGTATAAAGGGGCGGTATTGTAAACAATATGCGGTAAAATTCAAATCCGAATTTAAATCTTTTGAAAGCCATCCGTTATGACCCAAGACAATAACGACCCTTATTTTATCCACAGCCGTCTGGCCGCCGACATGGACGCCCGTTTGCAGATTCTCAACCGCACACCCAAGCAAATTATTCTGTTCGGTGCAGATGGCGACCACAGCCGCAGCCTGTTGGCATCGCGTTATCCGCAGGCGCGTTTCAGCGAATACGATTCACAGGAAGCTGCCCTTCAGGCAGCTGCTTTACGCCGCCGTGGCGGATTGTGGGCAAAATTAAGCGGCAAAAACATTATTCAGACCTGCCAAAGCGCCGAAACACGGCTGCCTGAAAACTCGGCAGAAATGTTGTGGGCCAATTTAGGGTTGATGAACGCTGCTGATGCGGTAACAGTATTGCAAAACTGGTCGGCAGCCTTAAAAAAAGACGGCCTGCTGTTTTTCAGTCATTTCGGTGCCGACTCGCTGCCTGAAATCCGGCAACTGCTGCAAGAAAACGGCATACGCTGCGCCGCACCCTTATTAAAAGATATGCACGATTGGGGAGACTTACTGTTTGAACACGGTTTTAACGACCCGGTAATGGACACCGCCAAAATGGTTTTGGATTATCAGAATACCCGATGGTTTTGGCAGGATTTGACATACAGCGGCCTGTGGCAGGCCTTACAGGCAGAACGGGAAGAGGATGCCCGCGCCGTTGTGGAACGGGCATTGTCGCAAGGACAGTTGAAAAACATCACATTGGAAATCCTGTTCGGCCATGCGGTGAAAAAAACCGTTATGCCCGCAGGCGAACAGGAAATCCGTTTTTACCGTAAATAAACGCCGTTTAGAACCTGTATTCATAAGATTGATGGCTTGATTTTATTGTCAATTTGTGCGAATACAAGGCGGCTTTTTATGCCGATATTGAACATATCGGCGTAGAAAGCCAACGCGGTAGGCGCATAAAGTGGCGATAAAAGCAGGCTGTTAAGATTGTGAATACAGGTTCTTATTTCAACACCGTTTCCGTCCAACGTTTCAGCCAACTTTTCTGATTGTCTGCCAAACGCCGTTCATTGGGTGCCCAATGGGTTTTCGGTACGCCTGCGTGTTTCATAATATCCGGCAGCTTGGTTTCCGATACAGCGGGATACACCCACATTGAAGTCGGCACGGCTGCCTGAACCTGTCCGCTTTGCAGGTAACCGACCAGTTTGGCGGCCAAATCAGCCTGTTTGGCATTTTTCAGCACCGCCGCACCTTCAATCTGACGGTACACGCCGCCTTTTAAAAACAGATTGCCCATATTGGGTGCTTTTAATTTACCTTTGCTGTAGAACACTTCGGCGGCCGGGCTGCTGGCGTAACCGACCATAATCGGACGCGAACCGCCGTTTAAGGTGAACTCGGTATAATACGCTTCCGACCAGCCTTTGGTGATTTTTACCCCGTTTTTACGCATTTTGCCCCACCACTCAAATGCCTTGCCTTCGCCCAAACCGCCGATATTGGCCAATAAAAAAGCCATGCCCGGCGTGGAAGTGTTCGGATTGGGCATGACCAGTAAATCTTTATATTCGGGACGGGTTAAATCCTCCAAAGAAGCGGGCAGGGGCAGCTTTTTATCGGCAAACCATTTTTTATCATAGTTTAAATTCACAAAACCATAGTCCACTGCCAAAGCACCGTTCAGGGCAACCAAAGTTTTCACCCCTTGCGGCTGCGTTGCAGACAGAATCCCTTGACTGCGTGCTTTGTAGATATTGCCGTTATCCAAGCCGTACACCGCATCTGCAATCGGGCTGTTGCGCGTAATAATCAGGCGGTTGAGCAATTCGTTGCCGTCTCCCGCTTTAATCAGCGACACTTTGGCATCGTGCTGACGCTCAAACGCTTCAATCAGAGGCTTGGGCAGGTCAAAACTGTCGTGTACCGCCAGCCGTACTTCGGTAGCGGCCGAAACGTGTGCGGTCGCACAGGCCAGCAGCAGGGCAAGTAATTTTACAGGTTTCATAACAGACTCCGTTTGCTTGTGGGAAAACAATATTGTAAACGAAATATTCCTTTTCAGGCAGCCCGCTTGCCAAAAAGCCCCGTTTTACGGATAATCCGCATTTTTATCAACTCTTATGCACGGAAAGGAGCATTATCATGATTATGACTGCACCCATCTCTCAATCCGCTATTCCGTGCAGCCCGAACGCTTAAGGCGTTTATCCGACTTTATCCCGCCCGTTTCGGGCTGCTTTCCCGATTCAAACCGCTTAACATGCGGCTGTTCTTTCAGGCAGCCGCGCCGTTTTGACGTGTTTTCAAACAGGAAGTATGCCCATGGGCCAAGTTTCCCTAATTCACACCCCCGATTTATGGCTGGAAGGCAACGCCGTCCGCCAACTGCACACCACCGCCGAACTGCCTGCCATGCAGCGCGTGGTCGGTATGCCCGATTTGCACGCCGGACGCGGCTATCCTGTCGGTGCAGCCTTTTTCAGTACCGGCCGTTTCTACCCCGCCCTGATTGGTAACGACATCGGCTGCGGCATGGCATGGTGGCAGACCGACCTGCCCGCACGCAGCAAAACCGACAAGCTAATCAAACAACTGGGCAGCATCGACGACCCTCTAGACGACGCTTGGGCAGAACGCATCGCCGAGCTGCTGCCGAACCACCCCTTTCAGGCAGCCTTGGGTACCATCGGCGGCGGCAACCACTTTGCCGAATTGCAAACGGTGGACACCGTTTACCGTCCCGAATTGCTGCCGTCCACGTTTGACCCGAACTGCCTGCAACTGCTGGTACACAGCGGCTCACGCGGGCTGGGGCAACAGATTTTGCGCCGCCATGTAGATGCTTTCGGCCACCACGGCCTGCCCGAAAACAGCCCCGAAGCCGAAGCCTATCTGCACGAACACGCCGACGCCCTCAACTTTGCCCGAACCAACCGCCGCCTGATTGCCGAACGTATGCTGGCACGTTGGCGCGGCACGGGCGAATGCCTGAGCGAGCAGTTTCACAACTTCCTGCAACCGCGCAGCATCGGCGGCGAACACGGCTGGCTGCACCGCAAAGGCGCCAGCCCTGCCGACGAAGGCCTGCTGATGATTCCGGGTTCGCGCGGCGATTACAGCTATCTGGTGCGCCCCCTGCCCGAAGCGGCGGAAAACGCCCTGTATTCGCTGGCGCACGGCGCAGGACGCAAATGGCAGCGCAGCGAATGCAAAGGCCGTTTGTCGCACAAATTTCCGGCCGACAGCCTGCGCCGTAACCGTTTCGGCGGCGCGGTGGTGTGTGCCGACAAAGCCCTGCTGTATGAAGAAGCACCGCAGGCCTACAAGAAAATTGACAGCGTGATTGAAGCCTTGCGCGTTCACGGCTTGATGGAAACGGTGGCGCGGTTTAAGCCCGTATTAAGCTACAAAACCGCTGTATAAATTTTCAGGCAGCCTGAAACGGATTGTTCGGGCTGCCTGAAAAAGGCTTATTGCGTGCGGGCGCGGATACACGCCTTCACTTTGCCGCCGCGTTTGACCATATCGTCAATATGCGCGTAATACTGCTCACAGCTTTGGCGTACCGCCTCCGCACCCGAAGCAGGCGGCGCATTGTCGGCGGCACAGGCCGACAACACCAGCAGCAGACACAGGGAAGATAAAGTGGTTTTCATCGCTTATTCCTTTACGGTTGAAGGTTGGGAAAGCTGCCTGCGGATGTCCGCCAGCAACTGTTTCAGCTCGGCATCGGTTTCGGCCAGCGCGTCCAAGGCCGCGCCTTGATTTTCCGTTACCAACAGGCAACGGATACGCGCCTCCGACACCGCCACGCTGTCGTTTAAATCCACGGCAGGATTTTGCGCCACTTGGTCGGCACAACGCTCGTCCGCCTCGCGGTAGGCATCGGCGGCGGAAGAAGCGGCAGACACGGCAACCGCCGATGCAGGCGCGTGCTGCACCGCCGTTTCCAACATTGCCGGCAAATGCTTTTTCGCCGCTTCGGTGGCGGCAGGTTTGACCACATCCAAAGCAAAGCCGCCGATACCGGCCAACACCACGCCTGCGCCTGCCAAAAGCGTTTTCTTATTCATTTTTACCGCCGTTGCACAAGGTTTAAAATGCTGATTCTAACAAAAAACTGCCCCTGCACACGGCTTCGGACCATATTTTTATGATTTACCTACAAATTTCCACCGGACAATCACCGGCCGAATGCCGCCTGTTTGCCCGTTTCCTGCTGCACCGCCTGCTGGCAGAAGCCCGCGCCGACGGTTTGCACGCCGAAGTTTTGGACGAAAACGCCGACCGTCACGGGCCGTTTTCCGCCGTCCTCACCGTTTCAGGCAGCCGCGCCGAAGATTTTGCCGACCGCCGCACCGGTACGCAGCAATGGATTTGCGCCAGCCCGCTGCGCCCGAAACACCCGCGCAAAAACTGGTTTGTCGCCCTCACGCGCCTGCCCGAACCGCCGCCGCTGCCCGACGACGGCGGCATTGTGTTCCAAACCTGCCGCGCCGGTGGCAAAGGCGGCCAGCACGTCAACAAAACCGACAGCGCCGTCCGCGCCACCCACACCGCCACCGGCCTGTCGGTACGCGCCGACAGCGAGCGCAGCCAACACGCCAACAAAAAGCGCGCCCGCCAACTGCTCGCGCTTAAGCTGGCGCAACAACACGGCCACGCCGCCGCCCAATACGCCAAACAGGCACACAGCGGCCTGTACCGCTTGGAACGCGGCAATCCCGTGCGGGTGTTTGTCGGTAGGGATTTTACTGAGCGTCCCGCCTAAAATGCCAACACCGTACTGCATTACCGCAGTACGGTGTTTTTGTTTTTCAGGCTGCCTGAAAACGGTTTTATTTGCCGATACAAAACCGTGAAAAAATCACGCCCAATAAATCATCGGCACTAAATTCGCCGGTAATTTCGTTGCAGGCTGCCTGTGCCAAGCGCAGGTGTTCGGCCATCAGCTCGGTTTGGGAAGCGGCTGCGGCGGCAAATGCCAATTCTTCACGCGCCCGTTCCAAAGCGTGCAGGTGGCGGCTGCGTGCCAGAAACAGCCCTTCGCTTTCTCCCTGCCAGCCGATATGTTCCAGCAGCGATTGTTTGAGTAAATCCAAACCGTCGCCGGTTTTGGCGGACAGGCTGATAATGCGTTCCGCCGCGCACAGGCTGCCTGAAAACGCGACTGCTGCGGTTTCGCCGCGCAAATCGCTTTTGTTGCGGATTTCAATGCGCTTGAGCGTTTCAGGCAGCCGCGCCAACACGGCGGCGGCGGTGTCGTTCAGCCCTTCGGACGGATCAATCACAATCAGGGCGACATCGGCATGATTGAGGGCGGTTTCGCTGCGGCGGATGCCGATTTGTTCCACCACGTCGTCGGTATCGCGCAGGCCGGCGGTGTCAATAATGTGAACGGGTACGCCGTCTAAAGTGATTTGTTCGCGCACGGTGTCGCGGGTGGTGCCGGCAATTTCGGTCACAATCGCCACTTCGTCGCCTGCCAGCGCGTTCAGCAGGCTGGACTTGCCGACATTGGGCGCACCAACCAACACGGCAGTCAGCCCTTCACGCAACACCGCGCCCTGTTGCGCGCCCGCCAGCAGTTCGTCGGTGCGGCGGCGCAGGTCGGCCAGTTTGCCGTGTGCGTCGGCCGCTTGCAGAAAATCAATGTCTTCTTCGGGAAAGTCCAAGGTGGCTTCCACCAGCATGCGCAGGGTAATCAGTTCGTCGGTCAGCGCGTGTACCTGTTGCGAGAACGCGCCTTTCAGGGAACGCACCGCCATGCGCGCCGCCGTTTGGCTGGAGGCGTCAATCAGGTCAGCCACGCTTTCGGCCTGTGCCAAATCCAGTTTGTTGTTTAAAAAGGCGCGTTTGGTAAATTCGCCCGCTTCGGCCAAACGTGCGCCCAGTTGCAGGCAGCGTTGCAGCAGCATTTGCATCACAACGGGGCCGCCGTGTCCGTGCAGCTCCAAGACGTCTTCGCCGGTAAAGCTGTTCGGCGTGGGGAAATAGAGCAGGATGCCGTTGTCCAAAGGCTGTCCGTCGGCATCGTAAAAATCGGTGTGAAGCGCGGTACGCGGACGCGGGGTTTTGCCGCCGCACAGGGCTTGGGCAAACGGCAGCAAGCTGCTGCCGGAAACGCGGACTATGCCGACACCGCCGCGTCCGGCGGCGGTGGCAACGGCGGCAATGGTGGTTGGTTTCATCAAAATTCCTTTTCGGTTTGAAACCCCGCCGTTTACGGCGGTAAGGTAGCTTTTTTATTCGAGCGGGGCGTAAACCCGTCTGAATCTGGGCAACACATGGGGCTGTGCTTTATGTGCGACCCTGTGTGTTGAAACATTTTAATGTGCGCTTTCCCAATCCGCGCCCGCGCCGACCTCCGCCAATAGCGGTACGTCCAGCACGCCTTCGCCTACCTGCGCCATCAGTTCGGGCAGTTTTTGGCGTATGGTATCCCATTCGTCTTGCGGCACTTCCAATACCAGTTCGTCATGTACCTGCATCACCAAACGGCTGTTCAGGCTGCCTGAAAGCAGGAATTGGTGGACGGCAATCATGGCGCGTTTAATCAGGTCGGACGCGGTACCCTGCATCGGCGCATTGATGGCGGCGCGTTCCGCACCGGCACGGGCGGCGGCATTGCGGCTGCGGATATCGGGCAGATAAAGGCGGCGGCCGAACAGGGTGTCCACATAACCTTGTGCGGCGGCCTGTTCTTTGGTGCGCTGCATGTATTCGGCCACGCCGGTATAACGGGCAAAATAGCGGTCGATAAAGTTTTTTGCCGACAGGTTGTCAATACCCAAGGCTTTGGCCAAGCCGTACTGCCCCATGCCGTAAATCAGGCCGAAGTTGATGGTTTTGGCATAACGGCGTTGTTCGCTGCTGATTTGCTCGGGCGGCACGCCGAACACTTCGGCGGCGGTGCGGCGGTGTACGTCTTCGCCGTTGCGGAACGCTTCCAGCAAAGTGGGGTCACCCGACAGATGCGCCATAATCCGCAGCTCAATCTGCGAATAGTCGGCGGAAACCATCAGGCTGCCTGAAGGCGCAGTAAAGGCGCGGCGCACACGCCGTCCGGCTTCGGTGCGGATGGGAATATTTTGCAGATTGGGCTGGCTGCTGGCCAAACGGCCGGTAATCGCCACCGCCTGCGCGTAGGTGGTATGCACACGGCCGGTAGCAGGAAAAATCATTTCAGGCAGCTTGTCGGTGTAGGTAGATTTGAGTTTGGCCAAGCTGCGGTTTTGCAGAATAATTTGCGGCAAGGGATAGTCCAAAGCCAGTTGTTCCAACACAGCTTCGTTGGTGGAAATGCCGCCCGAAGCGGTTTTTTTCAGGCCTTTGGTGGGAATGCCGAGTTTGCCAAACAGAATATCCTGCAACTGTTTGGGCGAATTGAGGTTAAACGGTTGTCCGGCCTGTTCGTAGGCCTGTGTTTCCAAAGCCAGCAGCTCCTGTCCCAAATCGCGGCTTTGCGCGGCCAGTTCGCTGCTGTCAATGTGAACACCGGTGCGTTCCATTTCAAACAGGATTTGGGCGACGGGCAGCTCCAGTTGTTCGTACATCTGCCGTTGGCGCTCGTCCATTTGCGCTTTCAGGTGGGCTTCAATACGCAGGGCGAAATCGGCGTCCTGACAGGCGTAGGCGGTGGCCTGCTCCAAAGGCACATCGGCAAAGGAAATTTGTTTCGCGCCTTTGCCGCACAGGGATTCGTAGGTAATGGTTTCCAAACCGAGCCAACGCGCCGCCAGTTCGTCCAAGCCGTGTCCGAGATGGCTTTCTACTATATACGAGGCGAGCATGGCATCGCCGCTGATACCACGTAAACTGATGCCGCAGTTGGCAAAAATATGTTGGTCGTATTTGAGGTTTTGGCCGATTTTGTGCAGCTCGGGGTTTTCCAGATGCGGTTTGAGGGCGGCCAACACTTGTTCGGCAGGCAGTTGCTGCGCGGTAAAGGCGGGGTTGTGCGCCAAGGGGATGTAAACCGCTTCGCCGACGGCAAAGGCAATGCTGATGCCAACCAGCCGCGCACTCATGGCATCCAGCGAGGTGGTTTCGGTGTCCAGCCCGATGGTTTGGGCGGCCGACAGCCGCGTCAGCACGTCGTCCAGTTCGGCGGCGGCGGTAATGCTGCGGTAATGCAGTTCGGCCGGGGCAGCGGCCTGTGTGGGTTCGGGCGGCGGCGTGTCTGGAAACAGGGCTGCCTGAACGCTGCCGCTGTTGTCGTTTTGTTGCTGTTCGGCTTCTTTCAGCCAGCTTTTGAAACCGAGCGTGCGGAAGTGTTGGCTCAGTTGCGGCCAGTCGGGTTCGCGCCGTTGCAGGCCGTCCAACCCTTCAGGCAGCACGTCTTGCAGGGCAACATCGGTTTTGATGGTAATCAGTTGTTGCGACAAAGGCAGCGCAGACAGGGCTGCCTGAAGGTTTTCGCCGACTTTGCCTTTGATTTCGGCGGCGTGCGCCATCACGTTTTCCAGCGAACCGTATTGTTGCAGCCATTTGACGGCGGTTTTGGGGCCGCATTTGTCCACGCCCGGCACATTGTCCACTTTGTCGCCAATCAGGCTTAAATAGTCCACAATATTTTCCGGCGGCACGCCGAATTTGGCGGTTACGCCGTCGCGGTCGAGCGTTTCGTCCGACATGGTATTAACTAACGTGATGCGCTCGTTAACCAACTGCGCCATGTCTTTATCGCCGGTGGAAATGACGGTTTGCCAACCGCGTGCTTCGGCTTGCCGCGCCAGCGTGCCAAGCACGTCGTCAGCTTCCACACCCGCCACTTTCAACACCGTCCAGCCCATCAGCTCCACCAGTTCGGGCAACATATCGGCCTGCGGACGCAAATCGTCGGGCATCGGCGGACGGGTGGCCTTGTAGTCTTCATACAGCTCGTGGCGGAAGTTTTTGCCTTTGGCATCAAAGATGCAGGCGCAGTAATCGTGGGGAATATCGGCGCGGGCGCGGCGCAGCATATTGAGTACGCCGTAGACGGCATTGGTGGGCGTGCCGTCGGGCGCGGACAGGTGGGTCATGGCGTAAAACGCACGGTAAAGGTAGGACGAACCGTCCACCAGCAGAAGTGTTGACATGGCAGGCTGCCTGAAAAATCTAAAACGCCGCGATTATACGGAAAAAGGCTGCCTGAAAGGGTTTTTCCCGTTTCAGGCAGCCTGATTTTCCATGTTATTCGGCGCGGCATTCTACTGAAACAAAACTGCCGCTTTGTTTACCGTAGTGCAGACGGGCGCGGTTGCCGTCCAATTCCTGCCACTGGGCCCCGCCGCCAAACAAGCCCCTACCGGACGAATAGCTGCCGTCCGGATTACGCGCCAAGCGGGCGGTAGCCAGTTGCGGAACACCATAGGCAACGCTCAAATCCACATAATTATCTCCGCCGACGATGCCGACATTAAAGCCGTTTTGACACACATATGGCTTACCGCTCACTTTGGCCGGTACAGCCGTCCGTACTGTTTGGGGGAGGGTTTGGGGCGTACTTGCCTGCACTTTGGGATGTTTGGGATAGCGTGGATGGCGGGTGGCATGACAGGCCGTCAGCGTGAAAGCAACGGCCAGAGAAACCCAAATGATTTTCATCAAATTATTCCTTTCTTATTTTTCAAATGACTCAAAACAGACGGCCGCCGTTACGGCAACCTGACCATAGCATTATATTACTGGCCTTAACATTCTCTTTCAATCATTGTTAAAACCTTAACATCAAATCCCCGCCATCACGGCCGGCTGTACCCAAACATCGCCATGGATAAGGGGCGGATTGTGGAGCAGGGCACGCATCAGGAGCGGTTGCAGCGAGAGCAGGGTTATTACCGCTATCTGTATGATTTGCAGAACGGTTAGGCTTTCAGGCTGCCTGAAAATGATTGGCGTATGATGGGGTGTCAAGCCCCATCGCTTAATTCTTCAATAAATTCCCTGTTTTGTTGGTTTAAAAAATCCAGATTAAATTTGCCGTTTTTCCACTTTCTATTATTTTCATATATGTCACAAAGATAGTAGCTCATATTATATATTGCCAATTCGTTATGTCGGTACTTTTGGGATACGCATCTAAAATAGTGTAAATAGAAATTGCTTTTCCATACATTGAAAAATAGAGTTCTGTCAGAAAAGAAAGAAGAAAAACTTATACTTGGGTATCTCAATATCATTTCTTCCAATAATTTGAAAAAATTGCGGTAGGTAATCAAATTTTCATCTAAACATGTCAAATAATACTCTGAAACCAAATAATCAATATCTTGATACTCATGTTTAATCTCATAAGTGTAGTCTTTAATACTTTGAAATCTAAAAGCATTATAAATATTAACTTTGTCTATTACTGAGTTATCCAACTGATGCGGTAAAACAAATGCCAATTCACCGTTATCTAACATATTTTGGATAGCTTGGATGTTCATGGGTCAAATTTCTCCTGTTACAGCTTGCTGCTTGATGAATCGGCCGACAACACTTCCGCCACTGCCTGCGCCATTTTCTCCGCCGCGCCGCGGTGTTGCGCCACAAACGCTGCCCCCCGCGCCGCTACCGCCTGTTGCTGCTGCGGTTCGGCCTGCCAGCGCGTCCATTGTGCAATCAGTTCCGCCGCACTGCGTATCTGTACTGCCGCCCCCGCCGCCAATGCCCCCGCGCAGGCTGCCTGAAAATTATAGGTGGACGGCCCGAACAACACCGCCCTCTCCGCCGCCATCGGTTCAATAATATTTTGGCAGCCGCTGTCCACCAAGCTGCCGCCGACAAACACGCTGTCGGCCGCACGGCAGTAAGCAGCCATTTCCCCCATGCTGTCGCCCACCCACACTTGTGTGTCGGGGCGCACTGCTTCGTTACTGCTACGCCGTTGCACGCGCAAACCCAATGCCGCCGCCGTGTCGCAGGCTGCCTGAAAACGCTCGGGGTGGCGCGGCACAATCAGCAGCAGCGCATTACCGCGATAGTCCTGCCAAGCGCGTAAAATCTGTTCCGCTTCATCGTTGCCGTGATATTCGCGCGTACTGGCCGCCAGCCAAATCGGACGTTTTCCAACCAAAGCGCGTAACTGCGCCGCCTTATCATCGGCATCGGGCGGCAGGCTCACATCGTATTTGGTGTTGCCGCACACCTGCACAGCTTGTGCGCCGATATGCTGCAAACGCTGCGCATCGTCCGCCGTTTGCGCGAAACAACCCGACAAGGTCGCCAAAGCAGGGGCGGTCAGGCCGCGCACGCGCAGATAACCGCGTTCGGAACGCGCCGACAAACGGGCATTCGCCAAAAACAAGGGCACGCTCGCTTCACGGCAGGCGTGCATCAGGTTCGGCCAAATTTCCGTTTCCATCAGAATACCGGCACGTGGCTGGTGTTCGCGTAAAAATGTTTGCACCCAATCGCGGCGGTCGTAGGGCAGGTAACGGCATTGCGCTTCGGGAAACAAGGCTTGGGCGGTGGCGCGGCCGGTGGGGGTCATTTGCGTCAGCAGCAGCGGCGTATCGGGAAAATGCTGTTTCAAGGCGGTAATCAGGGGCTGGGCGGCACGGGTTTCGCCCACGGAAACGGCGTGTATCCACAATGCGCCGCGCACGGGATTGGGGTACGGTTCGCCGAAACGTTCGCCCCAATGTTCGGCATAAGCGGGATTTTGACGGGCACGGCGGCGCAGATAGCGGCGCAGCAGGGGCGGGGCGATGCGCCAAGCGGTTTGGTAAACGGTCTGCCACATGGTTTATTTCGGCTCAAAAAAACGCCATTGCGAATGGGAAAGTGGTACGTCGTTACATTTTTGCAGCGACAGGGTACGCCAACGGTGTCCGGTATCAAAAGTAGCGGCCGAGTCGCCGCCTGCGGTCAGGCACAAGCCCGAACCGGAAAGTTCAACCCGCCCGTCGGCACGGTAAACAAAATGTTGCAGATACTGCGCTTCCAAAAACGGGCTGCGTTCGCCGCAGGCTCGCGGCATTACTGCCGCCCCTGCGAGAACAGTTTGGTTGATACCGGCGGCAGTGGCGCAAGCGTTGTAGGCGGGAAAGCGGATTTTGCCGTCTGCTTCCCACATGACGGCTTCATCTTCATACAGGCCGGGTTTGCAGTTATGCACCGTCATCGGCATATCAAAGCGGATGTATTCGCCCGAACCGAGAATGTCCAAACAGTAGCCGTCTGTGCGGTCCAGATTGTCGGCCAAACGCAGTTGTCCGGTTTTGCCGACGGGCGGGGCTTGTACGGCGGGCGGTGGGGCAGATTCGGCACAGGCGGCCAACAGGAAGTTTAATGCCAATAAAGGGATAAAAATTTGTTTAATATTCATTATGGCTTTTCCAAATAGTTTTTCAGGCTGCCTGAAAGGGTTTTCAGGCAGCCTGCTGATTTATTTATTCTACGGTAACCGACTTGGCCAAATTACGCGGTTTGTCCACATCGGTGCCGCGTGCCAGCGCGGTGTGATACGACAGCAACTGTACCGGCACGGTATGCACAATCGGCGACAAAATGCCGACATGGCGCGGCGTGCGGATAATGTGTACGCCGTCTGCCTCTTCAAAACGGCTGTCCAAATCAGTGAACACAAACAGCTCGCCGCCGCGTGCGCCCACTTCCTGCATATTGGCTTTCACTTTGTCCAGCAGGCTGTCGTTCGGCGCAATCACCACCACCGGCATATCTTTGTCCACCAAAGCTAAGGGGCCGTGTTTCAATTCGCCGGCGGGATAGGCTTCGGCGTGGATATAGGTAATTTCCTTCAGCTTCAGTGAACCTTCCAAGGCAATCGGATAATGGATGCCGCGCCCTAAAAACAGTGCGCTGGTTTTATCGGTAAACTGCTGCGCCCACGAAGCGATTTGCGGTTCCAGATTCAGCGCGTGCTGGATGCTGCCCGGCAGTTGGCGCAATTCGTCGGCATAGGCCTGTGCCTGCTGCTCGGATACATGACCGCGCATAATGCCTAAAGTAACCGCCAAGCCGAACAATACCACCAACTGCGTGGTAAAGGCTTTGGTGGACGCCACGCCGATTTCGGCACCGGCGCGGGTGTACAGCACCAGTTCGCTGGCACGCGGCAGTGCCGATTCCAATACGTTGCAGATAGACAGGGAATGGCGGTGTCCTAACGATTGGGCGTATTTCAGCGCTTCCATGGTGTCCAGTGTTTCGCCGGATTGGGAAATGGTTACAACCAGTTGTTCGGGGTCGGCAATCACGTCGCGGTAGCGGTATTCGCTGGCGATTTCCACATCGGTAGCGATTTTGGCCACGCTTTCCAGCCAGTATTTGGCGGTCATGGCGGCGTAATAGGAGGTGCCGCAGGCCAGAATTTTGATGCTGCAGATGTTTTGGAACACTTCGGCGGCGTTTGCGCCAAAGTTTTCAGGTACGAAGCCGCCATCCAAAAACACTTCGGCGGTATCGGCCACGGCGCGGGGCTGCTCGTGAATTTCTTTTTGCATAAAGTGGTTGTAACCGCCCAGCTCCAGCGAGGCCAGCGACAGTTCGGAGGTTTTGACGCTGCGTTCAACCGCCTGACCGTGTTTATCGGTCATTTTGACGATGCCGCCGGCGTTGAGCAGGGCAATGTCGCCGTCTTCCAGATAGGCAACGCGGCGGGTAAAGGCAATCACGGCCGACACGTCGGAGGCAATAAAGGTTTCGTCTTCGCCGAAGGCCACCAGCAGGGGACAGCCCATGCGTGCCACCACCATGTTTTCGGGGCGGTCTTGGGCAATCACGGCAATGGCATACGCACCGTGAAAACGGGCGCAGGCTGCCTGAACGGCGGCAAACAGGTCGTTTTGATGGTCGTGGGTATATTCGTGGCAGATGCTGTGGGCGATGATTTCGGTGTCGGTTTGCGATTCGAATGTGTAGCCCAAATCTTGCAGGCGGCGGCGTTCGGCTTCAAAGTTTTCAATAATGCCGTTGTGTACCACGGCAATCATGCCGCCGGAAATATGGGGGTGGGCATTGGGTTCGGTCACGCCGCCGTGGGTGGCCCAACGGGTGTGACCGATGCCGGCATGGCCGCTTAAGTTTTTGGCTTTGGCCGCTTCTTCCATCAGCGCAACACGACCGACGCGGCGCACGCGTTTGATTTTGTTTTCGCTGTCGCTGTATACGGCAATGCCGGAGGAGTCGTAGCCGCGATATTCCAGCCGTTTAAGGCCATCGGTCAGAAAATCGACCACATTGTGTTTGGCGCGTAATGCGCCGACGATACCGCACATAATTGTTCCTTAGTATCCAATCAATCAAAACAGGCAGCCTGAAACCTTTTCAGGCTGCCTGAAACGGAAGCGGGCATTATAAACCCTTTACTGCTTTCCGCCTTGCTGTTTTTCCGCCATCATCTGATGCAGCGTTTTTGCGGCCGGTTTAAGCGGCACGCGATTTTGCGTCCAGCCCATCTGATACGGCGGCGTGAGCATGCGGAAGGTAGAAGCCGCCCAACCGAAGGCGCGGTAGGCTTTGCGGCCGCCGAAAATGCCGTTAAAGGTGCGCCAAGCCAGTTGTTCGCCCACCGAGTGCGACGCGCCCTGTCCGCGAATCGGATACACGGTTATCTGCTGCGGCGGACGCTGCGCTTCGGTACGCATCCGCATCATTTGTTCGGTAATCGGAATGCGCACGGGACAGACTTCGTTACACGCGCCGCACAGGCTGCAAGCAGTAGGCAGGTCGCGGGTGTCGTCCAAACCAAGCAGGTGCGGCGAGAGAATTTCGCCGATGGGGCCCGGATAAGTGGTGCCGTAGGCCGCGCCGCCGATGCGGGTGTACACGGGGCAATGGTTCATACACGCGCCGCAACGGATACATTGCAGGGTACGGCGCATCTGTTCTTCGCCGTAGGCCTGCGTGCGGCCGTTGTCCAGCAGCACTAAGTGCATTTCCTGCGGCCCGTCCAATTCTTCGCTGCGGCGCGGGCCGGTAATCATATTGAAATAGGTGGTGATGTTTTGGCCGATGGCGGAACGCGGCAGCAGGCTGTACAGCGGCGGAATGTCCGACAGTTTGGCCACCACTTTTTCAATGCCGGTAATGGCAATGTGTACGGGCGGCACGGTGGTAGTCAGGCGGCCGTTGCCTTCGTTTTCCACCAAACACAGTGTGCCGGTTTCGGCAACGGCAAAATTCACGCCGCTCAAGCCGACGTCGGCGGTGCGGTAAATATCGCGCAAGGCCATGCGGGCAAAACCAGTCAATTTATCCACATCGTCGGTCAGCTCCGTGCCGATTTCGCGGTGGAACAGTTCGCTAACCTGTTGTTTGGTTTTGTGAATGGCAGGCATGACGATATGGGTGGGTTTTTCGCCCGCCATTTGTACGATGTATTCGCCCAAATCGCTTTCTACGGCGCGGATGCCCTGTGCTTCCAGATAGTGGTTCAGCTCGATTTCTTCGCTGACCATGGATTTGCCTTTGACCATCAGGCTGCCCTGACGGCTGCTGACGATACCGTGGATAATTTGGCAGGCCTGTTCGGGGGTTTCCGCCCAATGGACTTTTACGCCCAATTCGGTCAGTTTGGTTTCCAGTTGCTCCAGCAATTCAGGCAGCCGCGACAGGGAACGCTGGCGGATGTGTTCGCACAGATTGCGCAGCAGTTGCAGTTCCTGTTCGTCCGACAGCACGGCTTTGCGCTTGCTCATCAGCATATCCATAGCGGTACGCAGGCTTTGGCGCAAGGAGGCATCGGCCAACGCCTCAATGCTGTTTTGTTTGAAGGTTTCGGGGCGGGGGTGGGGTGTGTTCATGATGATTGTCTTTCAGGCAGCCAGCTCGTCTGCGGTAATGCCTTCAGGCAGCAGCGCCAGCACCACCATATCGCGCGGGCCGTGTGCGCCGTAGGCAAGGGTCAGTTGGATGTCGGCGGTTTTGGAAGGACCCGACACCAGCACCACATTGGTGGGCATGGCATCGGCCATCTTTTCGCCGTGCATGGCGCTGTAAAAGTCGTCATACATTTTGGCGGCGTCAAACAGGCAGATATGCACCGGCGGCACCAGGCTTTGACTGCGCGGCTCTTCGGGCGTGGGAAACAGCATCAGTGTACCGGTTTGGGCGATGCCGCAGCGCACAGCGGTAAAACCGGCGTCAATGCCGTTAAAAAACTCGTCTTTCCAGTCTTCAATCGGGCGGTCAAAACTTTTTACCGCCACTTCGGACGCAGCTGCCTGAAACGCCGCCGCCGCCTGTTGGCCGTGTTCGGTTTTTAAGGGCAGCAAAACGGTTTTCAAACCTTTTTCGCGTGCCACCGCCAGCAGCGTATCCGTCCAGTTGTCGCGCGTGACCCAGTAAATTTCGGTTTTGACCGCACGCATGGTTTTGGCCCAATGACGCAGGCGTTCCGCGGGGCTATCCCATTGCGGACGCATTTCGCGGTAGTAATCGGCGGTGTCCGGCTCGCGCATCGGCGAAGCGGCGGCCTGTTTCAGTTTTTGCAGGATGTTGTAACGTGCCGCGCTCATGCGGTTTTTCCTCCGGTGCGTTCAAGCAGAAAAGTAGCGATGTGTTTGGGACGGGGCATGGCCGGTTCGTCTTTAGCGATTTTGCCGCCGATATTGAGCATGCAGCCGGCATCGGCACTGATGATTTCCACCGCTTCGGTTTCTTTTAATGCCGCCACTTTGTCCGACACCATTGCGCCGGAAATAGCGGGATGTTTGACCGCAAACGTGCCGCCGAAGCCGCAGCATTCGCTTTCGTGGCCGTGTACCACGCGTTCCACATTGGCCAGTTTGTCCACCAACGCCCAGCCCGACAGGTGGACGTTCATTTCGCGGCGGGCGGAACAAGACGTGTGCACCGCCACTTTAACCGGCGCGCCGGTATCCTGCGGCGTATAGCCGATGTCCAGCAGAAAATTGGTCAGCTCCACCACCCGTTGTGCCAACTCTTCGGCGCGGGCTGCCTGCGGCGTACCGGCAAACAGTTGCGGCCAATGGTGTTTCATCATGCCGCCGCAAGAACCGGACGGGACGACAATCGGCCAAGGTTCGGGAAACAGCTCCAGTTGGGCAGATGCCACCGTACGGGCATCGTCGGGGTGACCGGAAGAAAAGGCGGGCTGGCCGCAGCAGGTTTGCGCCATCGGATAGTGGACGCGGATGCCCTGTTGTTCCAACAGGCTCACCGCATCCATGCCCGCTTCGGGCATAAACATATCCAGCAGGCAGGTGCCGAAAAAATAAACGTCGGCAGGTTTGGCAGAAGGTTCGGCGTGGTTCATGGTGTCGGTTTTCCGTATATTTTTATGACCGCATTCCGTTCGGAATGTGGAAGATTGACGCCGCAGACGGTAAAATAATTGGTTTTTGCAGCGCATAGGGCGAAAACATAAGTAATTGCCTGTAATCCGTCAAGTGCCGATTATACGGAATCTGCGCCGTATCTGCCCGTTTTTGCCGCAGCATATGGGTAAACCGATAGAAAATACCTGTCTTTTTCAGGCAGCCTGAACGGTTTTTCCTGCTGTAAAATCAGGTAAACGCGGGCAAAGCGCCCGTAAAGCACACACCGCTGCTTTTTTCCTTTAGAATACTGCCCCAGTTTAAAAATATTTTTCGGAGAACACGCCCATGAGCGCACCGTCTTTAATAGAACGATTCAACTTGCGCCTGCCCGTCGTACAGGCCCCGATGGCAGGCGGGGTGACCACGCCCGAGCTGGTGTCGGAAGTGTGCAAGGCCGGCGCGTTGGGCTTTATCGGAGCGGGTCTGATGCCGCCGCAAACCATTGCCGAACACGCTGCCGCCATCCGTCAGCGTACCGACAAGCCTTTCGGCATCAACCTGTTTGTACAATATTTCCGCGAACCGCCCAACCAGATTGCCGACCCGATTCCGCGCTGGCTGGCCGATATTTACCATAAACGCGGCCTGCCCCTGCCCAAGCAGCACCAGCCCACACCTTTGTTTGAAGACCAGTTGGATGCAGTTTTGTCTATTCAGCCTGCGGTGGCGTCATTTGCATTCGGTCTGCTGCGCCCCGAACATATCCGCGCTTTAAAAGAACGGCGTATTGCCATTGTCGGCACGGCCAACCATGCCGAAGAAGCCAAGCATTGGGAAGACATCGGCGCCGATGCTGTGTGCGTACAGGGCAGCGATGCGGGCGGACACCGTGGCGGTTTTACCGAACAATATATTGAGCAGCCGATGGGTTTGCAGCCTTTGATGACGCAATGCCGGCAGAATGTGCGTGTGCCGTTGTGGGCGGCAGGCGGGCTGATGACGGGGCAGTCTATTGCGGCCGTGCGTAATTTGGGCGCGGAAGCGGCGCAAATGGGAACGGCGTTTTTAAGTACGCGCGAATCGGGTATTCCCCGTGCTTATAAAAATGCCCTGCTGGACATCCGCCGCGCCGTTACCGCCCACACCAAATTGTTTTCAGGCAGACCCGGACGGGCATTGGTCAACCGCTTTATCCGTGAAAACATGATGTATGAGCAGCATGTTGCCGCCTATCCGCTGCAACGCGCCTATACTGCGCCGCTGCTGGCTTATGCCGAAGAAAACGGCGACCCGGATTATATGGCTTTGTGGGCCGGACGCGGCGTAGGTTTGTGCCGCGACGTGTCGGTGGCGGAGCTGATGGATATTTTGGAAGAGCAATATAACGAAGCCATCGGCAAAAGCCGTAGTGAGGGTTAAAGAAAAATCCCCGTTTCATTGAAAATGGGGATTTTTTAAGTTGAGTGGTTTTATAGCCGTTCGGCAAAACGTTCTGTTTGCGGATGCTGTAAGCGGTAAATCTGTGATACCGCATCAATCAGGCTGCCATCTTCACCCACGCCTTTGTTTAATACGCGGGTTGGTGCATGCAGTAATTTGTTGGTTAATTGAACCGATAAACGCTCTAAAACTTCTTCCGGTGTCATTCCTTTGGCTAATTGCTTGATGGCATTGTCCAAAACTTGGCGCCGGGCCCGCTCACCCTCATTACGCAAAGCGCAAATCAAGGGAACACGCTGACGACTTTTTTGCCAATCGACAAACTCCTCCATTTTTCGCAATACCATTTCTTCAGCCGCAGCTGCAGCCTCACGCCGCGCCTCTTTGCCACTTTGTACAACAGCCACAATATCATCTACCGTATACAAGTGCACCCCGTCAATTTCTGCGGCCTGCGGTTCGATATCACGGGGTACGGCCAAATCCAGCAAAAACATTTTACGATGGTTGCGTTGCACCATCGCGGTTTCCAGCATACCCTTACCGACAATCGGCAGAGGCGCGGCAGTGGACGATACCACCACATCATATTCCGCCAAAATATGCGGCAAATCACCAAGCAAACAAGTTTCTGTTTGACCCGGCAGGCCTTCACATAAGGCTTGTGCGCGGCTCAAGGTGCGGTTGGCAACAGTAATTTTCTTTGGTTCGGCAGAAGCAAAATAGGTGGCCACCAGTTCAATCATTTCACCAGCACCAATCAGTAAAATATTGAGCCCTTTTAAACTGCCTAATAAATTTTCTGCCATCTTCAAACCAGCAGATGCCATGGAAACGGTATTATCGCCTACACTGGTAACGGTGCGTACTTCTTTTGCTGTGGCAAAGGTTTTTTGGAATAAACCGTTTAACCAGGTTCCCATCGTTCCCTGTGTGCGTGCCGTATGCACCGCATCCTTCATTTGCCCTAAAATTTGGGTTTCCCCCAACACCATGCTGTCCAAACCGCAAGAAACACGAAAAGCATGACGGATGGTTTCACTGCAACCATGTGTATACAGATAAGGGCTGATTTCTGTCACAGGGATATGGTGATAATCCGCCCACCACTGGATAATGTCGACACCATTGCCGACACAATACAGCTCCGTACGGTTGCAGGTAGACAAAATCATGGCCTCTGCCGCAGCATTTTGTTGAAGGGATTGCAGGGCTTCAGGCAGGGCGGCGGCGGTAAATGCCAGTTGCTCGCGTATGGCAAGCGGGGCGGTTTGATGATTCAAACCGATAATGGTTAATTGCATCATAATAATTGGTTTGCGTTCAAAATATAATTATGCTTCGGATTATAACAAAGAATTATCCAAAGTTCTTGACTGTAAATGACAAATATTATCAAATTAGCTTTCAGACAGCCTGAAAATGAAAAAACCCGAGTTGTTAATAAACTCGGGTTAATCAAACTGGTGGCCAGAGGCAGGATCGAACTGCCGACACACGGATTTTCAGTCCGTTGCTCTACCGACTGAGCTATCTGGCCAGAATTAAGTTGACTATTAAACCAGAATAGAGCATCTTTGACAAGTATTTTGTGTGTTTTTGATACAACCAACGATTTTCTAATCGGTGCGATTAAATTTATATATATTTAAAGCAGTTGCACACTCTTAATTTTAAGTTTAGATTTTAAAAATAAAGTCTTATAAAAATCATTCGCTTGAACCAGCTTTCTACCATTGAAATTTTGAAGCGGTGGCATAGCAATCATGCTAAAAGCGAAAATTCTTTCGTCCGGCTGCATGGCGGCCTAAAAAGTGATAGAATATAAACTATTTTGAATTTTGTAAAACCGTTATGGCTTGCGATATCAGGCGGCGGTAATCAAATTTAAATCCGGATGGAAACAGACATGATGGTGTTTTTAGATTATATGCAAAACCAGGAGCAGCAATGGACATTTTAGATCCCGTAATATTGGGAAGTGTTGGCGGCGGTGTGCTGCTGCTTGTTCTTCTGATTGTTGTACTAAAGAAAAAACAACAAAGTCAAAGTGAAGAAGACAACAAGCCATCTTCTCACAAGGGCACGGCACACCAAAAAGAAAAAACACAAGCATCCAAGAAAAAAACTGCTGAAGAAGCTGTTGATAGTGAAGAAGCCGGTGACGAAGAAGCAGAAAGTGATGATGGCGATTGGAACTGGAGTACTCCTGCCGCAGCTACAGCCGTAGATGACACCAAGGTTTCAGTTCAAGATGTAGATACACTGACCGAATTTAATGTGTATAAACAATTCGGTTATGTGGATAAGGCTGCAGAGTCTTTGGCCGTCTACCTGAAAAACCATCCTGAGAAAGCCGATAAGCGTTTAGTCGGCGAGCTGGCTGATTTATGGTTGGAAGCAAAGAAAGTTGATGAACTTTCCGAAACATTAAACCAATATATCGATTTATTCTCTACTGAAGAAATTACCGAATATATTAAACAAGGTTTGGCAGTAGATGAAAATCATCTTGGTTTGCGCGTATTGGCCGAAGCCCGATTGGGTTGGACAGTCAAACAAACCGAGCAAGAGATTGAGCAATCCGATGACAGTCAATCTGCAGCAGAAAGTTCTGGTGCTAAGGCTGCTGAAAATCAAGATGAAAAGCAAAAAGTACGTTACGATTTAGTTATCGGTGAAGCTTCTTTGAGCGGCTTGAGCAATGAAGAAAAAAGTACGGTTTTGGCATTTATGGAACCGGAAAAAAGTACCAAATTATTAAGAGGTTTAATGGCCTATGAAATGGCCAGCCGTTATCTGAATCGTGCAATCCGTACAGCCGGAAAACCTGCCGCCTATTTAATTGATGCATTAACCCTTGACTTTAAAGCAAAGAATTTAAAAAACTTTGCCGAGCATCTTTGGAATCTTTACTATACATTGGGACAAGGCGGCCGTCAGGTTAAAGAGCGGATGTTGGGTCTAGGGTATAGCTTGGGTGAGCATCCCTTATTTGGCATTTTGGAAGCTAATCAAAATGATGCCTCTATTCTTCGCAAAGTTGGCATTAAACTTGGCTATATTGAAATTAGTGCGGCAATGAAAAAAAGCCGTTATAAAAATCTGGTCAATGAAATTGTTGATGAAGATACCGAGCCTAAAACACCAACCGAACGGATTTTGAAAGAGGCAGAGTTCTTATTGATGTACGGCCAATTGGATCAATCCATGGATATGCTCGAACAGGCAATTAAAGAGTATCCGAATGAATCCCAACTCTATATTACCTTGTTTGATTTGTATGAACGTGCGGAAGAGTGGGGGCGTTTGGGCGAGCTGTTGAAAACATTGCGTACGCAAATCCAATCGCTGCCTGAAGAAGTGGTGTTGGCAATGAGCCAGTTACTGCAGCGTTTTAATAATGGTTCATTTGGACGTTAAGTTATGAATAACAGTATCCCGCAAGTAAAAACAGTCAAGCTGTTGTTTGTGGCTATGGATGAGCAACAACAGGCTATGTTCAGGATGGCATTTAGAATGCATAGCACGACAACCTATCAGGTTATCGGTGCAGATGATATGATAAATGAACGGCCGGAAATGGTTATTGTTGACGGTGACAGTCCTATGGGCGCAGCACTTTGGCAAAAGGCAAAAACCGACTATCCAAAAAGTGTGGTGGTATTTTTCTCCAAAAATCCGCCAATGATTACAGCCCCTTATCTATCCAAGCCAATTAAGTTTGATACACTGTTCTTAAGCTTACGCAACTTACTACAAGGTAATGGTGTAAGGGTTGCACATCCGGGTGGTGCAATACACAATCCTGCAGCAGCGCAACAGCAAATTAATCAGGCAGATGCACGCACGACAGGTAAAACACGCCAACGTGCTGCAGAAATGATTATTCCGCGATTTGATCCGCGTAGAGGTTTGTTGGGCAGATTTAGAGATTTGCTTAATCAGAGTAAAGATACCGTCATAGTCTTTAATGAAAAACCGGTTTTGGCTGTTTTCCCCTCATCACAACGTGTATGGGTGCCGGATGCAAAACTGTTAGAAACCTTATGCCGTCAGGATCAACCCAATATACGTGTTAAAGTCATTTCGGAAAGCAGCCAGATTCAAGAACGGGCGAATGCTACCGTGTTGTCTTGTATGTGGCAGGTAGCAGTATGGACAGCCAGCGGACGTTTGGTTCATCCCCTGACCCCTAACACAATGTTCCGTTTAAAACAATGGCCCAATTTAACCCGTTTGGCGCCTCTGCCGGAATCCATGAGATTGTCAGCATTCCTGACCAAAACCACGGTTAATCTGAATATGCTGTATAAAATGATGCCATTGGAAATGGCAGACATTTTAAATTATATTGCAGCGACTTACTTGACGGATTATTTGACCGTGAGCAAAGACACGCCATCAAATGCAGCCGTAACGACATCTGTTAAATCCGTTGCAGACGGTATGACACGTCAACAATCTTCTGATTATGACGATGAAGACGAGATAGAAGATGACAAACCGAAGAAAGTCGGATTACTTGGCCGTCTGATGAAAAAATTACTCAGCAAATAAATTGAAGGCATCAGAATTATGTTGGTAGAAAATAAAATTATTTTTACAGGGCCGGTTGGCGTGGGAAAAACCACAGCTATTGCCGCTTTGTCTGACGAACCGCCGATTCAGACAGATGCCAGCGCATCAGATATGACGGCCGTTCGCAAAGGTTATACGACGGTAGCAATGGACTATGGCCTGATCCAATTAGATGAAAATACGAAAGTTCATCTGTATGGAACACCCGGGCAAGAGCGTTTTGATTTTATGTGGGACATCCTGAGCCAGGGCAGTATGGGATTAGTCTTGCTTTTAGATAATACCCGTGCTAACCCACTTAAGGATTTAAAATTCTTTTTGGATTCGTTTGCCGACTTGCTTAAAACCGCGCCTGTGGTTATCGGTGTGACTAAGATGGATATTCGGGCTGTGCCTGGTATTGATGTTTATCAGAAATATCTGACCCAACACGGTATCATTGCCCCCATTTTTGAAGTAGATGCCCGCAACGAAGATGATGTCAAACAACTGGTAACAGCTATGCTGTTTCAAATTGACCCCGGTTTAGAGGTATAACAATGGATTCTAATTCTACCCTGTCCTTACAAGCTAACCTGTATCCGCATATTACGGCTGCTGGAGCGTTTTATGCCGTAACCAATAAACATGGCAGCGCCAGCCGAACATTATTGAGTAATATTCTGCAAGCCAACGGTGAACCGATGACTCAGGCCAAGTTATTGGAATGGGCGGAAACAACAGATTTGGATGCCGCATTAAATCTGTTATACCGTATGCAGCGTTTGGAATTTGTTTATGGTGATGAAGCACCTGCAAAAATGCCTGTGGTGAATGATACGACTTTGGCAAAAATTTTGCCGATGCTGTCTGAAAGCCAAAAAGCCTTACTCATTGACCAAGATGGTTTTTATTTTGCTAACTCGGGCTTCAACCATGAGGCGGCTGAGGAAGTGGCTATTTTGGCAAGTGAAGCTGTCCGTTTATCGGAGCGGCATGCATTGTTGATTAAAAACAATCTGAATATTTACCAAAATGCTTGGGGTATATGTGATCCGGCCGGACAAAGCGAGTTAACATTCTTTCCTATTTATATCAATGATTTGCGATTTATCTTAGTAATTGGTGGTACTCCTTTGCTGCACAAGGATATTTTTGTATCCCTTGTATATACCCTGTATCGGAATAATTCGATTGGTTCGGCAAATGCCTCTTAATTATTGATTGGAAAAGAAAAATGCATGCACAACTTTTAACATCCATATTAAGCGACCTAAATAGTTCATCTGCAGATATCACTGCTTCTGCCGTAATTTCGACTGACGGCCTGCCTATTGCTCATTTGCTGCCCAACAATATTGATGCAGACCGTATCGGCGCAATGTCTGCAGCATTGCTGGCATTGGGAAACCGAACTGCGCAGGAATTGGCTTGCGGAGAATTGGAGCAGGTGATCGTGAAAGGTAAATCGGGTTATACCCTGTTAATTCAGGCCGGCGGTACCAATGTGTTGTGTTTAACAGCCCGTGAAAATGCCAAACTGGGATTGATTTTATTAGATGCCAGACGTGCATCAAGAAGTATTGTTGATGTAACCAAATAAAAATAAGGCTGCCTCTGTTTCAGGCAGCCTTTGATAATCAAAACCACATTGATAACAAAAAAATTTACAGGGATACCTATCATGAACGTAATATTCCAACGTCTTTACCCCCTAGGCATCATCTTACTTTTATTGTCTGCCTGCTCCCCTCCCCAAACGTCAGAGTCGGAGCAGGGAGCTGCGTCTGCAAATCAAAGCGATGCGGCGACAGCAGATAAAGAACTGCTCAAACAGGCTCAGGCTATTTTTTCACCGCTTCCCACACTTGAAGAAAGCCGGACAAAACACCCGTTTACTGATGAGCAGGTGCAGTTGGGTAAACAACTGTGGTATGAACCGCGTTTGTCATTAGGTAATGATATCAGTTGCAATACCTGTCATGGTTTAAATACTTATGGGGTCGATAATAAACCGACCAGCCCCGGGCATAATAACGCTCAGGGTGTACGCAATTCGCCAACGGCTTTAAATGCCTTTTTATTAGACAGCCAATTTTGGGACGGCAGGGCTAAAGATGTGGAAGAACAAGCTAAAGGCCCCCTTATTAATCCGATAGAAATGGCTATGCCCAACCATGCTGCCGTAGAGCAAAAAATAGCCGCTATTCCAGGTTACGCAGAACAATTTCAAAAACATTATGCAGATAAAGGGGGAAAAGTAAGCATCGACAATATTGTTCATGCTATTGGTGCTTTTGAGCGCACCTTATTAACCCCCAGCCGTTGGGATAAATATTTGGCTGGCGATATTGACGCTTTAAACCAACAAGAGCGCAACGGTTTGAAAGCCTTTATGAATCAAGGCTGCATTGCCTGCCACTCCGGTGTCAATCTTGGTGGTGATTCGATGCAGAAATTTGGTGTGGTAAAAGGCCCGTATTGGGATTATATTAACACCAAGCAAAAGGATTTGGGCTTGTTTGATTTGACCAAAAAAGAAGAAGACAAATTTGTTTTCCGCACCCCGGGTCTGCGTAATGTAGCCAAAACAGCCCCCT
This sequence comes from Conchiformibius sp., assembly GCA_030537065.1. Classification (GTDB taxonomy): domain Bacteria; phylum Pseudomonadota; class Gammaproteobacteria; order Burkholderiales; family Neisseriaceae; genus Conchiformibius. Next base: position 35,294 of record JAUNOT010000002.1, read on the forward strand.
ATTTTCATAGCGGCAGTGTTCAGGATTTGGGTAAAGCCGTTGAGGTGATGGCAGAGCTGCAATTAAACCATAAACTGACAAAGCAGGAAATTGATGATATTGTTGCATTTTTAGGCAGTACAACAGGTGAAATTCCTGCTGATGCCTTGGCAGTTCCCACGTTGCCCAAATAAAAGGTTGCCGTATAGGTGGTGTCCTAAACAGTGTGCTGGGTTAAATGTGTTTGGGAGAATTGATTGCCCAATTTCAATTCCTTTTAAGCATGGATTTTATTTCAGGCAGCCTTGCGGATAAAAGGCTGCCTGAAAAATTTTATTCCATCCTCATTTCCGCCGCCCGCGCATGAGCCTGCAAACCTTCGCTGTAGGCCAGCGTGGCGGCGGTTTTGCCCAATTCGGCCGCGCCCTGCGGCGACACCCGTATCAGGCTGGTACGTTTTTGGAAATCATAAGTGCCGAGCGGTGAAGAAAAACGTGCGCTGCGGCTGGTGGGCAAAACATGATTGGGGCCGGCGCAATAGTCGCCCAGACTTTCGCTGGTGTACGCACCCATAAACACCGCACCGGCATGACGGATTTTCGGCTGCCAGCGTTCGGGTTCGGCAACGCACAATTCCAAATGTTCGGGGGCGATGCGGTTGGCCAAGGCGCAGGCTTCGTCCAAATCGGCCGCTAAAATCATTGCACCGCGGTTTTGCAGGGCAGCACGGATAATATCGCGGCGCGGCATATCGTCCAGCAGACGGTCAATTTCCGCCTGTACCGCAGCCAAATAATCCTGTGATGTGGCAATTAAAACCGCTTGGGCGATTTCATCATGTTCGGCCTGACTGAACATGTCCATCGCCACCCATGCCGCCGGTGTGCTGCCGTCTGCAATCACCAGAATTTCAGACGGCCCCGCAACCATATCAATACCGACCACACCGAAAACACGGCGTTTGGCCGCAGCCACATAGGCATTGCCCGGGCCGGTGATTTTGTCTGCCTGCGGCACGGTTTCCGTACCGTAGGCCAAAGCCGCTACCGCCTGTGCGCCGCCGACAGTAAAGATTTTATCCACACCGGCCAAATGGGCGGCTGCCAATACGGTATCGTTGCGTTCGCCTTTCGGGGTCGGTACCACCATAATAATTTCGCCCACACCCGCCACGCGTGCGGGCAGGGCGTTCATCAGCACCGAGCTGGGGTAGGCGGCTTTGCCGCCCGGCACATAAATGCCGACACGGTCAAGCGGGGTAATGTTTTGTCCGAGCAGGGTGCCGTCTTCATCGGTGTAAGACCATGATTGCAGCTTTTGCTGCTGATGATAGCGTTCAATGCGTGTGGCGGCGGTTTGCAGGGCATTGCGGATGTTTTCAGGCAGCCTGAAAAAAGCCGCTTCCATTTCGGCGCGGTCAATCGTCAAATCGGCCATGCTTTGGGCGTTCATGCCGTCAAAACGGTTGGTGTAATCCACCACCGCCGCGTCGCCGCGTCGGCGCACTTCGGCACAGATTTCTGCAACGGCACGGTCGGTGTTGTCATCTTGCGCGCTTTCAAAAGCCAATACCGATTGCAGTTTGGCTTCAAAATCGGCGGAACGGGTATCAAGATATTGCATGATTTTTCCTTTATTGCGGCGCGGACACGGTGGCGCGAATCAGCCCTTCGGCTTTGGCCAAAGTGTTTTCCACATCGGCAGGGGCAATTTTGCTGCCCAAAATCAGGTGTTGCGCCGGAACGTAAGATACTTGTACTTTGCCGTCCGTTTCGGTAATCAATACCTTAAGCGGCAGTTGCAGGGCAAAAGCAGGGTCTTTTACCATCAGCGGCGTACCGGCTTTGGGGTTGCCGAACACCAGCACGGTGGCCGGTTGCATGGTCAAGCCGGCTTTTTGCGCGGCCGCTTGGTGGTCAATCACCGCAAACACGGTCATGCCTTTGCTTTCTACTGCTTGGCGGATTTTGGACACGGTATCGTTAAAATTATAGATGCTGTTTAGGGTGGCTTGGTGTGGGTGCATGGCGTGGGATTTTCCGGTGTGGTGGTGGGCGGGAAGGGCGGAACAGGCTGCCAGCATCAGCGCGGCAACAACGGGGACAAAATGTTTTTTCATGGTTTCTCCTTGGAATGGGTTTGGCCGTATTGTAAGCTGCGGCAGGCGGTTTGCCTATGTTCAGGCTGCCTGAAACGGTTTGCGCCCCAGCAGATACACCACCGAACTTTCGCCTTGGTGCAATTCCCCTTCGTCTAATACATGGCGGCGGTGTTCGGCGTGCAGCCATTCCAAATCGGGGAACATCGCCTGCCAGTCCGCCAAACTGCCTAAAAATTCGGGGTTAGACGGTCCGCCTGTGCCAAGCGCAAGCTGCTCGCTGTGGTAAAACACAGCCACCAGCAAACCACCGTCCCGCAAAGCATTCACTGCCCTGCGCCCCACCGCCAAACGCAGCGGCGGCGGCAGTTGGAAAAACACGCTGCTGACGACATCGTAGCTGCCCTGCTGCCAATCGTGGCTACACAAATCCGCCTGCACCAGCTCAAGGCGCACACCACGGCTTTCCGCCAAACGCTGTGCCTTTGCCAAGCCCACGCTTGAAGCATCGGCAGCCGTTACCGACAAACCGCGTTCCGCCAAAAAAACCGCATTGCGCCCTTCGCCTGCCGCCAAATCCAAAGCACGTCCGCTGCTGGGCAGATGGTGGGCGATTTCTTGTAGAAAAATATTGGCTTGTGTGCCGTAAACATAGTTTTCGCTGTTGTAGCGTTCGTCCCAAAACATGATGGATTCCTTAGTGTTTTAGAATGGGTAGGTTAATTACCTATATTTTTTAGAATTGATTTCCATATTATTTACTTCTGATTCAAATAGGGTGGAATTAAAGATGCCCTGCACCTGAACCGTATAATTATCCTTGTCTATTGTCATGTAACAATTGCCCCAACCTGCCATATTTAAGTCAAGAAAATAACAATATGATTCTGAATCTGTTATGCTTTTTAAGATAGAATTTGGATTCTTGGGAATTTCTTTATGATGGATTTTGTATTCCGATATTTTTTGGGTGATAAATAATGTTCTTCCCACAACATTATTTCGGTCGTTAATGTATAAAATATGAAAGAATAGGATGAAAATCATCATCAGTTTAATTGGTTTATATGATTTCATTTTTTGGAATAATCCTATTTTTCATTAGGTGTAGGCAGGGTTAATCAACCCAGCTTTTGCCTTTCAGGCTGCCGTGTTGTTGGGTTTACGCTGTGCTTCAACCCAACCTACGCTTACTTTTTCGTGAGAAGTCTGTATAACTTGCTTCCGCAAGATATAGGTAATCTGAAATAAATTGATTTTTCATCTTGTAACCCCTAGAGTTGAATTTGAATATTGTTCAGTAATGTCTGCTTGCTCATATCCTTCCAAATTTGAACAAGTACTTAAATAATTTAGCCAAAATTTAGGACTGCCACCAGCTATCCAAGTACCACTACCTGCAGAAATAGATACATATTTAACTAAAATTTTTTGAGAAGTTTTATCTATAAGTAAACCTGTATATTTGGATATAAATTGACTTAAACGCTCCCAGTTAGAATAGACTATTATATTTTTATTGATTTGAGAAGCGGGGATAAAATTTTTGTTATCTATTGTTATTTCCCTAACAGGGTAACTCTGGCTTTCAATCTCGTTGTATTTTCGCAGAGTATTCCATTCTGCACCAATCTGCTTACGCCATTGTTCAGGCGTTACATACACCGTAATCCCCGCTTCTTTTTCGCATAAATAACTCACTTTAGCTTGAATATACGCAAACTCAATCGCCCAATACACAATCCAACCGCCCATTGTCAGCATAAATCCTACAAATAAGCCTTTTTTCTTGGCAATTTTGTAGCCAATAGTCATGGCAATCAGCGTTACAACTATCCAAAC
>JAUNOT010000090.1 GCA_030537065.1 Conchiformibius sp.
ACGCACACGGCGGTCAATACCTGATGCGTGCTGCCTGAAAGCGCGTTTAACAGGGCAAATGCGTGTTCGGGCGACTGCGGTTTGCCCAAAATCTGCCCGTCTAAAGCCACCACCGTGTCGGCGCTGAGCAGCGGTAGCACGGCATTCGGATACAGACGGCGGGCGGCGCGGTTCTTTTCCCGTGCCATGCGCTGCACATAATCGGCGGCGTTTTCTTGCGGCTGCGGTGTTTCGTCGATATCGGCGGCGGCCTGTTGTATGGTGTAGCCCAAAGATTGCAGGATTTCGCGGCGGCGCGGGCTGGCGGAAGCAAGGGTCAGGACGGCAGGCATCATCTCTCCTAAAGTTGGGGCGGCAGTTTGCTGCGTGTAAAGATGCGGTGTTGATACAAAATTTCGGCAAACGTGCGCCAAACGGGGGGAACGGTTTATTTCCGCTTGGGGGCTTGCAGGCAGACGGCAAAAGGGTTACATTCCACTACACGCAACGCCAAGCCCGACAAGGGGCGATAATAGGGGACACAGGCTGCCTGAAACGTTTTTCAGGCAGCCTGATTTTATTTGGACTTGGGCGGCCGGTTAATCGGCTGCAACACCCGTTCGCCTACGGTTTCGCTGGCGGCAGATGGTTTGACCGGTTTAATCGGCGTTTCGTCAAATACCGAAGTCGGCTTCGGTGCTTTGGTTTTGCCGCGTGGCGGACGCGGTGCGGCAGGTTTGGATGCGGCTGCCGGTTTGCCGCTGTCGGCATCCACTTCAATGCTGCTGCCTTCGGGCAGCACTTCATCGCGCACGGGCGCACGGCGGCCGCCGGCTTTCGGTGTGGTCGGTTTGATGGAACCGCTGTTCCACGCCAGCGACTGCAAATCGCCCTGAATCCGCGCTTTGCCTTTGCAGCTTAAGCAAACGGGGCTGCCTGAACGGGCTTTGATAATCTGTTCCACCCGCGCCGTGCTGATGTTGGCGCCGTTGGCTTTTGCCCAAGCGGAAATACTCTGTTTTAAAGCGGACGTGTTCAAATTGTTTTTATTGTAGGGGTCTTTAAACACCGCCAGCCACAGATTGTCGGCATCGTCCACATTCAAAGCTGCCATTTCGTAGCTGACGGTGGCGGGCGAGCCGCTGGTAATGGTGTTGGCAAATTCCAGCGCGTCGGGCGACTTCATCCGTACACAGCCGTGGCTGCGTACGCCCGGCACGCTGGCAGGCGCGTTGGTGCCGTGAATGCCCAAACCCAAGCGCGGGTCGCCCAAGCGCACAAATACGGGGCCCAGCGGATTTTTCGGGCCGGGCGGCACGGTTTTCACGCCGTCGCCGCGTTCTTTTTGAATGGATTTGGGAATGTGCCAAGTCGGGTTAAAGGCTTTGGCACCGATTTTGTGTTCGCCCAAAGTGGTTTGCGTTAAGGCTTTGCCCACCGCCACGGGATAAACCTTGTCCAAACGGCCGTCCTGATAAAGAAACAGGCGTTGTTGCGGAATATTGATGACCACCTGCCAGCCGTTGGCGGCAGGGCGGACGTCGGGAACGGGTGTGGTTTGTGCGGCAAAAGCGGCCGTGCCCGAGAGCAGGGCGGTGATGCCGAAAAGAAATGTTTTATTCATCATTACTGTTCAGGCTGCCTGAACGGCAGCCTGTCGGTGTGGGTGGAAAAATCAAAAATACCGCCATCATACGGCAAATAGCGGCTATTGACGTAAAAATAACCTTTTTTTGCAGTATCCACCACACAATGGTTACAATCCGCTTCCGAATGTTCAGGAGAAACCGATGACCGTCCACACCGCCCGCATCACCGCTTTGGACAGCGAAGGACGCGGCATTGCCCGTAACGGCGGCAAAACCGTTTTTATTAAAAACGCGCTGCCGGGCGAAACGGTGCGCTACCGCGTGTTGCACGGCAAAAGCCGTTTTGACGAAGCGCGTACCGAAGCCGTTTTAGACGCTTCGCCCCACCGCCGCACGCCGCCTTGTCCGCATTACGGCGAATGCGGCGGCTGTGCCATGCAGCATATTGAATTTGGCGCACAAGTGGCGTTTAAACAAAGGATTTTTGAAGAACAGCTGTGGCGTTTGGGCAAAGTCCGCCCCGAACAGATACTGCCGCCGCTTTACGGCGCGGCTTGGCATTACCGCAGCCGTACACGCCTGCATCTTGACGGGCGCGGCGGCCGTTTGCGTTTGGGCTATCAGGCGCGGCGCAGCCACCGTATTTGCGATGTGCAAACCTGTGCGGTGCTGCCGCAGCACGTTGATGCGCGGCTGCCTGAAATCCGTGCCGCCCTGCAAGCGCTGCCCGAAGCGGTGCGCAGCAGCCTGAAAGCCTTGGAAATTTACAGCGCGGACGGGCAAACCGCCCTGAATCTGCAAAGCAGCCGCGCCTTGCCCGAAGCGGTGTTGGCGGATTTGGCGCAACGCTGGCACGGTTGGCAGCTTTGGCATCAGCATCAGGGTGCGGCAACTGCCTGCGCCGACTATCCGCCTTTGGCCTACCGCCTGCCCGAGTTCGGTTTGCGCCTGCCCTTCGGCATCGGCGATTTTACCCAAGTCAATCTGCCACTCAACGAGCGGATGGTGGCGCTCGCCCTGCAACTGTTGGACGTGCGGCCGCATGAACGGGTGGCGGACTGGTTTTGCGGTTTGGGTAATTTCAGCCTGCCTTTGGCGCGGCAGGGTGCGGAAGTGCTGGGGGTGGAAGGTTCGCCGCAACTGGTGGCGCGTGCGGCCGACAATGCCCGTGCCAACGGCGTGGATAACGTCCGTTTTGCGGCGGCGGATTTGTTTACCGTCAATGCGAAAATGCTGGCGTGTTGGGGGCGGTTTGACAAAATGCTGCTCGACCCGCCGCGTGCGGGAGCGTATGCGCTGCTGAACGCGCTGACCGACAAGCTGCTGCCGCCCAAGCTGGTGTATGTGTCGTGCAATGCGGCGACGCTGGCGCGTGATGCCGCGCTGTTGCAGCAAAAAGGCTACCGTTGCACGCAGGCGGGCATTATCAATATGTTTGCCCAAACCGCGCATGTAGAAGCGGTGGCGTGTTTTGAGCGGACGTAAAAAAGGCTGCCTGAAAAGCGTTTCAGGCAGCCTGCGTTAAGAAAAATCAAGCAAACAGACGTTGTGCCAGCGAGCCGCCCGGCACAATATCCGCATCCAACATTTCTTTTTGCGTACCCAAAACATAAGTACGCACTTCCTTCATCCATTCCGTAGAAAGCTGCTGGATTTGGTCGTCCACCAATTCCAAGTTCAATAGCGATGACAGACGCACCGCCAGATTCATAAACTCATCAAAATTGCCTTCGCCGTGCGGTACACGGGTGATGTCAAACAGCATGCTGAAACCCTTATACGGCTGGCTGGACAGCAGGCTGGAAGTAAAGCGGCTGCCGTCCAATGTCACCACCGAATATTTCACTTCGCCGCCGACATCGGCAAAACCGAATGTGCCGTCTTCCATCAGCTGGAAACCCAAATCTTCCAGCGTAGAGCGCAGTTCAATGCCCAAAATGCTGATGCGCGAAACCAAATGAATGGCGATGGTTTGGTCAACCCGCGCACACAATTCGTCAAGCGGTGCTGCTTTGGATAAAAACGAAGCAGTATCTTCCAGCCAGCATTCCGCGTCCATGCTGTCGCTAAAGTCGCGAATCTGACGGCCGAAAGCGTCCAATTCGCGCGTATCGGCCAAGCCCTTGCGGCTGATGGCTTGTAAGCCGACCGCAAATGCCTGATACAGCACGCCAGGCACTGGCTCGGCCAGTTGGAAGCGGCCGTCCATGGTACAGCCGACAATCTGGTAGCGGTAGCGTTTGGAAAAATGCGGCAGCGCGGGCAGCTCCAAAGGCTCACGCAGGGAAATATAAGCCATATAATCGGCACGCTCGTCAAACCAAGGCAGCCTGCCCGCACGCAAATCCATCAGGGGGATTAACACTTCGCGCGGCGTATCGGCGGCAGCCGGTTCTTCATATTCTTCGTATTCTTCAAATTCTTCTTCGTATTTTTCTTCTGGCTGCGGCTTGTCCGTTGTGGTATCGGTGGTAGGCGGTTCGGTCAGGGGCGGGGTTTCGCTGCCGAGCATCCGCGCAAACGTAGCACGGATTTCGCCGACCAAGCTGGTTTCTTGTGCCGGTGCTTGTGGTGTATCGGCAACGGCTTCAGGTACTTCAGGTTCAACCCGAACAGGGGCAGTGTCCTGCGGAACGCTTAAAACCGTTGTTTCTTTGTGTATCTCTGTCGGAGCGTGGGTTTCAGGCAGCACGGGGTCGTCCGCTGCGGCTTCAGCAGGCGTACGTTTGCCTGCCAGCGAGGGTTTGAGCTTGGCAGGGCGAACCGATACTTTATCGTGGGAAAAACTCTGACCGTCGCGTACCGATTGGGTCTGACTGCCCAGCAGCGCATCGCGGTCGGCATGTCCGAACTGATTGCGTATTTTGTTGCGGTAGTGCTTTTCCTGAAGCATATTGTAGGCAAACACCGCCACCAACACAAACAGCAAAATGGCAATAATAATTAACAGGATTTCATTCATTGCTTTGTTTCTCAAGCAGGTTAATCGCGATTGGAAAGAGTGATTATAGCGGAACTTTATCCGCTAAGCAGCAGATATGTTTTTTTCCGTATACTTTGGTGTTTTTTTCGGCTGATAGCAGGAGAATAAAAGATAAAAAAAAGAAAGACCAAGAAATATAGCTTGATCTTTCTTTCTTTTGGAAATATATGAAAAAATTTAAATATTATTTTATATTGTTTTCTGCGTCTACCAAGGAACGGCGCGCCAAAGCCAGATTGGATTTGGAGCGGTCCAGTACGGAGTACAGGAACAGGCCGTCCTGACGGCTCAAGGGGCGCAACAGGTGGTATTGTTTACCCAAGGTAATCAAGATGTCTTCGATGTTGTCTTTCAGACCCAGCATTTGCATGGTTTTCATTTTGGCACGCATCACTTCGGTATTACCTGCAGCGGCAATTTCCAAGTCGATGGATGCGGAACCACCACCGGCCAGCAGCATGCCGCTTGAATAATCAACCACAGCAGCGGCCAAAGCGCCGTCAACATTTAACAGGGCGGATACGGTTTGATCGTAGTTCATCAGTATAGACTCCAAAAAAATGATTAAATACAAAGGTAAAACAGCATAATACTATGCTTTGTGCGCCTGCACGCCTTGCGGATAACCAGGTTTCCACTTATCAGCTTTGGAGCCGACTTGTTTTGCTGCCCGGAAACGGAAGGTGTGCCAATTTCAACTATCGCACAACCTAACGGTTGCCAGGTTTTCCCACTCACCGACAGGCTACCTGCCGGTTTGTTTTGCTGCCTAGAAACTGATTGGGATTATAGGACTTAAAGCCTATTTGGTAAAGGCTGATAAATATTAATGGATTGGGGAATATTGTTTATAAATGTTTTTCTGTCTGTTAGAAAAACTATGGTTTTTCTGTGAAAGTAATTTTTCAAATTATCTTAGCATGTAAACAATAAAGAAGACATCCCAAAAAGGCAAACCGATTCATTTGAAAACGTGGTTTTACAGCTTGCCGGAATATTCGCACAAATCATGGATAATACATTGGCCGCACAATGGTTTCTGCGCCTTGCAGGTGTAGCGGCCGTGCAGAATCAGCCAATGGTGCGCGTCTAATAAAAACTCTTTCGGCACAAAGCGCATCAGCTTGTCTTCCACTTCGCGCACGTTTTTACCCGGCGCGATTTTGGTGCGGTTGGACACGCGGAAAATATGCGTGTCCACCGCCATCGCCGGCTGCCTGAACGCGGTGTTCAACACCACATTGGCGGTTTTGCGCCCCACGCCGGGCAGTTCTTCCAGCTCTTCGCGCGTTTGCGGAATTTCGCCGCCGTGCTTTTCCAGCAAAATGCGGCAGGTTTGCATAATATGTTTGGACTTGGTTTGGTACAGGCCGATGGTTTTGACATAATCCATCACGCCGTCCAAACCCAAGTCCAACATTTTTTGCGGCGTGTCGGCCACCGCAAACAGCTTGGCGGTGGCCTTATTGACACCCACATCGGTAGCCTGCGCCGACAGCAACACGGCAATCAGCAGTTCAAACGGGCTGTTGTAGTTTAATTCGGTGGTCGGATGCGGATTGGCATCGCGCAGACGGGTGAAGATTTCGGTGCGGATATGTTTGTTCATCGGTATTTTTTCCACAGGCAGGCAGCAGATAAGGCCAATATGGCACAGTCGCTTAAACGGATAATTTGGGTTGCTGCCGCAGTTAGGGGAATGGCTTGCACAAGCTGCCAACACAGCCAAGCGGTACAGGCTTCCGCACCGACTGCCGTCCAAAAGCGGTATTTTTGCTTGGCGGTTTTGCTTGAAACAAAGGGATACCGCCGCGCCTGTACCATACAGACCGCCGCAATCAGCAGCAAACCGAATACACCGCCGCCATATTGCAGCCATTTATAAAGCGGCAAGCCGATATAAAGCTGTTCTAACACCGACCAATGCCGCACAAACCAAGCGTTTTGATGGGTAAAGGCATCCCAAACAATATGCGTTGCCATACCAATTAAAGCCGAAGCAGTAAATACCGCCGCCCGTTTCAGGCTGCCTGAAAACTGCCACGGCGCAGCAGGCCGGCACACCGCCACACAACGCGGCAGGTAATCAGCCCATATATCCGCCCATAAAAAGCGGTACACGGCATAAAACAGATATACCAACGGCAGATTCAACAGCCACACACCTGCCCAAGTATGCCCGAAGCCGTTGGCCGCCCTACCCTGTAAAAAATAAATAAAATCGGGAGCCATCGCACCCAAAACCAAAGCGGGGCGATGCAGAAAACGTTTTTCAGGCAGCCAGACTACGGCGGCAGGATGGGCAAAAGTAAACGGCATTATTTATCCCGATGGTCGGCCAACATTTTGGCGTAGACTGCTTCCGGCACATAACGTCCGACCATTTCCCGCCAACCTTTATAGCCGACCAAACCTTTTACCATCGTAGAAGAAATTTCGGCAATTTCACGCGGCGGCATTAAAAATACCGTGCGGATTTCCGGCTGCAAATCGGCATTGATATAGCGCACCGCCCGCTCATACTCATAATCGGCACCGGTACGGATACCGCGCACAATAAAACGTGCGCCAACCGAATAAGCATAATTCACCAAAAAATCGTTTTCAAACGAATCGATTCTGACATTAGTAAACGGCGCAGTTACCTGCTCCAGCATCTGCCGCCGTTCACTTACTGTGTAAGTATTTCTTTTTTCGGCATTCACACCAATAGCAACAATCAACTCATCAAAAAGCTGTTGCGCCTCGGCAATCATCCATAAATGGCCGTTGGTAGGCGGGTCAAAGCTGCCTGCATAAACTGCACGACGCGGGGAAATGGGTATGTACATAATTTTCTTTAAATAACCCCCCCGACACTATCGTATCGGGGGGGTTTAGAATAAGGAGTTTGGCGGTGACCTACTTTCACACGGGAGACCGTACTATCATCGGCGCTGC
>JAUNOT010000091.1 GCA_030537065.1 Conchiformibius sp.
AAGTCTTTGTTACCCAATAAGTAAATAAGCGCTTATCCCGAACTCACGTTAAAATTTATGGTTGGAATACTTTAACTGCCGCCCAATCTAAACGGCTCACGAAACCGCGCCCACACCGGTTGGCATATCGGTGGCAGTTCGGGACACGCGCCCAATACGCCGCCGTAGCCGCCCTCACGGTGAAAATCGCTGCCTGCGCTGGCAGCAAAATCAAACTGCTGCGCCAACAAAGCGTAGTTTAAACGGTCGCTCAAGCTGCAACTGCCGCTGTGCACTTCCACCGCCGTGCCGCCGGCTGCCTGAAACTCGGCAAACAGCCTGCGCCGTGCCGTGGCCGATAAATCGTAGCGCATCGGATGGGCAATCACCGCAATGCCGCCCGCCGCCCGCACCGCCGCCACCGCTTCGGCCAAATCCGCCCACTGATGGCACACATAGGCGCATTTGCCTTCGCCCAAATATTTGGTAAACGCCTGCTGTTTGTTGCGGACAAGACCCTGTTGCAGCAAAAATTCCGCCAAATGCGTGCGCGATACCATCTCAGGATTGACCGCCAAGGCCATTGCGCCGTCAAACGCGCCGCCAATGCCCTTTTTTTCCAAACGCTGCGCCATCTGCCGCATCCGTTCCACGCGGCCGGAACGCACCCGTGCCAACAACGTTTGCAGGGCTTCGTTTTCCGCGTCAAAGTCCAAGCCGACCATATGGATGGTGCGGCCGTACCATGTCACCGAAATTTCCACGCCGCTAATCAAACGAATGCCGTGCTGCGCCGCTTCTTCACGGGCTTCGGCCAAACCGCCGGTATGGTCATGGTCGGTCAAGGCCAGCAGGCGGCAGCCGTTACGCGCCGCCAAACGCACCACTTCGCGCGGACTTAATGCGCCGTCCGAAACGGTGGAATGGCAATGCAGGTCAATCATTTTTCAAACTTCCAAAAGCAAAAATCAGATGAAGCTTAACCTGTTTGCTGCTTCATTTAAAGCCCGAAACGGTTTTTTCAGGCTGCCTGAAAGAATTTTTTGCCTTTCTAAATTGAAATCATAGTTTCAATAGACAAAATTGAATGTTATAGTCCGCCCCATTCTGTAACAACCCCCTAAACAAGGAACACAACCATGTCCAAATGCCCTGTAACCCATTTAACCATGAACAACGGTGCACCCGTTGTTGACAACCAAAACAGCATGACCGCCGGCCCGCGCGGTCCTTTGTTGGCACAAGATTTGTGGCTGAACGAAAAATTGGCCAACTTCGTGCGCGAAGTGATTCCTGAGCGTCGCATGCACGCCAAAGGTTCCGGCGCGTTCGGTACTTTCACCGTAACCAACGACATCACCAAATACAGCCGCGCCGCTATTTTCAGCGAAGTAGGCAAAAAAACCGAAATGTTTGCCCGCTTTACTACCGTAGCCGGTGAGCGCGGTGCCGCTGACGCCGAGCGCGACATCCGCGGTTTCGCCCTGAAGTTCTACACCGAAGAAGGTAACTGGGATATGGTGGGTAACAACACCCCCGTATTCTTTATGCGCGACCCGCGTAAATTCCCCGACCTGAACAAAGCGGTTAAACGCGACCCCCGCACCAACCTGCGTTCTGCCACCAACAACTGGGACTTCTGGACCCTGCTGCCTGAAGCCTTCCACCAAGTAACCGTGGTAATGAGCGACCGTGGTATTCCTGCTTCTTACCGTCATATGCACGGTTTCGGCAGCCACACTTACAGCTTCATCAACGCACAAAACGAGCGTTTCTGGGTGAAATTCCACTTCCGCACCCAACAAGGCATTAAAAACCTGACCAACGAAGAAGCTGCTGCCATTATCGCCGAAGACCGCGAAAGCCATCAGCGCGACCTGTACGAAGCCATTGAGCGCGGCGATTTCCCGAAATGGAAAATGTACGTTCAAATCATGCCCGAAGCCGATGCGGAAAAAGTACCCTACCATCCGTTTGACTTGACCAAAGTATGGCCCAAAGGCGACTACCCCCTGATTGAAGTGGGCGAGTTTGAACTGAACCGCAACCCTGAAAACTTCTTTGCCGATGTAGAGCAATCTGCGTTTGCACCGAGCAACTTGGTTCCCGGTATCAGCGTTTCTCCCGACCGCATGCTGCAAGCCCGTCTGTTTAACTACGCCGACGCGCAACGCTACCGCTTGGGTGTGAACCACCATCAGATTCCGGTGAACGCACCGCGTTGCCCCGTACACAGCAATGCCCGCGACGGTCAAGGCCGTGTTGACGGCAACTACGGCAGCACCATCCATTACGAGCCGAACAGCTTCGGCCAATGGCAAGAGCAAGCCCAATACGCCGAGCCGCCTTTGAAAATCAACGGTGATGCTGCTTTCTGGAACTACCGCGAAGATGATTCCGACTACTTCAGCCAACCGCGTGCCTTGTTTAACTTGTTGAGCTGCGAACAAAAAGAAACCTTGTTCAAAAACACCGCTGCCGGTATGGGCGATGCGCTGGACTTCATCAAATACCGCCACATCCGCAACTGCTACGCTTGCGACCCCGCTTACGGCGAAGGCGTTGCCAAAGCCTTGGGCATGACCGTTGCCGATGCGATGGCCGCTTACGAAAGCGACCCTGCGATGGGCAACCCCGGTTTGCTGAAACCGACTAAATAATTGATGGCAATTTAAGCAGGCTGCCTGAAACGGAAAACCGTTTCAGGCAGCCTGATTTTATGGACAAGTTGCAGATACAGCACAAACCACCGTTACGCAAATTTTACGAACAACACCATCAAATTTTCTGATAGCAATTAAATAACAATATCTTAATTATCCATTCTGATTTTTACTTCTGATTTTCCCGCAATAAGGGATATTAAATTTTTCCTATCCAATCCGTAAAAATTATGATAGTTTAACAAATGTAATAAACCGTTAAGCAGGGCAACCTGCCGTTTTTGTTTGCCGCCTGCGCCAAGGCGGCCTTTACGGAGAACTTTTTTATGCAAGATATTATCAACACGTTAAACGGGTGGATTTGGAGTAAACCGCTGATTTACCTGTGTTTGGGTGCGGGCTTGTTTTTCTCGGTGCTGACGCGCTTTATGCAGGTACGCCATTTCGGCGAAATGCTGCGGCTGCTGTTCCGCCCGAATACTTCACCCGAAGGCATCAGCTCGTTTCAGGCTTTGGCCGTTGCCCTGTCGGGGCGGGTCGGCATGGGCAATATTGCCGGTGTGGCGGCTGCCATCGGTTTCGGTGGGCCGGGCGCGGTGTTTTGGATGTGGCTGGTGGCGTTTTTGGGTGCGAGTACCGCTTATGTGGAATCCACACTGGCGCAAATTTATAAAGAACGCGACAACGGCGAATACCGTGGCGGCCCCGCCTATTATTTTGAAAAATTTTTCGGCGGCAGTGTCGGTAAAGTGTACGGTACCGTTTTGGCTCTGTCGCTGATTTTGTCGTGCGGGCTGTTTTTGCCGGGCGTACAGGCCAACGGCGTGACCAATGCCGTTACCATGATTTTCGGTGAAGGCGAGATGATTCGGACATCGTTCGGCGAAGTGGGCGGCAACAAGCTGGTTGCGCTGCTGTTTATTATGATTATCTTGGGCATGATTATTTTCGGCGGCATCAAGCGCATTGCCAGTGTTACCCAAATTGTGGTGCCGTTTATGGCCTTGGGCTACATTATTATGGCCATGCTGATTATTATGATGCATATTGACCAGCTTCCGGCTATGGTCGGCCTGATTGTCGGCGATGCCTTTACCCCGCAAGCTGGATTCGGTGCGGCGGTGGGCTGGGGCGTCAAACGCGGCGTGTATTCCAACGAAGCCGGACAAGGCACCGGCCCGCATGCCGCCGCCGCCGCCGAAGTGGAACACCCCGCCCAACAAGGCATGGTGCAGGCGTTTTCGGTGTATGTGGACACGCTGTTTGTTTGCTCCGCCACCGCCTTTATGATTTTGATTACCGGCCAATACAATGTTCAGGGCGAGCTGCCTGAAGGCCAGTTTATCGTGCAGAATATTGCCGCCGCCACGCAAATCAGCGGCCCGGCCTTTACGCAGATGGCGGTGGCCAGTATGTTTGGCGGATTCGGTAAAGTATTTGTCGGCATTGCGATTTTCTTCTTTGCTTTCACCACCATTCTGGCTTACTACTATATTGCCGAAACCAATGTGGCCTATCTGACCCGCTCGTTTAAAACCACCGGTGCAGTATTTGCGGTCAAAATTATGGTGATGGCGGCCGTGGCTTACGGCGCAGTAGGCAGCGCGGGCTATATTTGGGACATCGGCGACATCGGTGTGGGTTTAACCGCATGGCTGAACATTGTCGGCATTATCGTGATTTTCTTTATGGCCAAACCGACTTTAACCGCGTTGAAAGACTATGAAGACCAGCAAAAAGCAGGGGTAAAACACTTTAGCTTTGACCCGCATAAGCTGGGTATTAAAGGGGCAACGTTCTGGGAAGAACGTCTGCGCCAACAACAGAAAAAAGACTAAAAACCAAAAAGGCTGCCTGAAAAACTTTTCAGGCAGCCTTTTTTATCAACCGTCAAACCGCTTAAACACCAGCGTACCGTTGGTACCGCCGAAGCCGAAGGAATTGGATACCGCCGCACGGACGGTCATCTGCCGCGCCTCATTGGCGCAATAATCCAAATCGCAACCGCCTTCAATATCCTGTTCGTGCAGATTGATGGTGGACGGAACGGCCTGATGATGAATTGCCAACACGCTGTACACCGCTTCCACGCCACCAGCCGCACCAAGCAGGTGGCCGGTCATGGATTTGGTGGAACTGATGGTCAGCTTGCGGGCATGTTCGCCGAATACCATTTTTAAAGCATTGGTTTCATTGGCATCGCCCAAGGGCGTGGACGTACCGTGCGCGTTCACATAATCAATCTCGTCCGCATTCAAACCGGCATCGTTTAAAGCGCGTTGCAAGGCCAAGGCAGGGCCTTCCATATTCGGCGCGGTGATGTGGTAGGCATCGGAACTCATGCCGAACCCGACCAGTTCGGCGTAAATTTTTGCGCCGCGTTTTTTGGCGTGTTCCAGCTCTTCCAATACCAAAATACCTGCGCCCTCGCCCATCACAAAACCATCGCGGCCTTTATCCCACGGACGTGAAGCGGCAGCTGGGTCGTCGTTGCGGGTGGACAGTGCTTTCATCGCCGCAAATCCGCCCACACCCAAAGTGCAGACCGCACTTTCCGCACCACCGGCAATCATCACGTCAGCATCGCCGTATTTAATCATGCGGGCGGAATCGCCGATGGCGTGTGCGCCGGTAGTACAGGCGGAAACCATGCCGTAGCTGGGGCCGCGGTAGCCTTTTAAGATGGTAACGTGTCCGGCAATCAGGTTAATCAGCGAACCGGGGATAAAAAACGGGTTGATTTTGCGCGGCCCGCCTTTTTGCAGCACATTGGCGGTTTCTTCAATCAGCGGCAGGCCGCCGATACCCGAACCGATATTGACCCCGACGCGGTCTTTATCCAAGGCGGCGTAGTCGTCCAAACCGGCGTCGGCGGCTGCCTGTAAAGCGGCGGCGATACCGAAATGGATAAACACGTCCATACGGCGCGCTTCTTTGGCGCTGATGTAAGCACCGATGTCAAAATCCTTCACTTCGCCGGCAATTTGGCACGCCAGCTCGGATGCGTCAAAACGGCTGATGGTGCCGATGCCGCTTTTGCCTGCCAGCAGGTTCTGCCAAGCCGAGGCGGGGTCGTTGCCCACCGGCGACACCTGTCCCAAACCGGTAATCACCACGCGTCTTTGATTCATATTGCTTCCTTTCGCAAAAACCGCCGCATTGATGGCGGCAGGTGTGAAAACAGCCCCCGATTGCGGAAACCCGCCCATCAGAGGCTGTTGGCCAAACCAAACGGATTAAGCGTCTTGGTGGGCGTTGATGTAATCGACGGCTGCCTGAACGGTGGTGATTTTTTCCGCGTCTTCATCGGGGATTTCGCAACCGAAGGCTTCTTCCAAAGCCATCACCAGTTCAACGGTATCCAAAGAGTCGGCGCCCAAATCGTCTTGGAAAGAAGACTCGTTTTTCACTTCGTCCTCTGCAACACCCAGTTGTTCGGCAACAATTTTTTTCACTTGTTGTTCAATGTTTGACATGATTGTTTGTCCTTCATAAAGAAAAATGCCTTGCGGCGGTTGGATATCGGCTTCATTGTACCCGATTGGATTTGAGTTTTCCATCTAAAAATTACAGCGGTTTACTGCTGCGGCACATAGCCCTGTACGGCATCGGCACCTTCGCCGAAAAAGTAGTTTTCCATTTGTTGCGCCAGATATTCGCGTGCGCGCGGGTCGGCGAGGCTTAAACGGTTTTCGTTAATCAGCATGGTTTGGTGGCGCGTCCACGCATCCCACGCTTCTTGGGAAACGTTTTCAAAAATGCGTTTGCCCAAGGCGTTGGGCAGCGGCTGGAACTTCATGGCGGGGGCTTCTTTGCCCAGCTTGATGCAGTGTACGGTACGGCTCATGGCGTGTCTTTCGGCGAAAAACGGTAATGTTAGCAAAGTTCGCGCACTCTGCAAACTGTTGTTTCAGGCAGCCCGCGCACTTTGCAGGCTGCCTGAAAACTGTGGTTTAAATCAGGCTGAAGCTGTTTTCGTCAATCTGCAAACCTGTGCCGATGGTAGCGAAATGTACGGTTTTGCCGTCTGCTGCGTAGCTTAATGCGCCTGTGCTGCTGTCGTAGCGGATATGTTCCATAACTTTACCTTGTTCCAAGGCGGTAAACACTTGGCGTGACAAGGCAATCTTGTCTTCGCCTACGGTAAAGTCGGCAATGGTATCTACCGACAGCAAATCGCTAAATACAAAGGTATCACGCCCTTTTCCGCCCGTTAAGGTATCGTTACCTATACCGCCTTCCAAGCGGTTATCGGCGGCATTGCCTTTCAGCACATTAGCCAAAGTGTTACCAATGGCGTTTACATTTGCCGTGCCGTACAAATGCAAGTTTTCTACATTTTCAGGCAGCCTGAAATCAATATAGCTGTGAACGGTATCATTGCTGCCTTCATTGGCGGCTTCGGTAACGGTATCGGCTGTGTTGTCCACCACATAGATATCATCGCCCACGCCGCCGCTCATTTTGTCCGCATCTGCACCACCGTCCAAATAGTCATTACCGCCGCCACCGCTAATGGTGTCCTTGCCTTTGCCGCCATAAATGGCATTAGCCGCATTATTGCCGGTTAAGGTATCGTCATAATCCGAACCAATCAGCTTTTCAATCTGCGTGCCATAACTGATAAAGGCTTGGTTTTTGGTGTAGTTATTAAAACGGATTTTATCTACACCACCATTGATATTAATATTGGCAGGCTGACCAAAATAGGTATTGATGCCTGCGGATGTATGCGGTGCAGCCATCAGGAAATTTTTGGTTTGCTGACCGGCATAAATCCACGAACCGGGGGTTAAGTTGACGTTTACGCCCTGTGTTTGGTCGG
>JAUNOT010000092.1 GCA_030537065.1 Conchiformibius sp.
TTACCGCCCGCAATGCTTCCTTATTGCGCGGCACTATTGTTTCAGGAATCTTAAATTTATCCGCCCATGCAAAAATTTCTTCCATCCAGCTGTCGTCTTTTGTCAGTGCCGTGCCGGTAGCAGCCAGCCCTGTTTGCAGCACTTTGCGGGTCAGTGCAATCAGGTTTTTGCTGCGTTGCAGTTGGGCGGCGGCGGTATTGCTTAGCGGAATCAGGGTATTTTTCGGGTCGTTTTGGCTCATATTTCTCTGCCTGTCGGTAGATTGCAGTCGGGGCGCATTATGCCATTTGAATACGGCAGGACAAAGCTTTCAGGCTGTCCCGCCGCTTTAAACTGCCGTGTTTACAGCTTCTCCAGCACCGCCGCCAGCCGTTGCAGCGTGCCGTCCACATCGTTTAATTTATCCAAGCCGAACAGGCCGAGGCGGAAGGTTTGGAAGCCCTCCGCTTCGCCGCATTGCAAAGGCACACCGGCGGCAATTTGCAGGCCGTGTGCGGCAAACGCGCTGCCGTTGTGCAGTTCGCTGCGGCCGTTGCTGTAACACACCACCACGCCGGGGGCGGCAAAATCCGCTGCTGCCACGCTGTGAAAGCCGTGTTCCGCCAGCAATTTACGCGCTTGGCTGCCCAGCTCAAGCTGGCGTTGGCGCAGGGTGTCAAAGCCGACGGCGCGTGCTTCTTCCATCGCCTGATGCAGGCGCAACAGGCTGTCGGTGGGCGGTGTGGCGTGGTAGGCATGGCCGCCGTTTTCAAAGGCCTGCATAATCGCCAGCCATTTTTTCAGGTCAAGGGCAAAGCTGTCGGACTGGCTGTTTTGTACGGCATCGTAGGCGGCCTGATTCAGCATTACCATGCCGAAACCGGCAGGGCTGCTCCAGCCTTTTTGCGGTGCGGACAGCAGAATATCAATGCCCAAACCGCGCATATCCAGCCACACGCAGCCTGAAGCAATGGCATCAATCACCAGCAGTCCGCCAACGGCATGAACGGCATCGGCCAAACGGCGGATATAGTTGTCGGGCAGCATCATGCCGGAAGCGGTTTCCACATGCGGCGCAAACACCAGCGCAGGCTGAAACTCGGCAATACGGGCGCACACTTCGTCTATCGGCGCAGGGGAAAACGCGGCGGTGGTGCTGTCGTTTTCCGGACGGGCGGTGCAGACGTGGGTGGCGGCGGCGATACCGCCCTGTTCCAAAATCTGCGTCCAACGGAAGCTGAACAGGCCGTTACGCACAATCAGGCATTTTTTGCCGCGTGCCAACTGACGGGCAACGGCTTCCATGCCGGTGGTGCCGCTGCCGGGCAGGATGGCGGTGTGTTCGGCGTGGTAAACCTCTTTTAAAGTGGTGGATATGGCGCGCAAGGCTGCCTGAAAACGTGCCGACATATGGTTAAGGGCGCGGTCGGTGTACACCACCGAATATTCCAGCAGGCCGTCGGGGTCAATATCGGGGCGGGGAAGGCGGGTCATGGTTAAACTCCTGTGTGGGGAAAAAGAGAAACGATGGTTGATAAAAATAAAAACGAGACAAGACGCCAGCGCCCGCCGTGTACGCATAGTACATCAGGGCGTTGGCAACGCCGTATCGTTGCAATTTTTATCAAAGATACCTGTTTTTGTAGGCAGATGTAGTCAGTCGGTTTGATGGTAGCAGTAATGTTAAATTTTGAAAAGGGCAGGCAGCCTGAAACGCTTTGCGGTTTCAGGCTGCCTGTGCCTTGACGCGGTTTGGGGGATTAAAAACGGAATCGGACAGCACCGCCGCGCCCTTGTCTATCAGCCATAAAAAGTTTTACCATATAAGCCACTAAACAATTTTTTACGCAGCAAAAATGAGCCTACGCCCCCTGTTTGCCGCCCTTGCGCTGTGTCTGCTGCTGCCTGCGGCGCAGTCGGACACGGTGTGGAAAGTGGTTGGTAAAAGCAGCTATTCCGATACCCCGCCCAAGCTGCGTCTGCACAATGTGCAAAAGTTTAATCCGCGCACCGGCCGCCTGTCGGCAGTGATTCGGCAAAAACCGAAGCTGCCTGAAAAAACGCTGCCGATAGCGGATGAGGCCGGTGAAGACGGCATACTGCCGCCGCTTGCCGCTTCGGATACGGCATTGACGGCGGAAGCGTCCGCCCCGCCGCCGCCCGAAACGGTTTCACCGGCCGAACAGCAGCGCCGCGATGCCTGCCGTCAGGCGCAGGACGCGCTGCAACAGGCTGCCGCCCGTCAGGAAAACACGGCGGCGTATGAGGAAGCGGTGGTGCAGCACTGCATTGCCGCACCGTAAACAACCAAAGGAGTTTAACCATGTTATCACTACGTTTTACCACCGTGATGCTGGCGGCCGCCTTAAGCGCATCGGCCGCCGCCGCGCCCGCCCCGTTTTTTGCCGGACTGGGCAAATCAAGCGGCGCCACCAGCCACGGCGACACCCTGTCATCCGATACCAGCCGTCTGCCCGGCCCGCGCGCTTCAAAAAAATCGCCGCAGCTGATTTCGCTGTCGGCGGCTTGTCCGAACCTGATGGTGTTGTCGGACGGCAAAGTGGCGGCGATGTGTGTGGACTATATGACGCGCCAGCCCAAGCTGACTTTGTTTGACCGCAACGGCAAACAACTGGCGCAAACCATGCTCAGTTCAGCCAGCCTGCTCGGCAGCGTTTATGCCTATGCCAACGAGCGCGACCAGATTATTTATGTGGACAACAAGCACACTTTAAACACCGTTATTCCCTACCAAAGCGGCGGCAAATGGGCGTGGCAGACCAATCGCTTCGGCGGCATTCCCTTGGCGCGTACCGTGCTGCCGCATTGCGGCGGCGGCAAATGCGACAGCGTGGTGGCGATTAACCCCGGCAGCGATGCCGACGATATTTGGTTTGCCACACAAGGCTCGGTGGTGGGCGTGGTCAACCGCAAAAGCAAAAAAATTCACGCGGTCAAATTAAGCCAAGGCGAAATGGTAGCCAACTCTTTCTCCACCGCTTCGGGTAACCGTGCGGCGGTAGCGACCACCCATGCGCTGTATCTGCTGGTTAAAGAAAACGGCAAAGTGCGGATTAAATGGCGGCAGCCGTATGAACGCGGCATTGCCCGCAAGCCCGGCCAGCTCAGTTGGGGCACGGGCGCAACGCCGACTTTCTTCGGCGAAAACGCTTCGGCAGACGAATATGTCACCATTACCGACAACGCACACCGCATGAACCTGCTGGTGTACCGCACCGACAGCGGCCAGCAAATTTGTAAAACGCCCTTGTTCGGCAACAATAATTCGGGTACGGAAGATTCGCCGATTGCCTACGGCCGCGCGGTGGTGGTTAATTCCACTTACGGCTATCCCTATCCGAAATATCCCGATGGCGCAGGCAAATCCATTCCTGCCAAAGCCGCATTTGTGGGCGGCATGACGCGCGTGGACGTTAAACCGGACGGCAGCGGCTGCCAAACCAAGTGGACCAACGGCATCCGCTCGGCGGCTTTGCCGAAGCTGTCTATCGCCGACAATCTGATGTACACGGTGGAACGCTCGGGCCCGTCCGACAAGGCTTCGGCGGTAGACAAATATCACTTTGTCAGCATTGACTGGAATACGGGGCAAAAACGCTCGTCTGCCTTTTTCAGCTTCGGGCTGTTGTCTAATCCGCTGCAAACGGCCGGCAATATCGGTTTGGACCGCAGCTATTGGCAAGGCACAATGAACGGTATTATCCGTGTGTTGCCCTAATGCGGTAAGGTAAACGGCAGGCTGCCTGAAAGGTGGAAAAGGCTTTTCAGGCAGCCTGAAATAGATGGGTGGCTTGATAAAAAATCTTGGGTTACAGATTTGTTGGGGGAATAAAGAATGATTGATTTAACAGAAAATATACTTAATTCCATTAAATTAAATAAACTATGGGGAATAAATGGCTTTTATATATGTAAAGAAAAGCTAGAGAATCATGGCTATTGTATTTCATTTTGGGAAGATGAAGAGAATTGGGCAACTGTATTAACAGAAAAGAATCATGAAATTGTCGGATATTTGTGGCATAAGAATCCGTTTTTAATTTTAAAAAACACAGATGATAATTTAATTTCTCATTCTTTATTTACCAATATAAAAATAGAAATAATGGTTTGTGAAAATTTCTTG
The DNA here is from genome assembly GCA_030537065.1 of Conchiformibius sp. GTDB lineage: Bacteria > Pseudomonadota > Gammaproteobacteria > Burkholderiales > Neisseriaceae > Conchiformibius. The sequence goes on from JAUNOT010000092.1 coordinate 4,127, forward strand.
GATAAAATATTTTTTATAAAAGATAAAGAAATAATGGAAAATATTTTTCAATGCTGTTGGCATATGCCTTTTTCAGTTGATGATTTATGGTTTTATACCAATAGCGCGTAGTTTAATTGATTAATCCAGCAGATAGGTCGGGGTAAAGCATAGTGTAAGCCAAAAAATCTTGGGTTATGGCTTCGCCTAATCCAACCTGTGAGAAAAATTTGATTTTTAATTAGCAGTAAGTTGCTTGAGTTAAAGCGTAAACCCCATAACCAAAAAAACTCTTTCAGGCAGCCTGAAACAAAACGCCTGTCCGAATCGGGTATAATTCCCGTTTTATTATTCTAAAAAATCATTATTATGCACACATTCTTTCTATTGGGGCGGTGCGGCAATGTTTGACGGACTGATGAAACTGCTGCTGTCGCGCCCCGAATTTTTTCTTGCGCTGACAGGCGAACACCTGTTGTTGTCGGGCTTGTCGCTGCTGATTGCCACCGTGTTCGGCGTGGCATTGGGGCTGTTGATTAGCGAATACCGTGCCTTTGCGCCGTGGGTGCTGCAAACCAATAATCTGATTTATACCATTCCTGCTATTTCCTTGTTTGGTTTGCTGATTCCGATTAGCGGCGTGGGCAACACCACCGCTGTGATTGCCTTGAGCCTGTACGGGTTGCTGCCGATTACGGCGGGGACGCATACGGGCATTACGCAGGTCAATGCGGGCATGAGCGAAGCGGCAACTGCTTTGGGTTTAAACCGAATGCAGATTTTGCGTTATATTACTTTGCCTTTGGCGTTGCCTGTGATTGTGTCATCGCTGCGTACCACCGCCGTAATGACCATTTCGCTGGCGGGGATTGCTTCCTTTATCGGCGCAGGCGGATTAGGCGTGGCAGTATATCGCGGCATTACCACCCAAAACACCGCCATGACTTTGGCAGGCAGCCTGCTAATGATGCTGATTGCCTTTGCCACCGACCGCTTGTTTGCCCTGTGGCTGAAACGTTTAAACTGGAACGCATGATGAAGAAGCTGAAAAAATACCTGATTTTACTGGGCTTAAGCGCAGTATTGGGCGCGTGTACGCCTTCTGCCGAAACACACACCGTCAAAATCGCCGCTAAACCCATGACCGAACAATTTATTTTGGCGGAAATGCTGGCATTACTGATTGAAGAACATACCGATTTAAAAGCCGAAATCACAAAAGGCATCGGCGGCGGCACTGCCAATATCCATCCCGCGCTGTTAAAAGGCGAATTTGACCTTTATCCCGAATACACAGGCACTGCGTGGTTGTATGTACTCAAACGCCCCGAAGCCGCCGCAGGCAGCGATATTTTCCCCCAGCTTGCCCAAGCCTACCGCCAACAATTCCAACTGGAATGGGTGGGCTTATACGGCTTTAACAACACTTTCGGGCTGGCGGTGTCTCACGATTGGGCGCAAGCGAATCAGGTTCGCAGCTATTCCGATTTGGCGCGTTTCAGCCCACAACTGCGCTTTGGCGCGGAATACGATTTTTACGAACGCAGCGATGGTTACGATGCTTTAGTTAAAAGCTATGGTTTTCAATTTAAAGAAAAACGCGATTTGGATATCGGCTTAAAATACCGCGCTTTGGCAGACGGGCAGATTGATGCCGTGAATATTTTTACCACCGATGCGGCGCTGGCAGGTGGAAAAGTCGCCGTGCTGACGGACGATAAAAAACTTTATCCTGATTATTATGCAGGCACGGTGATACGCGCCGAAACCCTAGCCAAACACCCTGAATTAAAAGCTGTTTTGGAAAAAATGAATCGAGTGTTAAACAATGAGGAGATGGCGCGTTTAAATGCCGAAGTGGAAAACGGCGGACAAGACGAACGCAGCGTGGCGCAGGCGTTTTTGCGGGGTAAGGGTTTGATTAAGTAATGGGAAACCGCGCGGTAGGGCGCGGTTTTTTTGTGGGGTAGTTTGGGTTGAAGCGCAGCGCAAACCCAGTTCTCAGGCTGCCTGAAACGTTTAAATTCCGTTTCAGGCAGCCTGAAAATTATTCGCCGTCGTTTAGGGCGTTGATGCTGTAACCGCCGTCCACATAGGTAATTTCGCCGGTAATGCCCGATGCCAAATCCGACAGCAAAAAGGCGGCGGTGTTGCCTACCTCTTCAATGGTCACGTTGCGGCGCAGGGGGGTTTGGGCGGCAACGTGTCCCAATAATTTACTGAAATCGGCAATGCCCGAAGCGGCAAGCGTTTTAATCGGACCGGCGGAAATACCGTTGCAGCGGATGCCTTCTTTGCCCAAGCACGATGCGGTAAAGCGGATGCCTGCTTCCAAGCTGGCTTTTGCCATGCCCATCACGTTGTAATTGGGAACGGCGCGCACCGCGCCCAAATACGATAGGGCAACAATGGAAGCGTTACGGTTTTGCATCAGCGGACGCGCGGCTTTGGCGAGCGCGGGCAGGCTATAGGCGGAAACTTCGTGAGCAATATTAAAGGCTTCGCGGCTGATGCTGTCTAAAAAGTCGCCGCCAAGTGCTTCTTTGGGGGCAAAGGCGATGGCGTGTACCAAGCCGTCCAAGCCGTCCCAATGTTGTCCCAGTTGGGCGAAAGTGGCGGCGATTTCTTCATCGCTTTGCACGTCGCAGCGGAATACCAGTTGTGAGCCAAAGCCTTCAGCCAGTTTGCGCACGCGGCTTTCCAGTTTGTCTACCACATAGGTAAATGCCAGTTCTGCACCTTGGGCGTGACAGGCTTGGGCGATGCCGTAGGCGATGGAACGTTCGGAAATCATGCCAGTAATCAGGATTTTTTTGCCTTGTAAAAATGCCATTTTGGGAATTCCTTATAGGGGTTTCGGAAAAATAAAAACGGTTCAATTATAGCGGATTCGTTGTGTTTTCGGTTTGGGGCGGTAGGAACAGGCTGCCTGAATAAGCCGTATGCTGGGGTTTGAAATGTTATGTAACCTATTATTTGAGCAAGAATTGGAATAATGCTATGATTGTAATTATTTTTAACCCGAATTTTTAAGGAATTCCATCATGTCTGCCTACACGTTGAAAATCACCGCCAAAGGGCAATCTTCTGCCGTTAAACTGCCATTGGGCAAAACGCAAACGATTTTGGCAGATGAAAACACGCAATATCAGATTTTGGATGCTGACGGCAAATTATTAAGCCAGCCGCGTGTGGAAGAAAATTTGGGTGATTTGTGGGTGTTTTTGGATGAAGATAATGTTCCCGAATTGATTTTGCAGAACTATGGCGAACAGTATCCGATTCGTGATGTGCAGCAGTT
>JAUNOT010000093.1:0-4787 GCA_030537065.1 Conchiformibius sp.
AAGCAGCCAGTTGTCGCGCTATTTGAACGAAATCGCCGAAAAACTGCCCGCTAAAAGCCAACTGCCGCGCCATCTGCTCAGTGCCGATGCGGCCTTGTCCAAAGGTGATTTTGCCAAAGCGCAAACCCATTTGGACGCGGCGGAAGATTTAGACCGCCATTTGAGCGTTATCCACCGCCTGCAACTGCGTCTGGCCGTAGCCAAAGCGGATGCGCCCGCTATTTTGGAACAGGCCGATAAGCTGCAAAAAGCCGGTGCGATGGCCGAAGAAGAAGCTTTGCGTTACCGTCAGACCGCCTACGGTCAGTTGGTGGAAGCCGCCGACAGCGCCGCCGCCATGAAAAATATCCTCAAACGCTTGCCCAACGCGCAAAAAGCGGGCGATTTGTGTGTGGCGGTGGCGGAACAGTACGAGAAACTGGGCTTGTATGCCGATGCGGTGGCATGGGTGGGCAGCTATTATCCGCATACGCGCCATAACGGGCTGCTGCCGGTATTGCTGAACAGCATGCGTTACTTGGATGACGGCGAACAGCGCAAGCTGATTAATGCAGCCGAAGGCTGGCTGAAAAACCATCCCGAAGATGCCGCCCTGCTGATGTATTTGGGCGAATTGGCCTACAGCAAGCAGCTTTGGGGCAAGGCGCAAAGTTATTTTGAAGCCAGCATTGCCGTCAAACCGACCGTACAAGCGCGTTTGGGCTTGGCAAAAGTATTTGACGAAATCAATGCCGCCGCTTTGGCTGACGAACAGCGTCAGTTGGTATTGGGTGAAATGACCCAAGCCTAAACCGTATGTAATCGGGCTGCCTGAAACCGTGTGATTTGTTTCAGGCAGCCCTGTTTTATAAGGGTTATTGTCATGAACAAGATTGAATTACTGGGCTATGCCGCCTCAATTATTGTGGCCGTTTCGTTTATGGTGGCCGATATGCGCCGCCTGCGCCTGCTGAACCTGCTCGGCTCACTCTGTTTTGCTGTTTATTCGCTGCTGATTAAAAGTTATCCGATTTTCTTTCTCAATCTGTTTATTATTTCCGTCAATACCTATTATCTGATTATTTATTACCTTAAACGCCGCAATCATGACACAAAACGAAAAATTCACTGAAGAAACCGTATTGTGGGTCAAACGCCACAGCCCCAAACACCTTACCTTCGCCATCAGCCGCCCCGATGCCTACCGCTTTTCTGCCGGACAGTTTTCCCGCTTGGGCGTGCGTGAGGGCGAAGGCTTTTTATGGCGCGCCTATTCGGTAATTTCCGCCGAATACGCTGACACATTGGAATACTTTGTTGTTTTAATTGATGATGGGCCGATGTCAGCACATCTGGCGCGTTTGCAGGCAGGCGACACGCTACTGCTGGACAAAACCGCACAGGGCTTTTTCCTGCCCGGCCGTTTTCCGGACGGCCGCGATTTGATTATGCTGTCCACCGGTTCGGGTATCGCCCCGTTTTTATCGCTGCTGCAACAGCCCGAAATCTGGCAGCGTTTTGAAACGCTGGCCTTGGCGCATTCTGTTTCCTATCAAAACGAATTGGTGTTTAACGATTGGATAAACGCCTTGGCCGAGCATCCTTTAGTGGGCGAGTATGCCGACAAACTGCGTTTTGTCGCCGTTACCACCCGCGAAAGCGGCGACGGCCTGCACGTCAGGCTGCCTGAAAGCATCGCCGACGGCACGCTGTCGCAAGCATTTGCTCTGCCCTTCAGCCCGCCGCATAGCCGCTTTATGCTCTGCGGCAATCCGCAAATGGTGCAGGACACGTTTAAAGCCCTGCTGGAACAGGGCTTTGCCATGCACCGCAACCGTATTCCCGGACAAATTATGATGGAAAACGGTTTTTAAATATTTCAGGCTGCCTGCAAACAGATTTTTCCGTTTCAGGCAGCCTGTGTATTTATGGCTTACTACGGTGCTTGTTGCTCCTACTGCTGCAAGCGCAGCATCTCTTCTTCCCAATCCGCACACGGGTGGCGCACATAAGCCATACGTTCCAACAAACCGACACGCTCTTCCCACTCAATCCGGCCGTTGCGGTTACGGTCCAAACGGCGGAACTCGGCGCGGCTGCCTACACGGAACTTCAACACCAAATCCTTTATCTGCGGATGCTTTGCCAACTCACGCCACTCACGGCGGCTGATGCTGCCGTTACCGTTGCGGTCGGCAAAATTGGCCAACACGTCTTCCGCCGCCACCGCGCTGCACGCCTGCGCGGCCGCTGCCGTCAGCAGGCAGGCGCAAGCCGCCGCCATCTGCCACAATCCTTTCATCATCGTCCTTTCCATACGGTAAAAGCATTCATTATACATAATACTGTTTTTACAACAAAAACTTTTTACACCACCGCGCAAAAAACCCACCGCCGCCGCGCTTTCTGTTAAAATTACCCCGTTTTCCCCCAATCCCGTTTCACCATGTTTGACCACCTTTCCGCCGATTTACACGCCCGCGCCGCCCGCATCAGGCTGCTGATTATGGACGTGGACGGCGTATTGACCGACGGCCGCCTGCTGATTGGCGGCAACGGCGAAATCATCAAAGCCTTTAACACATTAGATGGACACGGCATCAAAATGCTGCAACAAAGCGGCGTACAAACCGCCATCATTACCGCCCGCAACGATGCCGCCGTCGCCCACCGTGCCGCGCAACTGGGCATTGCCCACTACCTGCACGGCCAGCATGACAAACACGCCGCCTATACCGCCCTGCGTGAACAACTTGATTTGCAAGAAAACCAATGCGCCTTTATCGGTGATGATGTGATTGATTTACCCGTGATGGTGCGCTGCGGCTTGCCCGTGGCGGTGGCCAACGCCCACCCCTTTGTCAAACAACACGCCTGCTACACCACCCGTCAAAACGGCGGCTACGGTGCGGTGCGCGAACTGTGCGACATCATTATGCACACACAAGGCACGCTTCAGGCAGCCTTAAACGGATACATCCAATGATTAACGTCCGTAACTGGCTGTTTCCGATGGGATTGGCACTGATTTTGGGCGGACTGTCGGCGTGGTTGGAACGCATCAGCGAAATCCGTACCGAAAACGTCCGCCCCGACCCCGCCAAACCGCAGTACGAAATCCAAGGCATGAGCGGCAAACGCTTTGATGACGACGGCCTGCTGCAAGAAAGCCTGAACGCACAACGCGCTTGGCAACTACCCGAACAAAAAGACATTTACCTCAGCCAAGCCGACCTGGAACAATTTGCCCACGGCCAGCCGCAATACCGCGTACAAAGCGGCACCGCCCGTTACCACACCGAGCAGCGCACCGTCCACTTTCAAGACGGCGTGACCCTCAACAAAACCGCCGATGCCGACCGCCCGGCCGCCGAAGTGCAGACCAGCAGCCTGACCGTGGACACCGTTGCCCAAACCGCCCACACCGACGATGCCGTCACTTTCCGCTACGGCCAGTCGCACGGCAGCGCCAACGGCATGTATTACAACCATAAAACCGGCAAACTGGATTTGCCCGCGCAAGTGAAAGCCCTGATTTATGACCCCAAACAACCACAACAGTAAACGCCTGCTGGCGGCCGTGCTGCTGCTTTCAGGCAGCCTGAACGCACACGCATTGGAAAGCGACCGCCGCCAACCCATTTCCATTGAAGCCGACCAAGGCTCGCTTGACCAAAAAAACCAAGTAACCGTTTTCAGCGGCAACGTCGTTATCAAACAAGGCAGCCTGAACATCCGCGCCGCCAAAGTGCGCGTATCACAGGATGCCGGCGGCAACCAAACCATGTCGGCCGAAGGCAGCCCCGTCAAATTCGGCCAGCAGCTTGAAAACAAAGGCCAAGTGGAAGGACAAGGCAACCGCGTGGAATACGCCTCCGCCACCGGCGTGGTCAAATTAAGCGGCAACGCCCAAGTACGGCGCGGCGGCGACGTCGCACGCGGCGAAGTGATTACCTACAATATGCGCAGCGAAGTTTACACCGTATTGGGCGGCAAAGCCGTCGGCCAGAAAAACGGCGGCCGCGTCAGCGTCATCATCCAACCCAGCGGCGGCGGCATCAAAGAAATCAAGAAAAAACCCTGAATATGAGCGCACACCTTCACGTTGCCGGTTTACAAAAAACCTTTAAAAAACGCCAGGTTGTCAAAAACTTCTCGCTGGACATCCACAGCGGCGAAGTCATCGGCCTGCTCGGCCCCAACGGCGCGGGCAAAACCACCAGCTTTTACATGATTGTCGGGCTGATTGCCGCCGATGCCGGCACCATTACCCTCAACGGCACCGAACTGCGCCACAGCCCCATCCACGAACGCGCCCGTGCCGGTATCGGCTACCTGCCGCAAGAAGCGTCCATTTTCCGCAAAATGACGGTGGAACAAAACATCCGCGCCATTTTGGAAATCCGCTTCAAAAACCGCATGGACATTGAAGAACAGCTGCAAAAACTGCTGGATGACCTTAATATCGGCCGCCTGCGCCACAGCCCTGCCCCCGCCCTGTCCGGCGGCGAACGGCGGCGCGTGGAAATCGCCCGCGTTTTGGCGATGCAGCCGCGCTTTATCCTGCTGGACGAACCCTTTGCCGGTGTGGACCCGATTGCCGTGATTGACATTCAAAAAATCATTGAATTTCTCAAACAGCGCGGCATCGGCGTACTGATTACCGACCACAATGTGCGCGAAACCCTGCGTATCTGCGACCGCGCCTACATTATCAGCGACGGCACCGTACTGGCATCGGGCAAACCCGACGATTTGGTCAAAGACAAACAGGTACGCGCCGTTTACCTCGGCGATAATTTTAATTA
>JAUNOT010000093.1:4887-7373 GCA_030537065.1 Conchiformibius sp.
TAACGGAAGGGCAGAATGGCCGCCAACAGCATCCAACTCAAACTCCGACAAACCCAACAACTGAGCCAAAACCTGCAATATTCGCTGCGGGTTTTGCAGATGTCGGGTCAGGAAATCGAGCGCGAAGTGGAAGACTGGCTCGAAGACAACCCCCTGCTTGAACGCGCCGCCCTACCCGACGCGCCGCTTGAGCCGGTGCGTCTGTCGGCCGCCATCGCCCAACAGGGGCGGCACGTCGGCGGCGATGATGCCGAAAACGCTTGGGAAAACCTTGCCAATGAAGAAACCCTGCGTACCTATCTGCACCGTCAGGTGTGCGAGCATCCGCTGAATGAAGCAGAAGCGGCACATGTCCATATTCTGATTGATTTTTTAGACGAACACGGTTATTTAAACGAAAATCTGGAAACAGTGGTCGAACACACGCCTTTGGAATGGATGCTGTCGGAAGAAGACTTGGAAAACGCGTTAGAAAAACTACGCGATTTTGACCCAGCAGGCGTGGCCACCGCCAATTTAACCGAATCGCTGCTCTACCAACTGGCACGGCTGCCTGCGGGCAATACGCGCCGTTGTGCCGTGCAAATTGTCCACCGTTTTGCCCACGAATTGCGCCCCAACAGCAAACACAATCCGGGGCATCTAGCTAAAAAGCTGCCTGAATTTGATACCGCCACCATTGCCGAAGCCTTGGAGCTGATTAGCCGCTTGAACCCGTATCCGGCCTACGGTTTCGCCACCGACGAACCGACTGTCTATATCCAGCCTGAAATCATCGTTAAAGAGAAGGAAAACGGCTGGCAGGTTGTCATGAACGAAACGGTGTTTCCGCGTATCCGCATCAATCCCGAGCTGGCGGAAGCCTTGTCCGACAGCGAAGTCAGCGACCCCGTATGGAAAGAAAAAACCGCCGAAGCCAAGCAAAAACTGGATATTTTGCAGCAACGCCAGTCCACCATTATGCGGATTGCCGAATATGTGGTTGAAAGGCAGCAGGATTTCTTTGATTTCGGTGAAATCGGGCTGGTGCCGATGCTGTTGAAAGACTGCGCCAAACATTTAAATCTGGCCGAAAGTACGATTTCACGCGCCGTCAATCAAAAATATTTGGCTTGCCCGCGCGGGGTATTTCCCTTACGATACTTCTTTACGCAAACCGCCGTCACCGGCGGTGATGAAGAAGGCATCAGCCAGAATGTGATTAAGGCGCTGATGGTTCAGATAATTGAAAAAGAAAACAAACACAAGCCTTATAGCGACAGCGAGCTGGTCAAGCTGTTGCAGCAGCAGGGCATCGCTATTTCCCGCCGTACTGTGGCCAAATACCGCGACCTGCTCAATATTCCGGCGGCGGCAGGCCGCCGTGAAGCCTGAGTTTTTCCGCAGCCTGTTTTCAGGCAGGCTTTTTTGTCTATTTGCATAAGGAGCAGCACCATGAATCTGCATATTACCGGTTTGAATATTGATGTCAGCGACAGCCTGCGCGAGCGCATCGCCGCCAAACTTGAGCGCATCGGCCGCCACAGCAGCCAAATTATCAGCGTAAACATTACGCTGTCGGCAGAAAAGGTGCAGCATAAGGCTGCCGCCCATATTCATCTGGCGGGCAAAGATTTGCATGTGGAAACGGTGGAAGCCGAAATGCAGGCGGCCATTGACGTGTTGATGGATAAGATTGACCGCGCCGTTGTGCAGCATAAGGAAAAAAGCCAAAACGTGCGCTGATATTTTTTCTGTCTGACAGGCTGCCTGAAACGGGTTTTCCGTTTCAGGCAGCTTTGTTCGGGTTTTTTGACAAACTGTTTTTATAGGAAAGTGGATATGTTCAGTTTATACCGTTTCAAGCCGCAATTAGACGAATCGCTGCGTCCGTTGGCACAAAAATTGGTCAATCGCGGCTTAACTGCCAACCGGATTACTTTGGTTTCGGCGGCCGGTTCGGCAGCGGTCGGCTTGCTGCTGACGCTGTTTTCGGCGGTACCGTTTATGTTTTGGCTGTTGCTGCTGTGGTTGCCGGTACGGGTGGTTTTAGAGGCGGCAGACGGGGTGGTAGCGCGTGATTTTATGCAGGAATCGGCACAAGGCGCATATTTTAATGAGGCGGGAAAATTGCTGTCGGATGCGCTGTTGTTTTTGCCGTTCGCTTTTGTATTGCCTTTCGGCGGGGCGTTTGCGGTGGCGGCGCTGGTGTGGCTGGGTACGGTAAATGAGTTGTGCGGCCTGCTTGGTCAGGTACACGGGCAGCACGGTCGCCGTTATGACGGTCCTTTGGGTTTGTTTGACCGTGCGGCTTTATTGGCGGTATTAGCCTTGTGGTATGCTTTGGCAGGCAGCCTGAACGTGTTTGCGGCGGTGCTGGTGTGGCTGGCGGTGGCGGCGGCCGTATTGACGGCGTGGCAACGTTTTCAAAACGGTTTGAAAATATAAAAAATGGGGCTGTCCTAGATAACGACTAAATTCTCATTTATAGGTTAAGATAATGCCAT
>JAUNOT010000003.1:0-10229 GCA_030537065.1 Conchiformibius sp.
GATCCTGTGGTTCCGACTCCTGATCCGGTAGATCCGGAAGAAGAAGAAATTGAGGTATAAATAGTAAAAATCTGAATGGATTAGTTACTTAATTGGTAAGCGCACTATCTGAAAAGGTAGTGCGCTTTTTGTTATTCAAAAGTGGGTTTGATTGATGGAGCGGGGAAAAATAAGTTCTATCAAGGGAAATTGAGATTGGTTTCAGAATGAGGTTACTGCACACAAACCAATATGAAAGCGGTATAATTAAAAGGTTTTTATTTCGGGAAAACCCATCCCGTGTGTTAAGTGATAGGAGTAGGCCAATGAGTGCGATTGTTGATATTTTTGCCCGCGAGATTTTGGATTCGCGCGGCAATCCCACAGTAGAGTGTGATGTTCTGCTGGAAAGCGGCGTAATGGGACGGGCGGCGGTGCCGAGTGGTGCATCTACCGGTCAGAAAGAGGCCTTGGAGCTGCGTGATGGTGATGCGGCACGTTATTTGGGCAAGGGCGTATTAAAAGCCGTTGAGCATGTGAATAATGAAATTGCCCAAGCACTTATCGGTATTGATGCGTCAGAGCAAGCCTACATTGACCAAATTATGATGGATTTGGACGGTACGGATAATAAAGGCCGTTTGGGTGCCAATGCCACTTTGGCCGTATCTTTGGCGGTGGCACGTGCGGCGGCGGAAGATGCCGGTTTGCCGCTTTACCGTTATGTCGGCGGTGCGGGCCCGATGGCTTTGCCGGTGCCGATGATGAATGTGATTAACGGCGGCGAACATGCCAATAACAGCTTGGATATCCAAGAATTTATGATTGTGCCGGTGGGTGCGTCTTCATTCCGTGAGGCTTTGCGTTGCGGTGCCGAGATTTTCCATCATTTGAAAAAACTGTGCGATAAAAAAGGTTTTCCGACCACAGTAGGTGATGAAGGCGGTTTCGCACCAAACTTGCGTAGCCATGAGGAAGCCTTACAGTTGATTATGGATGCTATTCAGGCAGCCGGTTACGAAGCAGGCAAGGATGTGTTGCTGGCTTTGGACTGTGCCGCCAGCGAGTTCTATCAAGACGGCAAATACCATTTGAGCGCGGAAGACAAATCGTTTACCAGCGAAGAGTTTGCCGATTATTTGGAAGGTTTGGCCGACAAGTTTCCGATTGTGTCCATTGAAGACGGTATGGATGAAAACGACTGGGCCGGTTGGCGTTATCTGACCCGTAAACTGGGCGACCGTGTGCAGTTGGTCGGCGATGATTTGTTTGTCACCAATCCGGCGATTCTGGCCGAAGGCATTAAGAAAAACGTTGCCAATGCCTTGTTGGTAAAAGTGAATCAAATCGGTACGTTAAGTGAAACCCTGCAAGCGGTGGATTTGGCCAAACGCAACCGTTATGCCAGCGTGATGAGTCACCGTTCCGGCGAAACCGAAGACAGTACCATTGCCGATTTGGCGGTAGCAACCAACTGTATGCAAATTAAAACCGGTTCGCTGTCGCGTTCCGACCGCATGGCTAAATACAATCAGTTGCTGCGTATTGAAGAGGAATTGGGCGATGCCGCTTACTATCCGGGCGCGGCGGCATTTTATCAGTTAAGATTAAAATAATACCGGCACAAGGCTGCCTGAAAACTTTTCAGGCAGCCTTGTAGTGGGCAGATTTTAATGGAAAAGAGAATAGATGAAGTATATTACATTGGGTTTGGCGGCTATTTTAATCGGACTGCAATATCAGGTTTGGTTTCATGACGGCGGCTTGAAAAGCCGCTACGATACCATGAAGCAAAAAGCTGCCATGATGCAGGAACAAAACCGCCAGCTTGCCGAACGCAATAAGGCCTTAAAGGCTGAGGTGGATGATTTGAAAAACGGCTATGAAGCCGTATCGGAAATTGCCCGCAACCAGCTGCATTATATTCAGGCAGGCGAAACTTTTTATAAAATCCAATAGTTGGAAGATAACATACCATGCCCCGTATCAAGATTTCCACCCAATTTGATGCCGGTTCGGTGGTCGTTAAAGATTTGAGCTGTGCCGACAATATCCGTTTGGCTTTGCGCGAAGACAATGCCGCCGCATTTAAACAATGGTTTTATTTCCGCCTGCAGGGCGCAGCGTACACTCCGTGCGTGATGCATTTTGACAACGCGGGCGAATCGGCTTACCCGCAGGGTTGGGACGGTTATCAGGCGGTGGCATCGTATGACCGGCAAAACTGGTTCCGTGTACCGACCGATTATGAAAACGGCGTGCTGACCATTACCCATACGCCTTTGGCCAACAGCATTTATTACGCCTATTTTGAGCCGTATTCGCACGAACAGCATTTAAACCTGTTGGGCGAAGCGCAGGGTAGCGGTCTGTGCCAGATTGAGGATTTGGGCAGTACCGTACAAGGGCGCGACATCAATCTGCTGACGGTTGGTCATCAGGCCGAAAGTGACCTGAAGATTTGGGTAATTGCCCGTCAGCATCCGGGCGAAAGCATGGCCGAGTGGTTTGTAGAAGGCTTGCTGTCGCGCCTGCTTGACCCGCAAGACCCGACCGCGCGCGCTTTATTAGACCAAGCCACGTTCTATATTGTGCCGAATATGAATCCGGACGGCTCTGTATTGGGTAATCTGCGAACCAATGCCGCTGGCGCCAATCTGAACCGCGAGTGGTTGCAGCCGAGCGCGGAACACAGCCCCGAAGTGTTTTATGTGCGCGAAAAAATGCACGAAACTGGCGTGGATGTGTTTTTAGACATTCACGGCGATGAAACCATTCCCTATGTTTTTGCGGCGGGAACGGAGGGCGTGCCGAATTACAGTCCGCGTATTGCGGCGTTGGAAAATCTGTTTAAAACAGCTTTTCAGGCAGCCTCGCCCGATTTTCAAGACGAACACGGTTACGAAAAAGATGCCGCAGGGCAGGCGGATTTGCGTTTGGCGACCAATTATATCGGTCAAACTTTCGGCTGCTTGGCTTACACGCTGGAGCTGCCGTTTAAGGACAACGACAATTTGCCTGACGACGATTTCGGTTGGAACGGCCAGCGTTCGCTGCGCTTGGGCGAAAGTGTGTTAAGCCCCTTATTGGCGGTGTGTGCCGAATTGCACCGTTTGTCGGAAACTGACGCATAAGGGCAGGTGTAACAAGAAACAGACAAATTCTGATGAATTTGTCTGTTTTGTTTTTCAGGCAGCCTGAAGCCATAGGGTCTGTTGATATTCCGTTCACGATGCCTTTTCTGCCCAAAAACGGCAGCTTCCGCGTTAAAAATCCTTGCCAATGGGCGGCATTGGCGCGGATTTTTGCCTTGAATCTGCCGTTTTGGTCAAAAAATTCATATCATGCCCGAAACATCAGCAGCCCCTAGCGGCTTAAGCGGCTCAAATAAGCCTCGTCAATGTCGCCGGTTACATAACAGCCGCTAAAGCAAGAGTTGTCAAAACCCTCAATTTGTGGATTCAGCGCGCGCACAACCCGTTCCAAGTCATCCAAATCCTGAAAAATGCAGGCATCGGCGCCGATTTCACGTGCAATTTCTTCCGCGCTGCGGCCGTTGGCAATCAGTTCCTCGCGGGTGGGCATATCAATGCCGTACACATTCGGGTAACGCACTTCCGGCGCGGCCGATGCAAAAAAGATTTTTTTCGCACCTGAGGCGCGCACCATATCCACAATTTCACGGCTGGTGGTGCCGCGCACAATGGAATCGTCCACCAGCAGCACATTTTTGCCTTCAAATTCGCAGGGAATCGGGTTCAGCTTTTGCCGCACCGATTTTTTGCGCGTGGCCTGTCCGGGCATAATAAAAGTGCGGCCGATATAACGGTTTTTAATCAGACCCTCGCGGTAGGGTTTGCCCAAATGCTGGGCAAGTTGCATGGCGCTGGTGCGGCTGGTATCGGGAATCGGCATCACCACGTCAATTTCATCAATATCCATGCTGCGGCGGACTTTTTCCGCCAGTGCAACGCCCATATCCACACGCGCCTGATACACCGACACGCCGTCAATTACCGCATCGGGGCGGGCAAAATACACATATTCAAACAGGCAAGGCAGCAGGCGGCTGTGTTCGGCGCATTGGCGGCTGTACACCGCGCTGCCGTCAAACGGGATAAACACCGCTTCGCCGGGGGCAATGCTGCGGATACCGGTAAAACCCATGCTGTGGAACACCACGTCTTCCGAAGCCACCGCATAAGCGCGGCTGCCGTCCGGCTGCGTTTGTTCCGCCAAGGCAAGCGGGCGGATGCCGTTGGGGTCGCGGAAGGCCAGCAGACCGTAACCGGCAATCAACGCCACGACCGCATACGCGCCACGTATCCGCTGATGCACGGCGCTAACGGCATCAAAAATCACCTCCGCACTCAAATGCAGGGGCGTGGCACTTTTACCGAGTTTGTCGCGCAACTCATGCGCAAACACGTTTAGCAGTACTTCCGAATCGGAACCGGTATTGACGTGGCGCAGGTATTGTTGGTACACCTCCTCACTCAATTCGGCGGTATTGGTCAGATTGCCGTTGTGTGCCAGCACAATCCCAAACGGCGAGCTGACGTAAAACGGCTGTGCCTCGTCGGGGCTGTCGGCATTGCCGGCGGTGGGGTAGCGCACATGGGCGATGCCGGCGCTGCCGCGCAAATCGCGCATATTGCGGGTGCGGAATACTTCGCGCACCATGCCTTTGCCTTTGTGGATATGGAAACGGCTGCCGTCTGCGGTAACGATACCGGCGGCATCCTGACCGCGGTGCTGCAACATTTGCAGGCCGTCATAAAGCAGTTGGTTAACCGGTTCGTGTGCAATTAATCCGAATACGCCACACATAATTTAATTGAACTCCGTGATAAAGCAGGAAAATAAAAAGGGGCAAACGTTTTCAGGCAGCCTGAAAACGCCGTAAAACGTTTCAGGCTGCCTGAAAACACTTGGGGGAAAGGGGTAAACACGCGGCAGGACATCATCGGCCTAATATCCGCGCGGTGACAACTGCTCGACCGGCGGCAGGGCGGGCGGACGGCGGCGCTTTTTTTTCGGCTCATCCGGTTCAAGCGGCTCGCGCGGAAAATGCACTTGGTCGGCAAAAATTTCCGGCAGGTAGGGGACGGCCGCCTTAACCAAAGTTTCAAAAAACGGCGCGGTAACCGCCTGCTGCCATTCCAAGCTGCGCGGCAGGCGGCTGAACGACAGCGCAAATACCGCGATGCTGACAAATAAAATCCCTTTCAGGGAGCCGAGTATGCCGCCCATAATGCGGTTTACACCGGTGGTCAGCTTGCTGTTGCGGATGGCGGAATTAAAGGCAAAACGCAGAAAATGCTGCAACAGCCGCGTTAGGATAAAAATCAGCACAAACGAACAGACAACCGCCATGGCGCGCGGCTGCATGGCGGGAAAAACAACGGCGGCAGCCGGTGTGGCAAAGGTGCGTGCCAAAATCAGGGAAACAATCCAGCCGCCGAAATCAAACAGCTCTGAAATCATGCCGCGCATGGCAGAAATGGCGGTACAGCCTAAAACCGTACCCAATGCCAGCAGGTCAAAAGTCGTAAACATACGCTTTATTGTCCGATGACCACAACGCCGTTCATGCCTTTGCCTTTAATGCGTTCGATGGCGTTTTTGGCTTCGGTCTGGTTGGCGAATTTGCCGGTTTTCACGCGGTAAACCGTACCTTTGGCGGTTTGGACTTCTTCCAGATGGGAGGAGTAGTTCAGGCTTTTGAGTTGTTGCTGAACTTTTTGGGCATGGGCTTTGTCGGCAAACGCGCCTGCCTGAACGGTGACTCTGCGTCCTGCGGTGTTGTCGGCGGTATTTTGCGGTTTTTTCTCGGTTTTGGCTGCTGCGGTTTTGTCGCTGCTGCGGTTTTTCTCGCGTTGTTTGTCGGCGGCGAGTTTGTCGTTATTGGTTTGGGTTTTCTTCTGGCTTTCCAGTTTGGCGCGTTCGTTGGCGCGTTTTTTATCGGCGGCCAGTTGTGCTTCACGCGCTTTGTCGGCGGCGGCCTTTTCTTTGGCGGTGCGCTCGGCTTCGGCTTTGGCACTTAGGGCTTGGGCTTTTTTGCGCCGTTGTTCTTCTTCACGCTCTTTGGCGCGGTCGGCGGTTTTTTGCGGTTTGATGCTGTCGCGGTCTTTTTCTTTGTCTTTTACGTTGGCGGCATCGGTGGTTTTGAGTGCGTTTTTGCTTTCACGCTCGGCACGCTCGGCTTCTTGCTTGCGCTGTTGTGCCAAGCGTTGGGCTTTGGCGCGCTGCTGGCGGGCTTCCAATGCGGCTTTTTCTTCGGGCGACAAGGGCGCTGCTGCCTGAATTTTACGTGAAATTTTAATCGGGGCGTTTTGGCTGTCGTCCACGTTGATAACGGGCGCGGAAGCGCGGCCGTTGCCCGGATGCAGGATGTCGGTGGTAACGGCCGGTGCGGCTGCCTGACGGTTTTCGGGGGCAAGGGTAGGGCCGGTAGGCGGTTGGTTGTTGGAGGCGGCGGTAAACAGGCTGCCTGCAATCAGCACCAGTGCGCCGGCACCGACCATGCGGCGGCGGTTTTTGCGTTTGAACTGTTCGTATTCTTCTTCTATAACGTAGCCGCCGTTGCCTTCCGGTGTTTGAACGGGGGCGGTTTCAGGCTGTGCGGTTTCCGTGCCGTGTTCGGGTGTGTCGTGGTTGGGGTGGTTTTGGTTTTCTTTCATGGGTTTGTTCCGTTAGTGACAAACTGCCATTGCTTCTGCAACGGTGTGGAATGAGCCGAATGCGACGATTCTATCATTTTCCGTTGCGGCTGATAAGGCAGCACGGCAGGCTGCTTGAATATTGGCGAAAGTTTGGCTGTGAATGATGCCGTGTTGTTGTAATTTGGCTTCTAATTGCGGCAGGGGCAGGGCACGCGGCACGCTTAAGGGGGCGATATACCATTCGTCAAACTGGTCCTTGAGGGTGGCAATGACGCTGTCGGCATCTTTGTCGGCCAGTATGCTGAACACGGCAATGCGGCGGCCGGCAAAGGGCAGGGCAATCAGGTTTTGGCGCAGGGCGCGTGCAGCCTGCGGATTGTGGGCAACATCCAACACGGTAACGGGACGGCCGGGCAACACTTGGAAGCGGCCTTTGTTTTCCGCCATCAATAGTCCGCGCTTGATGGCACCCAAATCCACGGGCAGGCGTTCGTTTAAACACTCCAGCGCGGCAAGTGCGCAAGCGGCATTGTTGAGCTGGTAGTGGCCGCGCAGGGCGGGAATGGGCAGGGCATGGCGGTTACGCGCAGGCAGTTGCAGGCTGCCTGAAAGCGGTTTGAAGCGGAATGACCATTGCTGCTGGTCTAAACGGCTAAAGTCAAAGTCTTGTTTAATCAATAAAAGCGGCGTGCCGATTTTTTTTGCGTGCTGCTTGAGCGAATCGGGCGGCGGATTGCAGCCGCACACGGCCGGTTTGCCGCTGCGGAAAATACCGGCTTTTTCGTAGGCGATGCTGTCTAAAGTGTTGCCCAAATACGACTGGTGGTCCAAATCAATGCCGGTGATGACGGCGCAGTCGGCATCAAAAATATTAACTGCGTCCAAACGGCCGCCCAAACCGACTTCCAAAATCATCACGTCCACTTCGGCACGGATAAAAATATCTACTGCCGCCAGCGTATTAAATTCAAAATAGGTTAGCGAGGTGTCGCCGCGTGCCGCTTCAATGCGTTCAAAGGCGGCGGTAATGGTGGAATCGGCGGCAGGGCGACCGTTGACGCGGATGCGTTCGTTAAACTGAAGCAGGTGCGGGCTGGTTAATGTGCCGGTTTTGTAGCCTGCTTCGCTGTAAATGCGCGACAAAAAGGCGCAGACCGAGCCTTTGCCGTTGGTGCCGCCGACAATAATGACGGGGCAGGCGGGGTTCAGTCCCATATTTTCTTTAACGCGGCGGATGCGTTCCAAGCCCATATCAATCAGGCCGTTGCTGTGGGCGGTTTCAAGATGGGCAAGCCATTGGTCGAGGGTGGTGTTCATAAGGGCGGCAGAGGGAAGATTCAGGCTGCCTGAAAAGGGTTCGGGCAGCCTGAAAGGAACAGTGAAATAAAATGTTAGGATTTTTGGCCGTTATCGGTTTCGGCAGCCGGAACGGATTTTTCGGCAGCCACCGTTTCAGCCGTTTCTTTCGGTGCGGCCGGTTCGGTTTCGGCACTCGGCTCGGGGGCGGCTTCGGCAGCGGCAATAGGTTGTGCCGGTTCGCCAATCAACAGCTCACGGCCTTCGCGCAGGCGTTGGATATTGTCTTTATGGCGGTACAGAACCAGCGCGGCAATAATTACCAATGCCCAGCCCATTTTCGGGTGGTATGGCTCAATAATAAAGAACAGGAACGGGGCGCAGGCAGCCGCCACCAGTGCGGCCAGCGAAGATTTTTTGTATTTGAACGCAATCACCGCCCAAATACCGAATGCCCAAAGTGCCGTCCAAAACGACATACCCAACATCACGCCCAAAGCGGTGGCCACACCTTTGCCGCCTTTAAAATTAAAAAACAGGGGATACATATGACCGATAACCACGGCAATGGCCGACAGGGCAACAATACCGTCCCCCATATCCAAAGCATGTTGCAGGCCGCAGGCCAGCCATACCGCCAGCAGGCCTTTCACGGCATCGCCTGCCAGCGTGTAGGCGGCGGCATCTTTGCGGCCGCTGCGCAGCATATTGCTGGCACCCGGGTTGCCCGAGCCGTAGCTGCGCGGGTCGGGCATACCGAACCAGCGCGACACAATGATGGCGGCGGAAAGCGAACCGAGCAGGTAGGCGGCGGGAACCATCACGAGAATCAGCAGGAAATCCATAGTTACTCCAAAATTTTGGTTTACAATAAGAGTCTGCTATTTTAACGGAACTTAACGCGATGGACAAAGTTTTCCTGCACGGAATGAAGGTGCAAACGCTGGTCGGTGTGTACGAATGGGAACGGCAGAACCGTCAAACCCTTGTTTTGGATTTGGATATAGGCTTGGAAACGCCTTCTCTACAATCGGATGATATTGCCGATACAGTGCATTACGGCATGGTGTGCGAGGCGGTGCGGCAGGAATTGGCGCAATGCGATTTTCTGCTGTTGGAGCGTTTGGCGGAGCATACGGCGCAGTTTGTATTTGCCCAATTTAAGCAGGTGGTTTGGTTGCGCCTGCGCGTGGTGAAACCGGGGATTTTGCCGGATGTGCAAGAAGTGGGCGTGGAGATTGAGCGCAGCCGTTTTCAGGCAGCCTGAAATAAAAAAGCGTATCCCGAAAAGGATACGCTTTTTTATATGCAGATTTTAGAATTTACCACCGGATTGGTTGGCCATATAAATCACAATGGCTTTAACTTGTTCGTCGCTTAATTGGGCAGCACCGCCTTTAGGGGGCATCACGCCGCCTTTGGGATTGGTATAGCCTTCAATGGCATGTTTGAACAAGGTTTCTTTACCCTGCTTAATGCGGGCTGACCAATCTTCGTTTTTGGTGATTTTGGGCGCAAACGGCACGGCGGAAGTTGCACCGTGGCAGGCAGAACAAGATGTTTGGAACATATCCTGTACGGCGGCGGCATCAACTTGCGGCGCGGCAGCTTGGCTGTCGGTAGCATCGGCAGACGGGGCGGAAGCAGCCGCTTCAGAAGCGGCGGCAGGCGCAGCATTGCTGCCTACGGGCGGTTCGGTAAAGTTGGCACCGGATTTATTGGCCATATAGGCAACGGCGCGCGCCACTTCGTCATCGGTCAGGCTGGTATCGCCGCCTTTGGCCGGCATATTGCCCGCACCTTGAAAACCGTTTACGGCATTGCTCACCAAAGTGGCAAAACCTTTGGCAATACGCGGCGCCCAATCGGCATTGTTTTCAACTTTCGGAGAGTAGGCTACCGTTTTATCTGCGCCGTGGCATTGGGCGCAGACTTTATCAAAAACCTGTTTGCCGGTGCGTTGTCCGGGTTCGGTACCGTCGCCCATCAACACCCGACCGGCAGGCATAATGCGGGTGGCGGTGGCGGTTTCGGTGGTGTCGGCCACATCGGCCGCACCGTAGCCGCTTCCGGCCAGTTTAACTAGTAAAAATAAGGTGGAAACAACGATAACGAGGCCGGCAACGGCAGTGAACAGGGCGGAGCCTTGGTTTTTGTATTGGGAAGAATTCATTGGAAATGTCCTTACCGTTTTGGTGTGGGGTGGTTTGTGTTGTTAATCTAAATTAACACGAATTTGCTGGATTATACTGAACTTGCGGGTACTTTCCAATTCTAAAATTTGGTTTG